>JAEYTO010000089.1 GCA_023433925.1 Pseudomonadota bacterium | reverse complement strand
AAAACGCTTGGAATGCCATGGGTTTGATTGGTTTGCCGCCGCGTGGGCGTAGACGCGATCCGCTTGCGCCGTCAGCGTCGGAGCGAGCGCCTCAAGGTCAAACCGCTCTATTGGACCATGGGAAACGCGCGCTTCAGGCCAGATACAATTCCGTGCCTGCATCGCGCACGAGCTTTGTCCAACGCTCGGGCAGGGGAGCGTTGGTGAAGAGGGCGGTGAGCTCCGAGAGGTGGGCTACCTTGACCATGGCGGGCCGTCCGAATTTGGAGTTGTCCGTGACAAGATAGACATGCCGCGAGCATTCGATGATTGATCGCGCCACGGCCACTTCCCGGTAGTCGTAATCGAGGATGCTGCCGTCCTCGTCGATGCCGGAAATGCCGATGATGCCATAGTCCACCCGGAACTCGCGGATGAACCGCTCGGCGCTTGAGCCGACGATTCCATGGTCGCGGTGGCGAACCGTGCCGCCGGCGACCACGACGTCGTTATCGGGATTTCGGGCGCAGATGGAAGCCACGTTCAGGCTGTTCGTGACGATGCGCAGTCTTTTATGCTCCAGGAGCGCCCTGGCGACCTCCTCGGTCGTCGTGCCGATGTTGATGAGCAGGGAGGCTCCCTCTGGAATGTGCTGCGCGCACAGCTTTCCGATCCTCTGCTTCTCCTCCATGAACATGGCCTTGCGCTGGTCGTAGAGGATATTCTCCGAGCCCAGCGGAACACCTGCGCCACCGTGAAATCGTTGTATTTTTCCTTCCTCGGCCAGCGTGTTGATATCTTTGCGCATGGTCTGAGGAGTGACCACGAAATGGCGAGAAAGATCTTCGATGGTGGCGAAGCCGCGCTCGGAAATGAATTCCAGGAGCGCCTTATGGCGTTTTGCCCGTTTATCCATGCAGGGTGCTTATCTATTTCGCTCCATCATGACAAGCGCGACGCCGCGCCGGCCGTGGATTGCGGATCGGCGGATGGAAGGGGATCGTTTTTCATTGGACTTTGAAAAAGCCAGCCTGGCTTTTTTCAACTTCGCAAGGCTTGGGCAAAGCTCAAGCATTGCTCATGGATGCTTGGTAACTGACAGGCCGGCCGCTAAAGCGCGCGCAAACCTATTTACTTTTATGAAAGTCATGGCTTACAAATTCGAAAAGTTTTTCGCCAGCGCATGCTCGCTCGAACCCGCGTCATGGTCAAGGGAAGACAGTGTCAGAGCCTCACGGGATGCCAACAAGCCAGATGGAAGAGCCGGCTTCGCACGACCTGGGTCCGGAGGAGTGCGCACGCTGCTCGCGTTTCTTTTTCGACAGGCGCGATTACGAACTGCTGCGCATAGTCAACGACATCGCACGGCGCAAAGGCGCTCCGGCGCACAGGAGGCTTCTTGCGCCCTACCTCCATCCCCACGGGATCAAGGAGATGGCTGCCCATCGGGCGTTGCGCATCGCCCACGCCGTGGCCCACCTCCTTGATTCCCTGGAGATAGGCAAGGCCTCGGACCGCCTGGAGGCCCTGCGCTCCCTGCGCGAGGAGGTCCTTTACACGGCGCAGGGGCCATTGCGCGTCAATGCCTCCCGCGTGCTCGTCGAGATCATGAAGAGGCTGCTCCGCGGCAGGGAGGGCGGCATCCGACAGCTCGAGCTGGCCCACGATTTCCGCGCCGTGACCGCCGGCCGCCCCCGGGTGGTGCGCGAGCAGCTCAGGAAGTACCACCTCCTGGAAATGCCGGAGGAGTGGAACCAGGTCTCTTTTGACGACCATGTGCACGACGTCAACACCAAGGGCAGGAAGTCGGCCTCGCATCTGGTCATGGACGCCTGGATCAAGGGCATCCGTCGCCTGACCGTGATCTACTACCATTTCGTCCCCAGGGAGGCGGCCGAGGAGCTTCTGGAAGCCGCGGCGATCATGGACATCAAGGTCAGGATCGGCATCGAGTTCTTCGCCCGCTACCGGGAGCGGCTCGTCAAGATCATCTGGATGCCGCGCGGGTTGACGGACGCCCAAGGCTTCCTGAGCTTTCTCTCCTCCCCGGCGGTCCAGGCGCTCATGGATCAGGGGCGGCAAGTCGCCAAGCGCCACGAGGCCCATGTCCTGGAAGTCCTGCGGGAGTTCAACCGGACCCATCTGCCGGACATCAACGCCAGCCTCGACCTGGGCATGCCGCCCCTCCGCGAGGGAGATTTCCTCTCATTCGTCGGCTCGGGCCAGCCATCCATCTTCCACCTGAGCAAGTTTCTCCACGAGCGTTTGCTCCCGCTCATGCGCGCGCGCACGGCGGACCTCCGGGCACGCCATCAGCTGGCGTCCGAAGATGAGAAGGCCGGGATCGAGCGGCTCGTCGAGCGGATGGACAGCCTCGACGCCCATGAGCTTACCGAACTGTACTTGCTGCCCGCGAGGAATCCGGGGCTGCCGGACCCGGACGCGCCAGGGCATGCGCAGGGCGTTCCCGAGCCGCGGCTCCTCCCGCTCACGGAACTGCTCGACCGTCTTTACAGCCTTCATCCCAAGCATCGCATCGTCCTTGATCTGGACGGCCTGACTGTCGAGCGCGTGCTCGAACTGCTTTACGACTGCAAGGGCAGGATCACCCACCTGGAGATATTCAACCTCAAGAACAACGCCCTGGGGCGTGATCCGGACCGCGAGCGCATTCTGCGCATGCAGGCCGCGCTCCATTCCTCCAACGTCATCAAGCTGAAGCGGTTCATCACCGAGATGATCGAGCGGGCCGACAGGCCGGAGGGCGATGCACCCGGCCATGGGGGCAAGCTCGTCGAGATTCTCTACGATATCCAGAGCCTGCAATCATATTACAGGGACAAGCCCCTCAAGGTGTGCATAGGCTCCGACTCCATGGGGCAATCCGGGCGAGCGCAGGGCATGGGGTTCGTGGTCAAGGATTCACTACCCTGGCGCGTACAGCGTGAGCTGGAGCGGGCCGGCGCGTCCTTTCGCGGGATACCAGTGGGAGTCGCCGCGTACGCCCGCGTAACCAGCGTGCCGCTATCCGGGGCAGGCGACTTCTCCTCCGGCATGCGCCGTCTTGTCCGCCGCATCCCCGGACTGCGCGGGCTCGGCTATCGGCGCCAGCTGGACTGGGTCATCGACGACTGCAAGTCGGCCAGCGAGGGCAACATCCATACCCTGGGCGGAGTGCAACGGGAGGCAGGCAACGGCTTGCGCCTCGTCGAGTCGGAGCGGAAGGAGCAGGGCGCGATTCCCTTCAGGTATCTGAATACCGGGCTCAAGATCGGGCTCAAGATACTCGCCGGGTTCGCGGCGGCCTATCTCACGTTCGCCCTGACCAAGGACTGGTGGCTGCTGGCCTACGGCGGAGCGCTGATCTGGTTCGCTATCACGGGCCTGCGGAACATCATCCAGTCGGTGCTCGGGTGCGGCGGCATACATCGATCGTCGTTGCTCAAGTGGAACAGCTACGTGAGCTGGGACAGGCTGGCCGACTCCCTCCTGTTCACCGGGTTCTCGGTGCCCCTGCTCGACTATCTGGTGAAGACCGTCCTCCTGGAGCGATCCTTCGGGATCACCGTCACGACGAGCCCCATGACGCTCTATGCGTCCATGTCCATGGTCAACGGCCTGTACCTGGCCAGCCATAATTTCCTGCGCGGCCTGCCAAGAAGGGCGATCATCGGCAACCTCTTCCGAAGCCTCTTGGCCATCCCGCTGGCCGTGGCCTACAGCGGGGCGGCAGGCGAGCTGCTCCTCCTGGCCGGCTTCACGGGCGTGGGAGCCATCCTGCAGCAATGGGCGGCCGTCATCTCGAAGCTAGCCTCCGACTGCGTCGCGGGGGTGATCGAAGGGCTTGCCGACAAAGCCGAGCACCTGCGCATGCGCCTCCAGGATTATTCCAGCAAGCTGAAGCAGCTGTTCGTCCTCCATGGCCAGCTGGAAGTGCTTTTCCCCCTGGAGGATGTCCCTTCGCTGCTGGAGTCGAACGAGTTCATCCAGACCCTTGAGTTCGAGCGGAGCGATCTGCTGAACATCGCCATTGTCAATGCTCTGGACCTGCAATACTTGTGGATGTATCAGCCTCGGTCAAGGAGCGTCATCAGGCGGCTCGCACGGGAGATGGGCGACGACGAGCGCCGGGTTTTTCTCCTTTCCCAGTCCGTCCTCTCGCGGGAGCGGCGGATCAGCCAGCTCCTGCTCGACGGGCTGGTGGGCAAGAATTTTTCCAAGGCCCTGGCCTTCTATCTTGGATACTGGCGGGAATACCTGGACAGCATCACCAGACTCGTGGACGGATGCTCGCCGGGGATCGCCCGACGCGGCGTGACGCCGGGACTCGGATGAGGGCGCGCGAGCCCCTTCGCGGGCTGGCCTCGACATCTCGCCCTGGCGCAATAGGTTGAACGTACGCGGAGAGTTTCAAGCAACACGGGTGTTCTCCACCCAGTAACCAAACTATCGGAGCACAGCTTGTCCGCCATTCGCATGGAGCACGTTAGTCGTCACTGGGGTTCGGTGTGCGCGGTCGATGACATCAGCTTCGAGGTGGCTGAGGGGGGCCTGCTGGTCCTGCTCGGCCCTTCGGGCTGCGGCAAGTCCACCACGCTTCGCCTGATCGCGGGACTGGAGGAAGTGACCAGCGGCCGGGTCTTCATCGGCGACAAGGAGGTGACGCACCTCCCGCCTTCCCAGCGCCACTTGGCCATGGTGTTCCAGTCCTACGCCCTCTTTCCCCACCTCACGGTCCGGGAGAACATCCTGTTCGGCCTCAAGGTGCGCAAGGTGCCGCGGCCGGAGCGGCGGAAGCGCCTTGCCCGCGCGGTCGATATCCTGGGCCTGGACAGCCTCCTGGGCCGCAAGCCTGCGGCCCTCTCGGGAGGGCAGCAGCAGCGCGTGGCCCTCGGCCGGGCCCTCGTGGCCGAGGCCTCGGTCTGCCTCATGGACGAGCCGCTTTCCAACCTGGACGCCAAGCTGCGCCAGGAGATGCGCCGCGAGATCCGCGCCCTGCAGCAGTCGCTGGGCATGACCCTGGTCTACGTCACGCACGACCAGGTCGAGGCCATGAGCATGGCCGACAGGATCATCCTCCTGGACCAAGGACGCATCGTGCAGAACGGCACTCCGGCGGAGCTGTTTTCGCGGCCCGCCACGGTCTTCACGGCGAACTTCATCGGCACGCCGCCCATGAACCTCCTGAATCTGGCCAGGTGCTCTTGCGGTATCACGATAGCCGGGTGCGCCGAAGCCGGCGTTCCTCAGGCCGACTCTCCGGATTGCATCCTGGGCATCCGGCCCGAGCACCTGTCTTTCGATCCCCAGGGCAGCTGGCGCGGGGTTGTCGAATCCGTGGAATATCTCGGATTCGGCTCCGTGGTCACCTGCCGGATCGGCTCGGAAGCCCTGGCCGTATCGGTCGAGGGCATGGTGAATCTTGCGCCGGGCTCGCAGGTGGCCCTGCGCTACATGCAGGACAAGCTGCATTTCTTCCATAAGCAGACCGGGGCGCGGGTGTAGAACCCGCCAAGGAGCAGGTTGCGTCCGGAAGGCTCGCCGGGTACGAAGGGCGCAAGTCATTCGCAGGAACTGATTTTCTAGGCGCGGTTATTGCTACGTCGGGGAGCCCTAGACGGACGTTGCGATGATCCGCCTCTGAGCGCGCGCATCCATGTCGGCGTTCCCGACTGGGCAAGGCTGTTTCGGACGACCACCTGCCTTTGCAAGCCCTAACTGGAGGTATGCTATGTTTGGATTGGCCAAGGCGATCAAATGCTTCCTGCTGTCACTTCTTGCCGTATGCTGCCTGTCCGGGGCCGCGTTCGCCAAGCAGACGGAGCTCGTCTTCTACTTCCCCGTGTCGGTGGGCGGCCCCATCACGAAGATCATCGAGGGCATGACCGCCGAGTTCATGAAGGAGCATCCGGACATCAAGGTGACCCCGGTCTACGCGGGCATCTACCGCGACACCCTGACCAAGGCCTTGACGGCCCTGCGCGGCGGAGAGCCGCCCCATGTGGCGGTGCTCCTGTCCACGGACATGTACACCCTCATCGACGAGGATGCGATCATCCCTTACGACAGCATCCTCTCGCCGGCCGAGATGGGCTTCACCAAGCAGTTCTTCCCCGGCTTCATGAGCAACAGCCAGACCGGCGGCAAGACCTGGGGCATCCCGTTCCAGCGCTCGACCATCGTCATGTACTGGAACAAGGAGGCCTTCAAGGAGGCCGGCCTGGACCCGAACACCCCGCCCAAGAACTGGACCGAGCTCGTGGCCTTCGCCAAGAAGCTGACCAAGAAGGACGCCTCGGGCAAGGTCACCCAGTGGGGCGTGGCCATCCCCTCGACGGGCTATGCCTACTGGCTGTTCCAGGCCCTGGCCATCCAGAACGGCGTCGAGCTCATGAACCCCGAGGGCACCAAGGTCTTCTTCGACCAGCCTAAGGCCGTGGAGGCCCTCCAGTTCCTCGTGGACCTGGCCTTCAAGTACGAGGTCTCCCCCAAGGGCACGATCGACTGGGCCACCACGCCCCGTGACTTCTTCGAGCGCAAGACCGCCATCATGTGGACCACCACGGGCAACCTGACCAACGTGCGCACCAACGCCAAGTTCGACTTCGGCGTCGGCATGCTCCCGGCCAACGCCCGCCCGGGCTCGCCCACCGGCGGCGGCAACTTCTACATCTTCAAGAAGACCACGCCCGAGCAGCGCAAGGCCGCGGTCACCTTTGTCCAGTGGATGACCACCGCCGAGCGGGCCGCCCAGTGGGGCATCGACACGGGCTACGTGGCCGTGCGGCCCGATGCCTGGCAGACCAAGCGGATGAAGGAGTACGTCGCCGGCTTCCCCTACGCCGCCGTGGCCCGCGACCAGCTGGAGTACGGCGTGGCCGAGCTTTCCACGCACGACAACCAGCGCGTGACCAAGGCCCTGGATGACGCGATCCAGGCCGCGGTGAACGGCTCCAAGAAGCCCGCCGACGCCCTCAAGGATGCCCAGAAGGAAGCCGAGCGCATCCTGCGCCGTTACAACAAGTAATCAGCTCAATCGGGGGCCGGCCGACCGGCCCCCTAAAGCAGATTGACTTTGAGACGCCCGCTCCGGCGTTGACGGCGCAAGTGAATTGCGCCTACGCCTACGCGGCGGCAAGCCATGCCGACGCATGGCTTGCAGAGCATTTTCAAAAGCAAAATGCTCTAGGAACGCTTTGCAGATGACCTGGGAGGGGGCGCCACCCTCTCCCAGGATTCTCTCCCGGCCAGAGGAGCCTGCCGGGACAGGGACCCTGCACCCTCGGCTCATTTGCGGAATGCATCAACGGATCGTGGAGGGATTGTGAGCTATCTAGCCCGGATGCGCCACATGAACGCGTGGCTGTTTCTCCTGCCGGCGACGGTCCTGATAGGGGCCTTCACGCACATGCCGGCCGTGAGCACCTTCATCAACAGCTTCTTCATGGACGGCAGGGGCGGCATGCCCGCCGAGTTCGTGGGGCTCGAACACTTCCGCTACCTCCTGGAGGACGAGGTCTTCTTCAAGGTGCTGAAGAACAACCTCCTGTTCGCCTCCGGCACGATCCCGCTCTCCATATCCCTGGCCATGGTCATGGCCATGCTGGTCAACGCCAGGCTGCCAGGCCAGGCTTGGCTCAGGCTGTCCTACTTCGTTCCCACGGTGCTGCCGATGATCGCCGTGGCGAACATCTGGCTCTTCTTCTTCACGCCCGAATATGGTCTGCTGGAGCAGGTCCGGCGCTTTCTGGGCTTCTCCGGCGTCAACTGGCTGGGAAGCGAGAGCACGGCCCTGTTCTGCATCATCGCCGTGGCGGTGTGGAAGGACGCGGGCTTCTTCATGATCTTCTATCTCGCGGCCTTGCAACAGGTGCCTCCGACCCTGGGCGAGGCGGCCATGCTCGAGGGCGCCTCCCGTTTCTACTATTATCGCAAGATCGTCTTTCCCCTGCTCATGCCCACGACGCTGTTCGTGCTGGTGAACGCCACCATCAACGCCTTCCGCATGGTGGACCATCTTTTCGTGCTCACCCAGGGAGGGCCGAACAACGCCAGCTCCCTGCTGCTGTACTACATCTACGAGGTCAGCTTCAAATTCTGGGATACCGGCTACGGCGCGGTCCTGACCCTGGTCCTGCTGGGATTCCTCGGCCTGGCGTCCATCATCCAGTTCGGCGTTCTTGAGAAGCGAGTCCACTACAGATGAACACCACGAATATTTACGACGGCAAGGGCATCTACCGCTATCTCGACACAGCCGCGGCCTGGATGCTGGCCATCCTCTGGGGGCTGCCGCTGCTCTACGCCATCTGGACGGCCTTCCACCCGGCGGAGTTCTCCACGAGCTTCAACCTGCTGGCCCCGCTCACGCTGGAGAACTTCCGCAAGGCCTGGAACGCCGCACCCTTCGCGCGCTATTTCGTCAACACGGTCATGCTCGTGACCATGGTCTTGGCCGCGCAACTCGTCCTGTGCACCCTGGCGGCCTACGCCTTCGCCAAGTACGAGTTCCGGGGCAAGACCATCCTGTTCGCGCTCGTGCTCATGCAGCTCATGATCATGCCCGACGTGCTCATCGTGGAGAACTACCGGACCATGGGCCGCATCGGCATTCTCGACTCCACGCTGTCCATCAGCCTGCCATACATGGCCTCGGCCTTCGGCATCTTCCTCTTGCGCCAGGCCTTCAAGTCGATCCCCAAGGAGCTCGACGAGGCCGCCGCGGTCGAGGGCGCGGGGCCGCTGCAGATCCTCTGGCGCGTGTACGTGCCGCTCGGGCGGCCCGTGTACCTGGCCTACGCGCTGGTCTCGGTGAGCTACCACTGGAACAACTTCCTGTGGCCGCTCATCGTCACCAACACCGTCAGCTCGCGGCCGCTCACGGTGGGGCTGCAAGTCTTCTCCTCCACCGAGCAGGGCGTGGACTGGTCGATCATCACCGCCGCGACGCTCATGACTTCCGGCCCGCTGCTCATCGGCTTCCTGCTCTTCCAGCGCCAGTTCGTGCAGTCGTTCATGCGCGCGGGCATCAAGTAGCGAGCCATGGCAGCCAGCATCGTCGAGCCGCTGAACGACCTGGCCAGATTCCAGGGGAAGCCCGCGCTTGAGCGCATCCGGCGCGAGTTCCTCCCGCTGGTGGACGTTCCGGCCTGGCGCGCCCTGGTCGAGGAGTTCCTGGTCATGGAATCGCCCAGGACCGGGTACGCCCATCCCTGGTTCGAGCCCTGGAGCTTCGCCGCCGCGCCCGGCTCGGGCGCGCACCATGCGCACATGGGCGGGCTGGCCCTGCACGTGCTACAGGGCCTGTGCAACGCCAAGGCCCTGGCGGACGCCCACGAGGCGCGGGGGCTTCCACTGCGCAGGGGCCTGCTCTACGCCGCCATCCTGCTCCACGACAGCATGAAACGCTTCATCTACAGGTTCACGGAGGAGCACGCCCTCGAAAAGTCCGAGGATCCGTTCATCGGCAAGCGCGAAGACCACCATTCCTGGCTGTTGCGCGAGCTTCACGCGCGGGGAGTGGACAGGGAGCTGCTCCTGGCCGTCGCGGCCATGCACGGAGTGGACGACGTGAGCCTCGCGGACGGAGTGCGGCCCCTGGCGGTGGTCAACCACTACCTGTCCATCAGCGGCACGGGCCTGGTCATGACCTCGGAGGAGGTCTCGGCCGAGCACGTTTTCGGCTTTCTCGCCGATTCGGACTGGCCATGGAGCGGTCGGGCCCAGCAGCGCTGTGCGGCGGTCGCCGGGCCGCTGGCCCGGCGCTTCGGAGTCGCCGAGGCCTACATGCGCCTGTACCTGGGCTCGCGCTTCGGCTTCGAGGCCGTTGACGCGCTGGCCGGCGCGCACGGGCCGGAAGCGGCGGCGGAGCTGCTCGCGGGGCGCATGGCCCAGGGCCTGTCCTCATAGTCATCGTGGAGAGGGCGCCGCCCTCTCCACACCACTCCAGGGGCGCTTATCCAGACAGGGCCCCTTGGACCCCCGATTTATAAGATCTAATTTCGCCGCGTAAATTGCCTGCATGGCTTCGCAAACAGGGCCTGCTCTCGCCCTCGCGCAAGGAACCGGAAATAAGGCAAACCCTGCCACGGTTTCGCGGCAGGGTTTGTTGTTTAGACGAGGAAGGAGGACAAGCCGTTCTCGCTCTGTTCCAGCAAGCTGGGACGGTCCGCGCTCAAAACGCGGGATCCAAGGGCCCGTGGCCCTTGGTGGGTGAGGTCTGGGGAGGGCAAAGCCCTCCCCGATTCAAGCGCAAGCCGCGCTATAGTCCCGTCTGCCGGAGATCCTCCCCGAGGTGGACGCGCTCGTTCTCGCCGAGGATGCCGAGCGACAGGCAGATGAGGGTCCACAAGTGGACCGCGTGCCAGTCGCCGCCGACCTGCCCGGCCATGTCGTGGATCTGGGCATGGCAGTTGTGGCAAGGGGTAATGCAGTATTGCGCCCCGGTGGCCAGGATCTGATCGGCCTTGCGCAGGCCGTAGGCCCGCCGCTGCTTCTGGCGGCCCCCTTGCAGCGCCCCGCCGCCGCCTCCACAGCAGTAGTTGTTGGACCTGTTCGGGTGCATCTCCACGAAATTCTCTTCACCGACCACGGCCTTGACCACGAAGCGCAGGTCGTTGGCGACCTCGTCGCCCAGGGATTTGCGCACGAGCTGGCAGGGGTCCTGTACGGTGAACTTGATGCCGCGGTCGTTCCAGGCGGAGTTCACCCGCAGCCTGCCCTCGCGAATCCATTGCGCATAGTAGGTGATGATGCTCTCGAGCCTGAAGGAAGGGCGAATGCCGAAGCGCTGCAGTCCGGACCGGACCGCGTAGAATTCGTGCCCTCACTCGGTGTTGAGCCAGACCTTGCAGCCCAACGCCTCCACGGTCTCGATCTTCTTGCGGACGATCGCCTCCCAGCCCTGGTCGTCGGCCGCGAACATGCAGTAGTTCTCGGCGGCCCAGCCCACCGTGCCGTAGGTCCAATCAGCGCCGACATGGTCGAGGATCTTCCACAGGGGCACCATCTCGTCGGGCTCAACGGACGGCTCGCGGGAGTTCTGGGTGAGGAAGAAGTATGCCCCCTTGCGATTCAAGGGGGCTTGCAGTCCCTCGAAACCCGTCTGCGCGGAGCGGACCTCCTCCAGAACGTCGCCCACGACGAACTCGAAGTCTTCCGGGGACACGCCCATGGCGGAGCATGTCGGAGTGCGCAGGGCCTGCGCGCAGGAGCCCATGATCCCCTTGGGGCGCTTCTCGCGCGGCCACAGCGAGCGGGCGAGGTAAACCAGGGAAGGGATATCGATCCGCGACGGGCAGACGTGCGTGCAGCGGCGGCACAGGGTGCACATCCACACCCACGGGGTCGTGGTCAAGGCCTCGTCCATGCCCAGGGTGGCCATGCGCAGGAACTTGCGCGGGTCCATGCGCTCCAGACCGGAGGCGGGACAGCCCGAGGAGCACAGTCCACACGAAAGGCACATGTCGTAGTTGGCTCCGCCAGGCAGCATTTCCAGGGCCTTTTGCTTGAAGCGGGAGGCCTGGCGGTCGGATACGGGTTCGCTGACGAGGTTCATGGCTTCTCTCCCTGGGGCAGATGCAGGCTGCCGAGTTCTTCGTCCTTGGCGGCCGCATCATTGCCTGCCGCCGCTAATTTTCGTAACAGAAAAGCCTGAATTGCGAAATCGAAAATTATTGGCTATATCTTGCCGACGTGAGGAGCCAGGGGCGTCACCCCGGCGCGAACCCGCGCCTCACGCATTGCACCCGGCCGCCGCCCTTGGGCGCGCGGCGGAATGTCACGGGGGAATAATGAAGACACGCTGCGATCTCTTGCGAACTCAGGTCTTGGTCATCGGCGGCGGCGTGACCGGCGCGGGCATCGTGCGCGACCTCGCCTTGCGCGGCGTGCACTGCATTCTCGTCGAGAAGAGGGATGTGAACGCCGGCGCGTCGGGAGGCAATCACGGCCTCCTGCACAGCGGCGCGCGCTATGTCCTGAGCGATCCCGCGGCCGCCGTGGAGTGCCGGGAAGAAGGGGAGTTGCTCAAGCGCCTTGCGCCGCAGTGCATCGAGGACACGGGCGGGCTTTTCGTGGCCGTGCCGGGCGACGACGAGTCATACGCCGCCGATTTCCCCGGCCTGTGCGCCAGGGCGGGCATCGCTGCCCGGCCCGTGTCTCCGGCCGAGGCGCTGGCCATGGAGCCCGCTCTTTCGCGGGACCTTGTCGCGGCCTTCCAGGTCCCCGACGCCTCCATCGACCCGTTCAGGCTCAGCCTGGAGATGATCGCCCATGCCCGCGAGCTGGCGGGAAGCATCTTTCTTCGCGGCATTCGCGTCAGCGGTTTCGAAATCGTCAAAGGACGCATCGTCAGCGTCCATTGTCTGGAGGAGAGGACCGGCCGCAAGGTGATCATCGAGCCGGAGCAGGTGGTCAACGCCGCCGGAGCTTGGTCCGGCAAGGTCGCGGCCCTGACCGGCGCAACGATCCCGGTGCTCTATTCGAGCGGCACGCTGCTGGTGACCAGCGAGCGCATCGCCCGGCGCGTCATCAACCGCCTGCGGCCGCCGGCGGACGGCGACATTCTCGTGCCCGGCGGCACGGTTTCCATTCTCGGCACCACGAGCGTGCGCATCGCCGATCCTGATCAGTGCCGCCCGTCCACCGCCGAGGCGGACCTGAACATCGAGCAGGGTGCGCGCATGATTCCCGCCCTGCGCACCGCCCGTTACATCCGGGCGTACAGCGGCGTGCGCCCGCTGCTCATGGCGGATGCCGGCGCGGGTGACGACCGCGCCCAAAGCCGCGGCTTCGCGCTGTTCGATCACGAGGCCGACGGGCTCATGAATTTCCTGACCGTCACCGGCGGCAAGCTCACGACCTTCCGCCTCATGGCCGAGAAGGTCGTGGATCAGGTGGCGCGGCGGCTCGGCGTATACGCACCCTGCCTGACGCGCAGCGCGCCCTTGCCCGAAACCGGCGTCTGCGGGTGGACCGGGCCGGGCCGCGCTCCCCACGCCTGGCTGGCTCACCCGGAAGAGGACGGCCCCTTGCTGTGCGAGTGCGAGATGGTCTCGGCGCGCGCGGTCGATGAGATCGTGCAGGGCTGCCGGGTGGATGCGAACGATTACGGCATCTCCGCCTTGAGCCTGCGCAGCCGTGTGGGCAAGGGCTCCTGCCAGGGCGCTTTCTGCGGCATGCGCGTCGCGGCTCATCTGTACGACACCGGGAAGTACGCTTCCTGGCGCGGCCTCCTGAGCATGCGGAACTTCTTCGCCGGTCGCTTCAAGGGGCAGAGGCCGATTCTTTGGGGCGCCCAGATGCGGCAGCAAGAGCTGGCCGAAGCCCTGCACTGCGGGTTGCTCGGCCTTGAGCTGGTCCCCTCACACAAACCGGACGAGGTGCGCTGATCATGTCCAGCGACATCCGTGAATATGACCTGATGATCATCGGCGCGGGCCTGGCCGGCTCGGCCGCGGCCCTCTTCGCAGCCAGGCGCGGATTGCGCGCCGTGCTGGCCGGCGGCACCGGGGCCATCGCGTACACCAGCGGGTATTTCGACGTCCTCGGCGCGATCCCGCCTCGCGATCAGAAGGGGGGCATCCACCTGCCGGAGAACCCGTTCCTCGGTTTCGAGAGACTCCTGGCCGACTATCCCGGGCATCCGTACCGGTTGACCCCGCCGGACATGGTCAAGGCCGCGCTGGCGGAGTGGATCGGCTTCCTCGCCGGCCAGGGCCTGCCCTACATGGCCGAGGCGGAAGCGAACGTCGTCGCGGTCTCCCCGGCGGGAACGCTCAAGCACACCCATGCCGTGCCGGAAACCATGCAGCCCTTCTCCGGGCTCCTCAAGGAGCAGACCGGCTGCCTGCTCGTCGATTTCCACGGCCTCAATGGCTTCAGCGCCCGCCAGGTGGCGGCCAACCTGGAGCTCCTTTGGCCCGGCATGCGCGCGGAGCGCATTTGCTTCCCCGGCCACGCGGGGGGAGAGGTATTCTCCGAGAACGCCGCCCGCTCCCTGGAAGTGCCCAGGCATCGCGAAGCCCTGGCCGAGGCCGTCAGGCCCCTGCTCGGCGACGCGGTCTGCCTCGGCCTGCCCGCGCTCCTGGGCGTGAACCGCTCACAGGCGGTACGCAGCGACATCGAGAAGCGCCTCGGCGTGACCGTGTTCGAGATTCCCGCCATGCCGCCGGCCGTGCCGGGCATCCGCCTGCGGGAGGCCGTGGAGAACGGCTTGCCGGAATCAGGGGTCGATCTGTACTCCCAGCAAATGGTGCGCCTGGAGAAGATGGAAGGCAGCGGCCTCGAATTCACCATCCATGGCCAGCCCGTGGAGCACCGGGTGCGCTGCCGGGGGGCGATACTGGCCTCGGGGCGCTTTCTGGGGGGAGGCCTGACGAGCACGCGGACCGAGATACGGGAGACGGTCTTCGACCTGCCCGTGGTCCAGCCCAAGGACCGTTCCGCATGGCACCGGGCCGACTATTTCGATCCGCGCGGACATCCCGTCCACCAGAGCGGCATTGAGGTGGACGAGCGCTTCCGGCCGCTGGGCTCTGGCGGCAAGCTCGCCTGCCCGACATTGTTCGCGGCCGGCTCGATCCTGGCCCATCAGGACTGGATGCGCATGAAGTGCGGGGCCGGAGTCGCCCTGGCCACGGCCCTGGGCGCGGTGGAAGCCTTCATCGCCGAAGTGGGCTCCGCCGCTGGCGGCCGGGCCGCCGGGCCGAATGGTTGATCGCGGCCCGGAATATCCGTATCTGGACGCAAAAGCAGCACGAGAACGCGAGGTCAGCATGCGCGCCCTGAGTTCGATGCCCGCGGAAACCCGCCGCGCCATCCGTTTCGTCCTCACGGACATCGATGATACGCTCACCGATCACGGCCGCCTCGGCGCGGAGGCCTATGCGGCCCTGGAGGCGCTCCGCCGTCATGGCAAGAAGGTCGTGCCCATCACCGGCCGGCCGGCCGGCTGGTGCGACCACATCGCCCGCATGTGGCCCGTGGACGGGGTGGTGGGCGAGAATGGGGCCTTCTATTTTCATTACGACGAGGCCGGCAGGCGCATGGTCCGGCGCTACTTCAAGAACGACGAGGAGCGCAGGCTCGACGCCGCCAGGCTGGCGGAGCTTCGCCTGCGCATCCTGCGCGAGGTTCCCGGCTGCGCCATTTCCGCTGACCAGAACTACCGCGAGGCCGACCTGGCCGTCGACTTCTGCGAGGATGTCGCGCCCCTGCCCATGGACGCGGTGAGGCGCATTCAGGCCCTTTTCGAGCGGGATGGGGCCCAGGCCAAGATCAGCTCCATCCATGTCAACGGCTGGTTCGGCGGCTACGACAAGCTCTCCATGACCCGCATTTTCTTTCAGGAGGTCTTCGGGCAGGACCTGGAGGCGGTGCGGAACCACGTGGTCTTCGCGGGCGACTCGCCCAACGACGCGCCCATGTTCGGATACTTTCCCAACTCGGTGGGCGTGGCCAACGTCCTGGACCTGGAGGCCGAGTTGAGCGCCCGCCCGGCCTGGATCACGCAGGGCAGGGGCGGCGGCGGTTTCGCCGAGCTTGCGCGGACCCTGCTCGATGCGCAGTGCTCATGACGGGCAAAGTCAGGCCTTGTACTTGCTGGGGGATACGGATCACATCCTCTCACCCCGCTCCAGATTGCTGACAATCCGGTTTTTTGCGAGAGAGGCCCCTTTTTGAAAAAAGGGGCCTCTCTCGCGCTCTCTCCACCAAAAACTTTTGATATTATTTCAGCATATTGCCTGGTGGCGCAGTTGAGAAGCGGGGTTCCAAGGGGGCCGCGCCCCCTTGGCCGCCGGAGGCAGCTTGAAACGACCTTTGTCAATGATCCGTGGGAGAGGACGGCAGCCTCTCCCGTTCATTGGCAAAGTGCGCCAGCCCGCGATCCGGCCTTGTTCCGCCGGTCCTCAGCTCCTGGTCAGCTTGCGGTACTTGATGCGGTGCGGGATTTCCGCGTCCTTGCCCAGCCGCTTTTTGCGGTCCTCTTCGTACTCGGTGTAGTTGCCATCGAAGAAGGTCACCTGGCTGTCGCCCTCGAAGGCCATGATGTGCGTGGCGATGCGGTCCAGGAACCAGCGGTCGTGGCTGATGACCAGCACGCAGCCGGCGAAGTTGAGCAGGCCGTCCTCCAGGGCGCGCATGGTGTTCACGTCCAGGTCGTTGGTCGGTTCGTCCAGGAGCAGGACGTTGGCCCCTTCCGTGAGCATGCGGGCCAGGTGCACGCGGTTGCGCTCGCCGCCCGAGAGCGTGCCGATCTTCTTCTGCTGGTCCGCGCCGGTGATGTTGAACCGGCCGAGGTAGGCCCGCGCGTTCACCTCGCGGTTGCCCAGCTTGATGGTGTCCCGGCCGCCGCTGATGGTCTCGAAGACCGACTTGTCCGCCTCCAGGGTGTCGCGGTGCTGGTCCACGTGGGCTAGCATCACGGTCTCGCCCAGGGCGAGGCTGCCCTCGTCGGGCTTCTCCTGCCCGCTGATCATGCGAAAGAGTGTGGACTTGCCCGCGCCGTTGGGGCCGATGATGCCCACGATGGCTCCGGGAGGGATCAGGAAGTTGACCTTGCTCAGGAGCAGCCGGTCGCCGTAGGCCTTGCTCAGGTCCTTGGCCTCGATGACCTTCTGGCCCAGGCGCGGCCCGGCCGGGATGAAGATCTCCAGATCCTTGGCCTGCTTTTCCGAGTTCTGCGATAGAAGCTGCTCGTAGGCCCCGATGCGGGCCTTGCTCTTGGCGTGGCGGGCCTTGGGGGACATCTTGATCCACTCCAGCTCGCGCTCGAGGGTCTTCTGGCGCTCGGACTCGGCCTTCTCCTCCCGCCGCAGCCGCTCCCGCTTCTGGTCCAGCCAGGAGGAGTAGTTGCCCTTCCAGGGAATGCCCTGGCCGCGGTCAAGCTCCAGGATCCAGCCGGCCACGTTGTCCAGGAAGAAGCGGTCGTGGGTCACGGCGATGATCGTGCCCGCATACTGCTGCAGGTGGTGCTCCAGCCAGGCCACGGACTCCGCGTCCAGATGGTTGGTGGGCTCGTCCAGCAGGAGGATGTCCGGCTTCTGCAGGAGCAGCCGGCACAGGGCCACGCGGCGGCGCTCGCCGCCCGAGACGAGGTTCAGGGGCATGTCCGCGGGCGGGCAGCGCAGGGCGTCCATGGCCATCTCCAGGCGGCTCTCCAGTCCCCAGGCGTCGGCGGCTTCCAGCTTCTCCTGGACCTCGCCCTGGCGGGCGATGAGCGCGTCCATCTCGTCGTCGCTCATGGGCTCGGCGAAGCGGGCGTTGATCCGCTCGTATTCCTTGAGCAGGGCCACGGTCTCGGCCGCGCCCTCCTCCACGATCTCGCGCACCGTGCGCGTCTCGTTGGCCAACGGCTCCTGCTCCAGGTAGCCGATGGTGTGTCCGGGGGAGAGCACGGTCTGGCCCTGGAAGTCCTGGTCCACTCCGGCCAGGATGCGCAGCAGGGTCGACTTGCCCGAGCCGTTCATGCCCAGGACGCCGATCTTGGCTCCGTAAAAGTAGGACAGCGAGATATCCTTGAGGATGGGCTTCTTGTCGTAGAACTTGCTCACCCGGTTCATGGAATAAATGATCTTGTTCGGCTCGTTTGTGCTCATGGCTGACCGCCTCGTGATTTTGGGTTTGGGACCGCCGCGCGGTCGCCCCCTGATAGCGGGAGGAATGGGGAATGGCAACGTTGAAGTGGCCTCGGCCGCCCCTTCTCGGGCGGGTATCCCCCATGGGCATTCCAGGATACTCTTGGCCCGACGATGACAGGGCGCTCCGCCGCGTTGGCGGGAACAGCGGCCCCGGGAATTATCGACACAAGGAAATGGGATGAGCCTGGACAATCGTAAAAGGGAGGACTGCAAGCCCGGCCGGCGCGTGCACATAGTCCTCAAACAGGACCAGAGGACCGGCAAGACGGTGACCGGGGAGATCGCCCAGATCCTGACCAGCGCGCCTTACCATTCGCGAGGGATCAAGGTCCGCCTTGCGGACGGCAGGGTAGGCCGGGTCCGGCAATTCATTGAAGAATAATGCGGCGTTCCGGAGCGATACGCCGCCCCAGGCCGGGCCTCATTCCGGCGTCGCATCGAGGTCGATGAGCCCGAGCCGGGCGGCGTAGCGGACGAGGTCGGCCAGGTTCTTCAGGCCGAGCTTGCCCATGATGTTGGCGCGATGGTTCTCGACGGTCTTGCGCGTAATGAACAGCTTGCCCGCGATGGCGGACGAGGTCCAGCCGTCGGCCAGCAGGCGCATGACCTGCTGCTCCCGCTGGGTGAGGGTGCCGTAGGCCGAATCGGTCATCTGGGCGCGCCTGGTCGAGAACTCCAGGAGCTTCTGGACGACCTTGGGAGAGATGAAGCTGTCCAGATACTGCTGGCCCCTGGTCACTGCGTCGAGGGCCTGGAGCAGTCGCTCGGCCGTGGACTCCTTGACCAGATACGCCTCCGCGCCGGCTTTGAAGGCCGCGGCAATGAGGTCGAGCTTGGCGTGCATGCTGACCACGACGACGTGCGCCGCCGGGAGCGCGGACTTGAACTGGCTGATGAGGTCCAGGCCGCTCGCATCGGGCAGGGAGATGTCCAGCAGGATGATCTCGGGCTTGACCGAGCGCGCGAGCTGCAACGCCTCGGCGCCGTTCCCGGCCTCGGCGGCCACGGCATAGCGCGGATCGCGGGAGACGATGGACTTGAGGCCCTCGCGGAACAGGGGATGGTCGTCGATGACGAGCAGGCGTTTGGTCGCGTTCATGGCTTCTCCTCGCACGGAACCTCGGCCGTGATGCTCGTTCCCGCGCCGGGCCTGGAACGAATGGTCAGGCGGCCTCCGAGCAGCCGGGCCCGCTCTTGCATGTTCCAAAGTCCCATGCGCTTGTCTTCCGGCGCCGCGGCCCGCGGCGCGTGCATGTCGAATCCCCGGCCGTCGTCCTCGATGCGCAGGAGGATGTGCGGATAGGAGGCCACGAGCCTTATGCGCACCTGGCCGGCCTCGGCGTGCTTGCGCACGTTGGCCAGGGCCTCCTGGATGATCCGGTACAGGTTGATCTGCGTCTCGAAATCCAGGCGCAGGTCATCCATGCCGTCGGCGAAGAAGTCGATGCGTATTCCATGGCGGGTGGAGAACTCCTCGCAGTGGCGGAAAACCGTGGCCACGAAGCCGAGCTGCTCCAGCCCCGGCGGCAGGAGATCGTAGGACAGGTCGCGCACGGCCGCGATGCTGGCGGCCAGCCGGGTGGAGGTGAGGGACAGGCCGCCGCGCAGCCTGGAGGCCGGCGCGTCCTCCTCGGCCAGAAGGGACTCCACGGCCAAGCGCTGCATGGAAAGCTCCTGGGCCACGTTGTCGTGCAGCTCCCTGGCGATGCGCTGGCGCTCGCACTCCTGGGCCTTGATGAGCTCGCGGGACAGGACCCGCACATGCTCCTCCGTGCGCTTGGCCTCGATGATGCGCGACAGCCGCTCGGCCACGGCGTCGAGGAGGTTGCGCTCCTCTTTCAGGAAAGGTCCCTCGCCCAGCTCCGGGCGCTCCTCCAGGTAGCCGACCTCGATCTGGCCGGCGCGCTCGCCGTGCGCCATGAGCGGGCTGGCCTGGCGCCAGCGCGCCCGCCTGAAGTTTGAGGTGAGGAACGTGTTTCCGTCGGCGACGATCCTCACGCAGGCGATCTCGGGATACTGCCAGGACATGGCCACGAGCTCGGCGATCGCCTGGAACAATTCGTTCTGGGAGATGCCCTCCCGCCCGGCCAGACGGGTGATGGCGTAGAGGCAGTCCAGCTCCTTGATCCGTTCGCGCAACGCGCGCAGAACCTGGCCGTGCTCTCCCTCGAGGGCATGGAAGTCGGCCTCCCTGCGGCGCAGCTCGGCTAGCTCCTGCATAAGCGCGGCCTTGGTCTTGCTCTTGTCGCTCACATTCCGCTCCTTGAGACGGCCTGGCGCTCGAAAATAACCACCCTTCCAGGCTTTGTCAGCCTGGAAGGGTGGTGAAACGCGAGCAGACCGTGCCGGGGCGGCGCGCCGGCCAGGCTAGGAATTGAGGATGCGCCGCGCGAGCTCATCCTGAACGTCGGTGATGAACGGGATGCCTGTCTCGCGCTCGGTCTCGCGGTTGGCCGAGGCGATATCCTCGCGGGAGATGTCGCGCACCGAGAACTTGCGGGCTCCGGCCAGAAGCTGCTGCAATCCGGCCGAGAGCTTGTCGGCCAGGGTCCAGATGGCGATGGCGCCATATGGAATGTCCTTCATCTGCTCGGGGCCGACCTTCTTCCGCAGGTCGTAGTAGCCGGCGAAGATCTTCTCCGGAGTGTTGCCGATCTCGGCCACGGTCTTGGGCAGATTCTCCCAGTTGCCGCTCACGCGCTCTCGGCGCTCGGGATGCAGGGCGCCTTCGATGTTCGCGCCCACGAAGCCGGGAATCATCATGCCGCGGCCCATGCAGATGAGCTTGGTGAAAGGCGCGCCCAGGGCCAGTCCCTTGAAGATCTGGTCTTCCTTGCCGAAACCGCCGGCAAAGGACATATCCACCACGCGCTGACCGCGGGAAGCGAGCAGGGAGGCATATTCGTAGGCCTTGGCGTGCAGGAGGATGGAGGGCACGCCCCAGCTTTCCATCATGTTCCAGGGGCTCATGCCGGTACCGCCGCCGGAGCCGTCGATGGTCAGCAGGTCGAGCCCGGCGTCGGAGGCGAACTTGATGGCCATGGCCAGGGCTTCCATGCCGTAGGAGCCGGTCTTGAGCGAAATGCGCTTGAAGCCTAGCTTGCGCAGGTAGTCCACGGAGAGCATGAAGCTCTCGCGGACTTGCTCGACCGTGGACAGATCGGAGTAGCCGAGGCGGCTGTGGCGGGCGAAGGAATGGATGGCCCCGCTCTTGAAGGATTCCTGGACCTCGGGCGTCTCGGGATCGGGATCGACCAGGTAGCCGCGCTTCTTGAGGAACAGGGCGTAATCGAGGCTGGTGACCTTGATTTCGCCGCCGATGTTCTTGGCGCCCTGGCCCCACTTGAGCTCTATGAACACGTCGTCGCCGTACTTGTCGATGACGTACTCGGCCACGCCGTTGCGCGTGTCCTCCACGTTGAGCTGGACGATGATGGCGCCGAAGCCGTCATACCAGCGCTTGTATATCGCCACGCGGCGGTCGAGCTCCGGGGACTTGGTTATGCGGCCCTTCCGAAGATCCGCGCCGCGGTCCACGCCGACCACGTTCTCGCCCACGACGATGGGAATGCCCACCAGTGCGCAGCCCGTGGCGAAAGAATCCCAGTACTTGGCGGCGATGAAGGTCGAGCCCAGCGCGCCGGTCATGAACGGAAGGCGAGCCTTGGTCTTGGCTTGGTTGCCGAACTCCGTCTCCAGGCTTACATTGGTGAACAGGCAGTCATCGGGGCTGTTCGTGAGCCCCTTGCCCATGCCGCGCGCGCCATAGCTGTAGCCCTGCACGCGCAGGGAGTCGTAGGCCACGCCGACATGGTGCGTGTTGCCGCTGCCGGCCGTGATCAGGCCGAAATCCCGCGGGTAGAGCATGCTGCGTCCCTTGAGGCTCGACAGCCAATTCTCGCACTTGCCCATGCAGTCGGCCCTGCATAGCGTGCATAGCCCGGACTCGGCGGGAGTGCCTCGGTTCATGGTGCCCAGCACGTCATTGTTCTTGGACCACTGCTGCATACATCCTCCTGATCATCCGCAAGGCGCGCCGACAAGGGCAATCACGGGCCGGGCCTGTCGCCGCGAGCTGCGAGTGGGGTTCGCCGCCCCGGTAGTGATTATGGGAACGCACCTATATCCCAGTCGGCCACCACTAGGTCGATAGGGGAAAGGTGGAAATATTCGGGATCATAATCCCGGAAATTCGGGAGATCGCCCCGGACGGCTTTAGGGTTGACGGCTCATGCCCCCGCGCGGGTTTTCTGGCTAGTTGTCCGGGCGAAGGCGGCGCCCAAAAAGATACTCACTCAACCAAGGCGGTCAAGGATGCCCAGGCCGGTCGACATGGCCTCGAGGCGCGGCGCCTCATCGGAAGACGGGCGGTCGGACGGAACCTGGCCGGCCCGCGACATGCCCGCCGGGCGTTTCGAGCGCATCTTGGCAAGCCTTTTGCTTGGGCCATCCCAGACCTCGGGGCGGGATAATCATATCCGCCTGCCCCAGGGAAGCTCCCACGAGCGCATCCCGCTGGACGCGGACCGGACGCTGGCCGTGTTCCGGATGCAGGCTGGGGCCGTGTATGCGGCCATGGGGAACCTCGAGGAACCGCCGATCCTCGCGTGGGCGGCGGGGCGTGATCTGGAGGTCAAGCCTCTGGGCGACCTCCTCGACGCCGCGATCCTCAATCTCGGGGATATCCTGGTTTACGCCCTGGACTCCGGAAGCCGCTGCTTCCGTTTCAACTTCGAGCACGTCCGCGCCGTGGGAGACGAGGCGCTCGGTATTTTCAAGAGCCTGTGCGGGCAGCTCTCCCGCGAAGGGCTGGATTGGGAGCTGGTCTTTGTGAATGTAGCCGAGGACTTCCGCCCCCTCCTCAAGCAATTCGATACCCCGAGGACCGGGGCCGACTCAGGAGAATAGGTAATGGTATCCGTACTCAAAAGCTTCGCCGGTGAACGCTTCATGCGTGAAATCGCCATCGACATCGGCACATCCAACGTGGTCATCTACGCGCAGGGCCGGGGCATAATGCTCCAGGAGCCCTCCATAGTCGCACTGCGCAGAAATGGGACGGGCGACTTCCGCCTGCTTGCGGTCGGCGAGGAAGCCAGGCTCATGATCGGCAGGGGGCACCGGGACGTCTTGGTGCTGCAACCACTGCACGGCAGCGTCATCGCCGACTCCGACGCCTCGATCGCCATGCTCCGCGAGTTCCTGCGCCTGGCGGGAATCCATTCGCGCTTTCGCAGGCTGCGCGTCGCGGTCAGTGTCCCGCTGGACAGCACGGCCATCGAGCGCCGCGCGGTGCAGCAGGCCGTGCTTGGGGCCGGCGCGGCGGAGATGCACGAGATCGAGCAGCCGGTCGCCGCGGCCTGGGGCGCGAATCTGCCCGTGGACGAGCCTTCAGCTAGCATGGTGGTCGATATCGGCGGCGGCTCGACAGAGGTGGGCATCGTCTCGCTCGGCGGGATCGTGATCGCCAAGTCGGCCCGCCTTGGCGGCGACAGCATGGACGAGGCGATCCAAACCTTCATCCGGCGCCGCTATAACCTCCTGGCCCCGCTCCAGGAGTGCGAGAGACTGAAGATCGCCATCGGCACGGTGAGTCCGCAGGAGGACGAAAGTCACGCGGAAGTCAGGGGCCGAGGCTTGGCCAAGGGGCTTCCGGAAATCGTGACCATCGGGTCCGGGGATGTACGCGAGGCCATCACCGAGCATATCCGGACCATCCTGGGCACTATCCGGGAGGTCCTGGAGCGCTGCCCGCCCGAGCTTTCGGGCGAGCTCATCGAGAACGGCCTCGTTCTCACCGGCGGGGCCTCCCAGATAAAGGGGCTGAACAAGCTCATCGAGCAGGAGATGAACCTGCCCGTCAAGGTTGCCGCCGATCCCATGAGCACGGTCGCTCTCGGCCTCGGCAAGTGCATAGAGAATTAGGGATCAGATCATCGACAAGGCCGTTTTATGCTGCCTCCGGCGGCCAAGGGGGCGCGGCCCCTTGGAACCCCGTCTTGCAACTGCGCCACCCAGTCAATATGTTGAAATAATACCAAAAGTTTTTGGTGGAGAGAACGCGAGAGAGGCCCCTTTTTTCAAAAAGGGGCCTCTCTCGCAAAAACAATACCCTGAAGCTACTTCTTCGAGTTCCCGTCCAGCTTCTCAAGGAGCGATTCCTCGCGCCGGATGACGAAGTTGCTGGCCTTCTGGATAAGCACGAAGAACAGCGGGACGAAGAGGGTGGCCACGAAGGTGGAGGCGAGCATGCCTCCGATGACGCCCGTGCCGATGGAGTGGCGCGCCGCCGCGCCCGCGCCCGCGGAGATGGCCATGGGCAACACGCCCAGGATGAAGGCCAGCGAGGTCATGATGATGGGCCGGAAGCGCAGGCGAACCGCCTCCACTGCCGATTCGGCGATGCCCATGCCCTGGCGGTTCAGCGCCACGCAGAACTCCACGATGAGGATGGCGTTCTTGGCCGCCAAGCCCACCAAGGTCAGCAGACCGATCTGATAATAGATGTCCTGGGCCTGGCCGCGCATCCACACGGCCGCCAGGGCGCCGAGCACGGCTATGGGCAGGACGCCGAGCACGGCTATGGGCAGGGTCCATTTTTCGTACTGGGCCGCCAGCACGAGGAAGACCACCACGATGCCGAAGGCCAGCACCAAGGGCGCCTGGTTGCCGGTCTTGATCTCCTGGTAGGATGCGCCGCTCCACTCGAAGCCGAAGCCTTGCGGCAGGGTCTCGGCCGCGAGCTTCGTGACCAGATCCATGGCCTCGCCGCTGCTCACGCCTGGAGCGGGCGCGCCGGTGATCTGCACGGATGGGAAGCCGTTGAAGCGCGACACGGCGTTGGCGCCCGCGCGATAGCTCACGTCCGTCACGCCCGACAGCGGAACCATCTGACCCTTGTCGTTGCGTACGAAGATGCGCGCGATGTCCTCGGGGCTGTCGCGGAACTCGGGCTCGGCCTGGAGCTGCACGCGCCAGACGCGCCCGTACTTGTTGAAGTCGTTGACGTACAACGAACTGAGATAGGCCTGCATGGCCTCGAACACGCTGGACACCTGCACGCCCATCATCTTGGTCTTGTCGCGGTTGAGATCCACGAAGATCTGCGGCTGCGTGACGCGCAGGGTGCCGCGCACGGCGCTGAGCCCTGGGTTGGTGTTGGCCGCCGCGATGAACTGGTTGCCGACGTCGGCAAGCTCCTCGATGCTGCCGCCGCCTCTGGCCTGCAACTCCATCTGGAAGCCGGCGCGCGCGCCCAGGCCCGGGATGGACGGCGGGTTGAAGGCCAGGACCATGCCCTCGCCCTGCTGGGAGAAGTGCATGAAGATCGCGCCGGCCACTTCCTGCGCGCTCATGCCCGGCTCGCGGCGCTGCTCGAAGGGCTTGAGCTTGACGAACATGGTGCTGCCGCTGGGACTGGTGATGCCGCCGCTCAGGAAGTCCAGGCCGCCCAGGACCGTTGTGTCCGCCACGGCCGGGTGCCGCAGGAGGAACTCCTCGACATCGCGGACTAGCCTGTCCGTGCGGTCCAGGGACGCGCCGTCGGGCATGAGCACGAAGGTCAGCACGACGCCCTGATCCTCGTCGGGCAGGAAGCCCGTGGGCACGCGCTTTTGCAGGCCATAGGCCGCGAAGCAGAGCAGCCCGAAGACGGCCAGGGATATGGGCGTGTAGCGGATGATCTGGCGCACGCTCGAGGTGTAGCCCGAGGTCATGGCCCCGAAGGCGTTGTCGAACCAGCGGAAGAAGATGAACTTCTTGCCGTGGCCGGGCTTGAGGATCAGGCGGCACAAGGCCGGGCTGAGGGTCAGCGCCACCAGGCCCGAGATGGCCACGGACACGGCGATGGTCACTGCGAACTGCTTGTAGAGCTGGCCCGTGAGGCCGCCCAGGAAGGCCACGGGCACGAAGACCGCCGACAGGACGAGCACGATGGCGATGACCGGTCCCGTGACCTGCTCCATGGCCTTGATGGTCGCGTCGCGCGGCGACAAGCCCTCCTGGTCCATGAGCCGCTCCACGTTCTCCACCACGATGATGGCGTCGTCCACGACGATGCCGATGGCCAGCACGAGCCCGAACATGGTCAGGGTGTTGATGGTGAAGCCGAGCGCCAGCATGCCGGCGAAGGTGCCGATGATGGCCGCGGGCACGGCCAGCAGCGGGATGAGCGTGGCGCGCCAGGATTGCAGGAACACGAAGACCACTATGAGCACCAGGCCCACGGCCTCCAGCAGCGTCTTGACCACCTCCCAGAGCGATTCCTGGATGAAGGTGGTCGTGTCGTAGGACGCGCGATAGGACACGCCGGGCGGGAAGCTGACCGAGGCCTCCTTCAGGGCCTGGTCCACGCTCTGCATCGTGCTCAGGGCGTTGGCGCCGACTTGCAGGTACACGGGCATGAGCGTCGTGGGCTTGCCGTGCGCCCGGCCGAAATAGTCGTAGCTCTGGGCGCCCATCTCCACGCGGGCCACATCCTTGAGGCGCAGGGTGGAGCCGTCGGGGTTGGCGCGCAGGATGATATTTTCGTAATCGGAGACCTCCTGCAGCCGTCCCTGGGTCAGCACCGGCACGGTCATCTCGATCGAGCCGGCGGTGGGGCGCTGACCGATGGTTCCGGCCGGGAACACGGCGTTCTGCTCGCGGATGGCCGCGGCCACCTCGGACACGGTCAGGCCGCGCATGGCCAACTGGTCCGGATCGACCCACACGCGCATGGAGTAGTCCTTGGTGCCGAAGACGGCCACGTCTCCCACGCCGGGCACGCGCTTGATGGCGTCCACAAGGTTGATGGTCGCATAGTTGCTCAGGAAGACGTCGTCGTAGCGGCCGTCCGACTCCAGGGCGAACACGCCCAGGATGTTGGTGGAGGCCTTGGTGACCGTGATGCCCTGGCGCACGACCTCCGAGGGCAGGCGCGGCTCGGCCCTGGACAACCTGTTCTGCACCTCCACGGCGGCCATGTCCTGGTCCGTGCCGATCTCGAAGGTGGCCACGATCCTGACCGCGCCGTTGTTGGAGGTCTGGGAGCTGTAATAGAGCAGGTTCGCGGCGCCGCTCAGCTGCTGCTCGATGGGCGCGGCCACTGATTCGGCCGCGGTCTGGGCGTCCGCGCCGGGGTACACCGCGCTGATCTGGATGGTCGGCGGCGTGATCTCCGGGTAACGGGCGATGGGCAGCATGAAGATGGCCACCCCGCCTGCCAGGAGGATCAGGATGGATAGCACGCAGGCGAAGACCGGGCGGTCGATGAAGAAGCGTGAGAACATGGTTATTTCTTCTCCCCGGCGGTTTGGGGCTGTCCGCTGGCGGGAGTTCCGGCCGCGGCGGGCAGAGGTTCGACCGGCGCGCCGGGCCGCAGCTGCATGAGCCGGTCGATGATGACCATCTCGCCTGGCTCAAGACCGGACTCGACGACCCACTGCTCGCCTTCCCAGGCCCCGAGAACCACGCGCCGGACCTCGGCCTGCTTCCGGCTGTTGACCACGTAGACCATGGAGCCGGTGGGATTCTGGATCACGGCAACCTTGGGAATCAGCAGCGCGTTCAGCCGGTCCACGCCCTCGATGCGCACGTGCACGAACTGGCCGGGCTTGAGCAGCCCGTCGGGATTGGGCACGGTGCCGCGCATGACCAGCGAGCCCGTGGCCGGGTCGATCTGCGGATCCATGTAGGTGATCCTGCCCGTATGGGCGTATTGCAGGCCGTCGGAGAGGATGAGCACCAGCTTCAGGGCCGAGGTGTCCGGCTGGGTGATCTTGCCGCTTTCGGCCAGCCGGCGGGTCTTCAGGATATCCTGCTCGCTGACGGTATAGCGCACACGGATGGGATCGGTTTTTTCCACGACCGCCAGCAGGCTGTTGGCGCTCGCGTCCACGAAACTGCCCACGTCCTTCAGAGCCATGCCGATGCGGCCCTTGATGGGCGATTCGATCCGCGTGTAGCTCATGTCGAGCTTGGCCTGGGTGATGCGCGCCTTCTCCAGCTCGATATTGGCCCTGGCCACGCGCTCTTCCGTCTGCCACTGCTCCAGCTCGTCGGCCGTGGCCGCGTCGCTGCGCAGCAGCTCGGTGTAGCGCTTGACCTTCTGGCGGGCGCGCGCGAGCTGCGCCTCGGCGCTGGCAAGGCCGGCCTGGGCGATTTCCAGCTCCGCCTGGAAGGAGCGGGCATCGATGCGGAACAGCACCTGTCCGGCCTCGACCGTGCCGCCCTCCTCGAAGTGCATGCTCTCCAGGAATCCATGCACGCGTGAACGGATCTCCACGGTTTGCAGCGCCTCGGTCTGGCCGAGGAATACCGGCAGCAAGGGGACCGTCCTGGGCTGGAGCGTGACCACCTGCACGGGCATGGCCTGTTGAGGGGCCTGTGTCCGTACCGCCCGCGGAGCGTGATCCGCCTTCTGCCAGTACAGGATCCCGCCGACCACGGCGCCGGCGAGGATGATGAGCACGAAGGCCCGGCGCATCAGGCTAATGGCCCAGCTCCGCTTGGCGCTCGCGGTGTCGTTGCGCAATACCATTGGCTATCTCCTGGAATCGATGCTTACGAAGTGTTTGTCCGTATGGGGAATCGCGGCGGCGCGCCATGCCTCGATCATGGCTACATGAAAGGCGGCCTGCGCCGTGCGCGCAGGGCCGAAGTCACATTGTCACCTGGTCATGCTACTTGGATGCCAGCAGGCCGTGCAGCAGAATGTCCGTGATGTCCGCGGCCTGCTGTTCCAGGCTTATGGCGCGTCCCTTGAAGTAGTTGGTGAAGATCGTGCCGTAGAGCAAATCTCCCATGATGTCGAGGGTGCGCTCCACGGGCGCCTCACGGAAGCGTCCGGTCGCGATGAGCATCTTGAACTGAGCTTGCGCCCGCTCGCGGTGGACCTTGCAATATTCCTGGTAGGTCGGCGTCTTGCTGTCCCGGAACTCGGCCCGCTCCTGGATGAGCAGCTCGATGTACTCGGGGTGCGTGTCGAAATAAGCCAGGAAGGACCGAATGGCATGGCTGAAGCGCTCGATGGGGTTCTCGGAGCTCGATGAGGATGTGGCCTCCAGCAATTCTTCCATGACATGGTCCACGGCCGCCCGGAACAGCTCGCGCTTGCTGCTGAAATAATTGTATATGGTGCCCTTGGCGCATCCGGCCGCCTCGGCGATGGCGCCCATGTCCGCCTTGGGAAATCCCTCGCGTGCGAAATGCACGATGGCCTGGCGCAGGATGGCCTCCCGGCGCTGTTGCGCCAGGTCTGGATCGCGCGGGCGGCCCGGCCCGGCCCGCGCCTCGGCGGAAGTGGTCATGGCTTCTCCTTTAGAGCATTTGCTTTTGAAATGCTCTGCAAGCCATGCGTCGGCATGGCTTGCCGCCGCGTAGGCGTAGGCGCAATCCAACGCCGGAGCGAGCGTCTCAAAGTCAAACTGCTTTAATTGACTGACCCGTCGGTCACTATATTCCGGGCATGCCGCGTGTCAAGGTGCGCCTGCGAAAACCATGCATCGCGCCGGAGGCTCTCCGCGAGACCTGTCCGCCCGAGCCGCGCCGGAAGTCCGGGCGTACCGCGCGCGGACCGACTGCTTGGCCACACGCGCCAGGTCTGTCCGGGACCGGTTGTTATGAGCCGCGCGGCGAATGTTCGAAACCAAGGAGAAGCGCTCGGCGCCGATGGGCGAGCCCGAGGTGTCGTGGCGGCCAGACAGGAGTAGGTTTGGAAGGGCTTATACAACTAAATCTGGTGGTTGTGAAATGGCTTCACTGGCAGGAAAGGGTGGCGCCTTCTGCCGCCTGGTTCACGCGCTGTTCCGGGGCTGCCCGGCCGGCGCGATGGCTCCGGCGTGCGCCTGGCCGCGCCTTTGCGCGTGGAGATCGAGCAACGCGCAGCTCTCTGCATGGAGCCGCGCGGCCTCATGGCTGGAGCACGAAGAGGCGCTCCTTGAGCAGCTCCAGCTCCTCCTCGATCTCGGGATGGCGCGAGGCGATGGCCTGGAACTTGCGCTCGGCCTCTTCCCAGTCGCCGCGCACGGCCTCGGCGCTGGCCAGGGTGATGAGCGCGTCCAGGTTGTTGGGGTCGAGCTTGAGCATGTGCTGGGCCGCCTTTTCCATGGCCTGCGCGTCCATGGCGTAGAGCGAGATGTTGCAGAGCATGGACAGGCCCTGGAGCTCGTCCTTGGGAAAGGCCTGGATGTACTCCTCGGCGGTATTGCGCGCGTCGTCCAGACGGTTGGCTTCGATCAGGGCGGTGATGAGGTGGTTGTAGCGCTCCTGGCTAGGGCCCTCCAATTCCAAGGCGGTGCGGAAGGCCGAGGCCGCGCGATCGGGATCGAGCTGGAGGAGCCTGGTCACGCCGAGCAGGTGGTAGGCCTCGGCGCTGGGCTGGGCCTCCATCACCCGGCGCAGCTCCTCCTCCACCGCATCCAGGATCTCGTAGCGCTCCTCGCCGCTGGGCAGCTCGCCCATGGGTTCGGTCAGGACCGGGGTGGGACCTCCCGGACCCGAGGCCCGCTCCGGGAGGGCATGGACCACGCCGATGCGTTCGAGCTTGGCGCGAATCCCGGCGAGCGGATCCTGAACTTCCTTGCCCGCGCCGTCCTTCTTGGAGGCCTGGCTCCAGGAGACGCTTTGCGCGAAGACGCAGAGAGCTGCCAGAACGATCAAAGGCAGGAACACGCGCATGGCTTCCTCGCATGATGCGGCAGGCCAAGCGGCAGGCCGGCCCAAGAGGGGCCTGTCCGAATCCTGGCTGAGCCGATCCCGGTCGCAAGCATAAACCGGGCCAGGGAATCGTAAGATGTGCGGAGCGCTTGCAGGACAGTTTCGACGGAAGACGCCTGCCGGTCAATCCATATATTTTTGACGGGCCACGGTCAGGTAGGGAAAGAAATCTGTATATCCGGAAGCCGGCCATGGAGGGACTTGCCCGGCGGAGTCCGGGCGTGGCATCCTGCGCGCTTGTCCCCTGGAGCCCTGTTTCATTGGCAAAGGTTCATGGCGGCTGTCCGCGCCAGGGCTGGCGCTTTTCAGTGGAGGCGCGGGCAGGGGCCGCCAGCGGCAGGTGCGGACACCGGCATGTATCCGCAAGGCCCTGGAAATGGAGACGCAGGGCGATCCCGGCGGGCGCGGCCGGGTCGATTCGATCGGAGCATGATCAGCGTTTTGGTCCGTGGGCGGCGGCTTAACGTCTGTCGAGGCGTGCGGCCAGGCGACCGAGGAGCGAGGAAGGCTCGTTCGATCTGATCAGATCCTTCAGCAGGATCAGCAGGCGCCGCAGGCCCGTGGGCTGGCCGAACAGGGGCATGTCGAAGCGGCAGCCGCAAAGGCCGGGCCTGGTCCAGACCACGCGGACCCTGCGTCCGTCGATGCGCCGCCCGAAGCGGTGGACGCGCGGGCTGGAGAGGGTGAACACCGCGCCCGACACGGCCGCCCGGGCGGGCTCGGCGCCCCGGGGCCGGACCAGGCAGAGCCCGCCCATGCCGATGTCGCGGATGAGCATGGGCAGCGCGCAGCCCTTCCTGTCGAGCAGGGAGCAATCGCTGACTCCCTCCTGGTGGACATCGAACCGCAGCCATTTCCGGCGTTCCCGCTCCAGCATGGACCCTCCTCCAGGGTGTGGGACACACGATGCAGAGGGGCGACGGAGTTAGTCAATTATTGAGTGGGAATCCCGCGCGTGATCCGGCCTGAAATCAGCCGTTTGCCTTCCCTGCCGGCTTTGGCTATTTCAGACGGCTGGCGAATAACCGACCCGGCAAGGCCTCGGGCCGAGGAGTCCAATCATGGAGAAGATACGCGTATTGGTGATCGGGTCGGGCGGCCGTGAGCACGCCATGGCCTGGAAACTGTCCCAGAGCCCCCTGGTGAGCAAGGTCTTCATCGCGCCGGGCAACGGCGGCACGGCCGAGGCCGGCGAGAACGTGGCCATCAGGGACGACGATGTGCCCGGCCTCGTCGCCTTCGCCAAAAAGAACGGCGTGGGCCTGGTCGTGCCCGGCCCGGAGCTGCCGCTCGTGCTCGGCGTGTCCGAGGCCATGACCGAGGCCGGCATCCCCTGCTTCGGCCCGGACGCCTACGCGGCGAGGCTGGAAGGCAGCAAGCTCTTCGCCAAGATCGTCATGCGCGAGACCGGCGTGCCCACGGCCGGCTTCGCCATGTTTCAGGACATCAAGGCCGCCCGCGCCTTCGTGCGCGAGCGCGGCGGACCCGTGGTGGTCAAGGCCGACGGCCTGGCCGCCGGCAAGGGCGTGGCCGTGTGCCATGGCGTGGAGTGCGCCGAGCAGGCCCTGGAGGAGATGCTCGTGGCCAACCGCTTCGGCGGGGCCGGGAGCAAGGTGCTCGTGGAGGACCTGCTGGAGGGCGAGGAGGCCTCCTTCCTGGCCTTCTGCGACGGCGAGCGCGTGGCGCTCATGCCGTCGAGCCAGGACCACAAGGCCGTGGGCGACGGCGACAGCGGCCCCAACACGGGCGGCATGGGCGCGTACAGCCCGGCCCCGGTCCTGCCGCGCGAGCGGCTGGAGGAGATGGCCGAGCTGACCATCGTGCCCGTGATCCGGCATATGAAGGCCGCTGGCCATCCGTTCAAGGGCGTGCTCTACGCCGGGCTCATGATGACCGAAAGCGGGCCGATGGTGCTCGAATACAACGTGCGCTTCGGCGATCCCGAGTGCCAGCCGCTGCTCATGCGCCTGGACTGCGACCTGGCCGAGGTCATGCTCGCCTGCGCCGAGGGCAGGCTCGACCCGGCCATGGTGCGCTGGAAGGACGACACGGCCGTGTGCGTGGTCATGGCCGCGGCGGGCTATCCCGGCGACTACGAGAAGGGCATGCGCATCGAGGGCCTGCGCAACGCCGAGGAGCTGCCCGGAGTCAAGGTCTTCCACGCCGGCACCCGGCGCGAGGACGGCGCGGTCATCTCCACGGGCGGCCGCGTGCTCGGGGTCACGGCCCTGGCCGCCGACCTGGAGAAGGCCCAGCAGCGCGCCTACGAGGCCATCAAGCGCATCCGCTTCCCCAAGTCGCACTTCCGCCGCGACATCGGGGCCAAGGGCTTGCGGAGATAGCCGTCAAGATGCGCGAGGAGCGCATGCGCGATACATGAAAAGATATAGGGCCGGGTGAAGGCAAGCCTGGTCAAGCACACAAGGAGCAAGCCATGCCGAGAGTCGCCATCTTCATGGGCAGCATCTCCGACGAGGAGACGGTCAGGCCTTGCAAGGAGGTTCTGGATAAGCTGGGCATCGAGTGCATGTACACGGTGACCTCCGCGCACCGCACGCCCGAGCGCACGGCCGAGCTCGTGGACGAGCTGGAGCGCCAGGGCTGCCAGGTCTTCATCTGCGCGGCGGGCATGGCCGCGCACCTGGCCGGCGCCGTGGCCGCGCGGACCATCCGGCCGGTCATCGGCATCCCAGTCACGGCCTCGGCCCTGGGCGGCATGGACGCGCTCCTGTCCACGGTCATGATGCCTCCGGGCTTCCCGGTGGCCACCGTGGCCCTGGACAAGGCCGGCGCGCGCAACGCGGCCTGGCTGGCGGCGCAGATCGTCGCCCTGGTCGATGGCGGCGTGGCCTCGAAGCTCAAGCAGGCGCGGGGCGAGTTCAGGACGGACGTGGCCAAAGCCGCGGAGAAGCTGGCGGGCAAGGGCTAGAGCGGAATTGCAATGGGGGGAGGGGACAATCGTGCAGGACGGCACGATTGGATGTCGCCGCCTTGGGCGACGCCCGCAGGGCGAGGGCCAGGACGGCCCGAGTCACAATCGTGCAGGACGGCACGATTGGACGTCGCCGCCTTGGGCGACGCCCGCAGGGCGAGGGCCAGGACGGCCCGAGTCAATCATTCCACTGCCGGGAGAGAGTCCGAGAGAGGGCAGAGCCCTCTCTCGGTTGATTCGCAAAATGCGTTAGCGCAGGGGACGGCCCTCCGCGCGCGGCGTCTCTGTCTTGAGCCGCACGAGGTGGGTCGGGTAGTACTCTTCGCTGGGGTCGCACATGGGGCAACCCTCGGAGAGGATCATGCAGCCAAGATCGAGTTGCGAGGGGTTGATGCCGGACCAGAGGATGACATCCGCCGTCTGGTCGGGCTCAAGCAGCACGGGCTGACCGCACCGGCTGCATTCCGCGTACAACAGGTCGGTTGTGTGTCTCTTAGACATCTCGCTCCACTTTGTTGAGGACTGAGCCCCTGGTAATCATCCCTTCCCGCTTGTAAAGCGGTCCTACCGGAGATATCCGGCTTATCCTGACCAAGCGTCAGTCCATGGCCGACTGTATTGTCGGACAGTTCCCCATCCCTGTCAAACGCTTCTGGCCCGTCGCCGGCGAGCGCCTGCCCGAATGCCGAGGCCTCGATTCCGGCCGGTTTCCGGCGATGCTCCTCGGGCCTGACGCGATGCGACTTCGAGTGCATGCATGATCCACGGCCGTGATCAGTACATACCCTTTGGCTTGCGGGATGCTCCAGCGAAAGAGCGCAACAGGCACGCATTTCGGCTTGCCGCTTTCGGAGGCACATTATTGAGCCGGTCGGGAGCGGGAACAGCGTACGGCGTCGGAATGAGCAGCAGACCAATGTAAAAAAAGCCTTTGACAGGCAAATGAACCATGGTAGTCGATAAGTAAATGCAACGGAGGTTGACTTGCATGGAAGAGTACTTGAAGGAGGCGTTGGAGATAGTCAAAGCGCAGGCGAGCGTAAGAGACATGACCGAGGAGGAGATCACCTCCATGGTCAAGAAGCTCGCGGAAGGCATCAAGGTCGTGGGCGACGGCATCCTTGAGGTCGGCGGCAACGGCAACGACGCAGCCCAGGGCTCGGCGGTCGAGCCCAAGAAGGCCGTGCGCGACAAATCCATCGTCTGCCTTGAGTGCGGCCGCTCTTTCAAGACGCTCACCAAGCGCCACCTGGCCAAGTACGGATTGACCCCTGACGAGTACCGCGACAAGTGGGGCTACCCGCGCAACATGCCGCTCGTGTGCAAAAGTCTGCAACGCGAGCGCCGCAAGAAGATGAAGGAAATGCGGCTGTGGGAGAAGCGCGTCAAGAAGTAGCCTTGCGCGCTGATTTCGCGCCCGGATGGCCAATGCCGGGCCTGCTCGCATCCGTGGCGGCCGTCACGACTTTGGCGGTCGAGTCTTTCGGGCCGCGCAGCCTGTTTTGCAACAGGCTGCTATAGCCCGAGCAGCGTGTATATGCGGCGCATGTCCAGATGCGCGCGCACCGTGGCGGCAAGCCGATCCAGGGCCGGCTCGATGTCGTAGCGCGCTCCGGGTCCGTCCAGCGGCGGAAGGCCCTTGCGCCGGCGCAGGCCGTCCAGGAAGCCGCGCCGGAACTCGTCGGCGTCGAACACCCCATGCATGTACGTGCCCCAGATCAGGCTGTCCGGGCTACCCAGGCCCAGGATCGCGCCGTCCTCGGCCATGATGGCCGGGAAGCACCCCTGGCCCACGGCCTCGGTGCGGCCGTGGTGGATCTCGTAGCCGCGCACGGCCAGGCCGCTCCCCAGGTGCATGCCGCGGACCTGGCTCAGGGTCTTGCCGGCCAGCAGTTCGGTGGCCAGCGGCAGGAGCCCCAGGCCTTCCTCCGCCGCGCCGGCCTCGCGCTCCAGGCCCAGCGGGTCGCGCACCGAGAGCCCCAGCATCTGGTACCCTCCGCACAGGCCCACGATGACGCTTTTTCCGGCCAAGACCCTAATGGCTTCGGCTAGGCCGCAGGCCCGCAACCAGGCCATGTCGCCGGGTGTGTTCTTGCTGCCCGGCAGGATCAGCGCGTCCGGCGCGCCCAATTCGCTCGCGGAGCGCACCAGGCGCACGGCCGCATCCGGCTCCAGGGCCAGGGCGTCCAGGTCCGTGAAGTTGGACACGTGCGGCAGGTCGATGACCGCGATGTCCAATTCCCGCTGCCCAGCGGGTTGTTTCAGGGCATGGCCGGCCTTGAAGCTCTGCGAGTCCTCCTCGGGCAGGCCGTGGTCGCCCAGGTACGGCACCACGCCGAGCACCGGCCTTCCAGTGCAATCCAGGAGCCAGTCGTTGGCCGAGGCGAGCAGCGTGGCGTCGCCCCGGAACTTGTTGAGCACGAAGCCGGCCACGAGCCCGCGCTCCCACTCCTCCAGGCAGTCCATGGTCCCGGCCAGAGCCGCGTAGGCTCCGCCGCGGTCTATGTCCGCCACCAGGAGCACGGCCGCGCCCGCGTGGCGGGCCGTGGCCATGTTCACGATGTCGTGGCGCTTGAGGTTGACCTCGGCCGGGCTGCCCGCGCCCTCGATGACCATGACCCCGGCCTCGGCCGCCAGGGATTCGTAAGCCTGGCGCGCGGCCTCCCAGGCCGTGGGCTTGTAGGCCACGTACTCGGCCACGCGCATGTTGCCCACTGGCCGGCCCATGACCACGACCTGCGAGCCCGTGTCCGAGCAGGGCTTGAGCAGCACCGGGTTCATGCGCGCGTCGGGCGGCAGGCGGCAGGCCTGGGCCTGCAAGGCCTGAGCCCGGCCGATCTCCCGGTCGTCATGGGTCACGAAGGAGTTGTTGGACATGTTCTGGGCCTTGAACGGCGCGGGCGACAGGCCGTCCTGGAGGAATATGCGGCACAGGGCCGCGGCCAGGAGCGACTTGCCCGCGTTGGAGCTGGCACCCTGGACCATGATGGCCGGCGTGCGGCGACGGGGCTTCGCCACGGGCGCGTCGAGGAACCCCGCCAGCGCTCGGGCGAGCCGGTCGTTGTCCTCGTCTCCGCGCACGGCCAAGCGGAAATAGCGGCTGTCCAGGCCCGGGAACGTGTGGCAGCGGCGGATGGCCAGTCCCTCCCGCAGGCAGTGCGCGAAGGCCGCGTCCGCATCCAGGCCCGGCTTGTCCACGCGGCAGAGCAGGAAGTTGGCCTCGCCAGGGAAGACCGTCAGGCCGGGCAGGGCCGAGAGCCTAGCGAAGAGCGCCAGCCGCAGGCGGGTGGTCTCCTCCAGCGTGCGCCGGGCGTACTCCGTGTCCTTCAGCGCCCGCGCGCCCACGGCCAGGGCCAGTGTGTTCACGCTCCAGGGCGGCAGCCGCTCGCGCAGCCGCGCGGCCAGACTAGGCTCGGCCAGGGCCAGACCCAGACGCAGGCCGGGCACGGCGTGGAACTTGGTCAGCGAGAGCAGGGTCAGGACGTTGGGCGGCGTCGAGGTGGCAGCGGCTGGGTGGTCGCAAGAG
>JAEYTO010000069.1 GCA_023433925.1 Pseudomonadota bacterium | reverse complement strand
GAATAAGTCCGGGGTTGCTTGATCCGGACGGCTTGTTTTGTGTGCATGTACCTTCTGCTCTGGATGCGCCCATGATCTTCTACGTCCACGGCTTCAACTCCTGCGCGGCCCGCAACCGGGACAAGGTCCGGGAGCTGGCGCGGCTTCTGGGGGAAGAAGTCGTGTTGCTGGAGTATCCGAGCGACAGGCGGGCGGAGGAAATATTCGGAACGCTGCAAGCCCAGGTCGCGGAGCACTCCGCCACGGCCCCGCACTTCTTCATCGGCTCCTCCATGGGCGGCTTCTGGGCCGAGCGCCTGGGCCAAACGCACCGACGGCCGGCGGCCCTGTTCAACCCCTGCTTCCAGCCGACCCAGTTCCTTGCGCCGTTCATCGGCGAGATCGAGCACTTCTGCACCCACAAGCGCTGGGACTTCACGCTGGAGTTGCTTGACAGCTACGCGCCCTTCGAGGCCGTCAAGATCGACGCGCCGCGCGTCGTCTTCACCGCCACCAACGACGACCTCATTTCGTCGGAAAAGGTGCAGGCGCACTACGCGGGCGTCTGCGAGGTCATCGAGATCGAAGGCGGCCACAGCGTCTTGACCTTCGCGCCGTTCGTGGAGAGGTTGAGGGAGTTTCGGACTATAAAACCGTCTTGATCCCTGGCCGGAGATGCGGAATATTTCATCGACTAACGCCAAGCACATGAACTGACAGGACGAAACGCCATGACCTTCTTCCGAGGACGACGCCTGCGCCGCACGCCGGCCATCCGCGATCTGGTGCGCGAGAACGCGCTCTCCCCCGCCGACCTGATCCAGCCCTGGTTCGTGGTCGAGACCGACGACCCGAACTTCGAGAAGCCCATCTCCTCCATGCCCGGCCAGAGCCAGCTCAGTCTGCAAAAGCTCGTGGAGCGCGCCGGCCGCGCCGTGGACAAGGGCCTGCGCGGCTGCATCCTGTTCGGCATCCCCAAAGTCAAGGACCCGCAGGGCAGCCAGGCCTACGCCGACGAAGGCATCGTGCAGCAGGCCGTGCGCGCGCTCAAGGACAAATACCCGCAATTCGTGGTCATCACCGACGTCTGCCTGTGCGAGTACACCTCCCACGGCCACTGCGGCCTGGTGCGCGGCGACGAGATCCTCAACGACCCGACTCTGGCCCTGCTGGCCAAGTCCGCCCTGTCCCACGCCCGCGCGGGCGCGGACATGGTCGCGCCCTCGGACATGATGGACGGCCGCGTGGCGGCCATCCGCGCCACCCTGGACGACAACGGCTTCACCGACCTGCCCATCATGAGCTACGCGGTCAAGTACGCCTCCAGCTTCTACGGCCCGTTCCGCGAGGCCGCCGAGTCCACCCCGCAATTCGGCGACCGCCGCAGCCACCAGATGGACCCGGCCAACCGCCGCGAGGCCCTGCGCGAGGCCGTGGCCGACCTGGACGAGGGCGCGGACATCCTCATGGTCAAGCCGGCCATGCCCTACCTGGACATCATCCGCGACCTGCGCGAGAACTTCGACACGCCCATCGCGGCCTACCATGTGAGCGGCGAGTACTCCATGATCAAGGCCGCGGCCGCCAACGGCTGGATCGACGAGCAGCGCGTGGCGCTCGAATCGCTCATGGGCATCAAGCGCGCCGGCGCGGACATGATCCTGACCTACTACGCCGAGGACGCGCTGGACTGGCTGAGATAGGGCCAGGCGGCCCTTTCCGCCCGGAGTCCCGAGAACCCGCCCCAATCCGCGCGTGCGGCGAAAGGCGATTCATGGTATAAGAGGTATTCGGCCGTTCACGATCCCGCCGCCCGCGCAGGGAAGAACGGACCCGGCGGCGGATAAAATTACGAAACGAAGCCAATTTCACGGGGAAGCCCCGGCCGCCAAGGGCCGATGGACCCTTCGGCCCGGTCGCTGACGCGCATCCCGCATCTTGGAGACTGACATGCACGAGCACAAGACGTCCGGCCATCCGGGCGGCCATCCCAGGGACGCCGGCCATCCCAGCGGGCACCCGCATGCCCAGGCCAAGGGCCCCGCCGGTCATCCGGGCGGCCACCCCGGCCACGGCCCCAAGACGCTGCCCGACGGCAAGACGCCGCCCTGCCGGCTCATCGCCTGGGAGGTCACGCGCTCCTGCAACCTGGCCTGCAAGCACTGTCGGGCCGAGGCGCACCTGGAGCCCTATCCCGGCGAGCTGTCCACGGCCGAGGCCCTGGCGCTCATCGACACCTTCCCCGGCGTGGGCAACCCCATCATCATCTTCACGGGCGGCGAGCCGCTCATGCGCAAGGACGTTTTCGAGCTGGTGGCCCACGCCAAGTCCAAGGGCTTGCGCTGCGTCATGGCTCCCAACGGCACGCTCATCACGCCCGAGAACGCCGCGCGCATGCGCGAGTCGGGCATCGAGCGCTGCTCCATCTCCATCGACGGCCCGGACGCCGCCAGCCACGATACGTTCCGGGGCACGCCCGGCGCGTTCGCCCAGACCATGCGCGGCATCCAGTACTTGAAGGACGCGGGCATCGAGTTCCAGATCAACACGACGGTCACGCGCAACAACCTCGGCCAGTTCAAGGACATCTTCAAGCTGGCCCAGGACCTTGGCGCCAAGGCCTGGCACATCTTCCTGCTCGTGCCCACGGGCCGGGGCGCGGAGATCGAGGACCAGGTCATCTCGGCCAAGGAGTACGAGGACGTGCTCAACTGGTTCTACGACTTCCGCAAGACGACCGACATGCAGCTCAAGGCCACCTGCGCCCCGCACTACCATCGCATCCTGCGCCAGCGGGCCAAGGAGGACGGCACGCCCGTGACCTTCGAGACCTTCGGCCTGGACGCCGTGAGCCGGGGTTGTCTGGGCGGCGTGGGCTTCTGCTTCATCTCGCACACGGGCCAGGTGCAGCCCTGCGGCTACCTGGAGCTGGACTGCGGGCAGGTCAAGGACACGCCCTTCCCCAAGGTCTGGGCCGACTCCATGCAGTTCGCCAACCTGCGCGACCCGGACAAGTACACGGGCAAGTGCGGCGTGTGCGAGTACGAGCGTGTGTGCGGCGGCTGTCGCGCCCGCGCCCAGACCATGAAGGGCGACTACCTGGCCGAGGAGCCGCTGTGCAGCTACACGCCCAGGCGGGCCTGCAAGGGCGGAGGATAAGAAAAACTGGAGAGGGGCTCCGCGCCCCTCTCTCGGCTATCCTGTACGGCGCACGGACGAACCGCGCGAGACACCTAAAGTCCGGAGTGATCATGGACGATCTGGATAGGCGATTGCTGGACATCATCCAGTCCAACTTTCCCCTCGTGTCGCGGCCCTACGCGGCCGTGGGCGAGGAGCTTGGGCTGACCGAGGCCGAAACGCTGGCGCGGGTGCGCGCGCTCAAGGAACAGGGCGTCATCCGGCGCATCGGCGGCAACTTCCAGTCCGGCAAGCTCGGCTGGCACTCGACCCTGTGCGCCGCGCGCGTGCCCGAGGACCGGCTGGACGAGTTCATCGAGACGGTCAACGCCTATCCGGGCGTGACGCACAACTACCTGCGCAAGCACGCCTTCAACGTCTGGTTCACCTTCATCGGCCCCAGCCGCGAGGAGGTGCGCGCGACGCTCCAGGAGATCCGCGAGGCCACCGGCATCGACGTGCTCTACCTGCCCACGGAGAAGTTGTACAAGATCAAGGTCGATTTCAAAATGAAGGACAGCGAGGACGCATGAGCAGGAAAGCCGCCAAGGTCGGGAAAGAGTCCCAGGCCAAAAAGATCATCCTTTCCCCCTCGCTGCTCTCGTCGGATTTCGGCCGACTGGCCGACGAGCTGGCCGCGCTGGAGGAAGGCGGGCTGGAGTGGGTGCACTGGGACATCATGGATGGCGTGTTCGTGCCGAACATCACCATGGGTCCGCCCATCGTCAAGGCCGTGCGCGGCCGCTCCAAGCTCTTCTTCGACTGCCATCTCATGGTCATCAAGCCCGAGCGGTACATCAACGACTTCGTGGACGCGGGCGCGAACCTCATCTGCGTGCACGCCGAGGCCACCTCGCACCTGGAGCGCACCGTGTCCCAGATCCGCGAGGCCGGAGTCAAGGCGGCCGTGGCCCTCAACCCGGCCACGCCCCTGTCCTATGTGGAATACCTGCTGCCCGAGCTGGACATGGTGCTCATCATGAGCGTCAACCCCGGCTTCGGCGGCCAGGCCTTCATCCCCTTCTCCCTGGAGAAAATCCGCCGCCTGCGCGCCATGATCGACGAACAGGGCGCCAAGACGCTCATCCAGGTCGACGGCGGCGTGACGCCCGAGAACATCGCCACCATCGTGGAGGCCGGGGCCGACGTGCTCGTGTCGGGCAGCTCCTTCTTCAAGTTCCCGCCCTACGGCAAGCGCCGCGAGCTGTTCGAGACCCTGGCCCACAACACCTTCGGGCCCACGGGCATCTGATTTTCAACGCACGTGAATGGAAAGCGGCCTGGCGGCAACGTCAGGCCGCTTTTTCATTGCCGTGGGCCACGGCGGCAGGCACGTCCAGCCAACAGTGACGATCAACCAGGTAGAGCCATTTGTAAATGAAATGCGGGTTCCAAGGGCCCGTGGCCCTTGGTGGGTGGGGTCTGGGGAGGGCAAAGCCCTTCCCAGTCATCTGCAATTTGCTCTAAAGACGGGTTCCCAGAGCCGCCTTGTCACGAGCAGACCTTGGCGGGAGAGAGCCCGAGAGAGGACCGAACCGGTCCGGCAGGCGCGGAGCCCTCTCCCGGTCCTGCCGCGCGCGGCGCTATCCCTCGGCCAGGGCATCGCCCTCGCGATCCCAGTCGTGGTCGAAGGCCCGGCAGCCGCCGTATTCGGCCTGTTCGCGGGTGTAGGGGAAGGTCCGGCACTTGAGAGGCTTGTATGGGTGGATGAAGCAGCCCACGCCGCCCTCCACCTTGCGCAGCCACGGGCAGCGCTTGAAGTATTCGCCGGTCTTGGGATTGACCCAGGCCCTGTGGCGGATGCGGCCATCGCGCCGCTCCTCGGCCACCAGGCGCAGGATGGACGTGAGCCCGGCGCGCCGCCAGCCCTCGACCTCCTCCACGGACACGATGCCCTGCCAGGCGTCGCGGAAGCGCGTGCAGCATTGGCCGCACAGGCGGCAGCGAAAGCCGGCCGGCGGCAGGGAGAACCCGGCCATGATCTTCACGGCCAGGGCCTCGGGCGTCGTGGCCTCGTGCTCCGCGAGTCCGGCCATGAGCGAGGCCAGGGCCGCCGGCCGGTCCTGGCCGGGCACGAACACGGTGGCTTTGGGATAGATCAGCTCGCGCGCGCCGCCAGAGGCCTGGGCCAGGGTAAGCACCTCGGCCAAGCCCGGACGCCACTGGTCGCGCACGGACCAACCCTGGCGGATGAGATACTTCTCGACCATGGACAGGCAGAGCCCCAGGAGCGGCTCGACGCTTCCTGGCCCGAGTGCGAAAGCCATGCACACCTCCACACGCGAACCGCGGCCTTGCCGGCCGTCGGCGCGCTCCATGCCCGCAAGGCGGGCGGGCGCGTTCAGCGTATGACTCGGAGGAAGAGCACATTCCCGAACGGAAACGCAGCGGGCGACAGGGACAAGGCCATCCCTGGCCGGCGCGGACTCTAGGCCGACGCCGTTGTGTGCGCAAGAGGGCGGAGCCCCTATTTTTTCGCCACGTAAATACAAAAACTTATACGCGGCAGCGCATGGAATACGACACGGGTCGTATTCTGCTGATAATATTCGGGCCATCAAATATGCGCCGTGATGCGCGTCGGCGCCTTCCCTGCCGGGCTAATTCTGCTATATTCGCGACAGGCTCCGCAGACCCACGCCATTGGCAACCGGAGGAGAGCAGACAATGGCCTCTAGAGCGCGGAAGAGCATTTCCCTGGCTTTGGCCATCTTCTTCCTGCTGGGCGGCACATGCCTGGCCGCGTCACATGCCCTCGGCGAGTTCTCGCGACTCGTGCGCAAGGACACGGAGCTGACCGGCAACGAAAAGCTGGCCTGGATTCGCCTGGCCAAGAACCGCTTCGACCGGCAGGGCTATCGCACGGACTACGAGCGCATCCTGTATGCCTACCTCAAGCTCTCCATTCAGGGCGCATATGATCAGGCGGACTGCCTGAAGGCGGCCACGGCGGCCGTGGAGGCGGCCGAGATGGGCGCCGCGGAGCCCCTCCTGCGCCAGATGGGCGAGCTTATCCTGGAGCACGGCCTGAGCAAGGATCAGATCCTCTTCTACACCACGGCCATGGAGCGCGCCTGCCTGCGGGGCGTGCCCGAGAATCTGGCCCTGGACATGCTGGCCCACGGCCTAGCCGCGGGCTGGAGCGCCCCCGACCACCACAGGGTCCTCAAGGGCGTGACCGAGCTCGTGGCCCAGGGAGTGCCCCCGGACCTGGCCGCGCTGTACATCCATTACTGGGAGTCGCGCCTGCCCGGCCCGCCCAAGGCGTTCGTGGCCAAGGCCATCGAGAGCATTCCCGAGTCGAGCAAGGGCAGCCTGCGCACGCTGCCCGAGCGGGCCCTGGCCATGCTGGCCGGCTTCCGCACGACGGTGGCACCATGGCTCGGCACGCCCTATCAATGGGGCGGCATGTCGCAGGAGGGCGCCGACTGCTCCGGGTTCACCAGGGAAATACTCAACAACGTGGGCTGCGAGCTGCCCCGCGTGAGCCGCGACCAGGCCAGGATGGGCCGCATGGTCAGGAAATCCGACCTGCAGCCCGGCGACCTCGTCTTCTTCGACATGGAGCTCAAGGGCCTCATCAGCCACGTGGGGCTCTACCTGGGCGGCGACCTCATGGCCCATGCCTCCTCGTCGCGCGGGGTCATCATCATCCCCTTCTCCAACCGCTACTTCCAGCAGCGCTTCGTCACGGCCAGGCGCGTGCTGAACGGGGAGACCGGCTAACGGCCGGTCTCCCGGCCCACCCGCCCCTATTCCTCATCGCGCAGGAAGCGCATGGCCTTGTGCACGTCCCAGTCGTCGTGCACCACCTTGGACAGCGCCTTGACCAGCCGGGCCGGGTTCTCGGCCTGGAAGATGTTGCGGCCGATGGACAGCCCCGAGCCGCCGGCCGTGATGGAATCATAGACCATGCGCACCAGGGACTCGGTGTCATCGACCTTGGGACCGCCGGCGATGACCACGGGCACGCAGCAGGCCTCCACCACCCGCGAGAAGCTCTCCACGTCGCCGGTATAGGCCACCTTGATCACGTCCGCGCCCAGCTCCTGGCCCACGCGGGCGCAGTGGCGCACCACCTCGGGAGCGTACTCGTCCTTCACCTTGGGTCCGCGCGCGTACACCATGGCCAGCACGGGCATGCCCCACTCGGCGGCCCTGGAAGTCACCTGGCCCAGGTCGGCGAGCATGCGCCCCTCGGTCTCGTCGCCCAAGTTCACGTGCACGGATACGGCGTCCGCGCCCAGACGCAGGGCGTCCTCCACCGTGGCCACGAGACTCTTGGCGTTGGGCGCGGGCGAAAGCGAGGTGGAGGCCGAAAGGTGGATGATGAGCCCCACGTCCTTGCCGTAGCCGCGGTGCGTGCAGCGCGGCAACCCCTTGTGCATGAGCACGGCGTTGGCGCCGCCGTCGGCGACCTGGTTGACCGTGCCCTTGAAGTCCACCAGGCCGTAGATGGGGCCTACGCTGATGCCGTGATCCAGAGGCACGATGACGGAGCGGCGGGTGTTGCGGTCGATGATGCGTTCGAGGCGGACGGCTTTGCCGAGCAGCATGGGGGAACTCCTGTGCGTTTGCCCCGGGGACTGCTCCGACGCCTGGCCCGTTCCACCATCGAAAACAAGAAGGGCCGCCGGCGTCGGACGCCTGCGGCCCCTCGGGAGCGCTTGTGGTGTGAAACCCTAGTCTCGCGCGCACCCCTGGCCACAGGCGTCCTGCCTAAAGCTAAAGAAGAAAAAGAAGCTGAAGAAGCGGGCAGGCTTGTGGGTTTGGGTGCGCATTAAGATTTATTAGAACGGCGCTCGGAGCATTGTCAATGCTCCGAGTTCATGCGCGCTGGGCAAAGAAGGCTGACTCCTGGAGGCCCCAAGCACAGGAGCCTTTATCTCGCCATTGCGGTCTGGACGAGCCGCGCTCCCAACTCCCTGGCGCGCTGACAGTCCTGCGGGAAGACGTCCTGGCGTCTTTTGGCCTTGACCACTGGGTCCCAGGCCGTGGCCAGATACTTCGAGTAGTCGTCGAACTGGTACGTATCCGTGCTCAGCAGCGTCTCGCAGTTTCCAAAGACACGCATCATTGCGCCCTTGGTCATCGCAAAGACTTGGTCATAACCGTAGGTGGCAAACTGCTCTTCCTTGATGTTCATCGTATAGATGAAAGCGGTGGTTAGTTTCCCAGGGAAAATGGTGGTGTACTCAGGCGTGTAGGTCAGGTACGGGAACAGCAGACGTTCCAGGAGCGAGCGCATCTCGCCGGTTTCAGCAGAAAAGTATATCGGTGAGCCCAGGATCAGGACGTCGGCTTTGGCGATGCTGTCCAGAAGGGGCTTCAGATCGTCCTTGACTGCACACCGGCCGTAACTTTTCCCGCCGATCTTCTTGCAGGCGAAACAGATGATGCAACCCGAGTAGGTCAGATCGTAAAGATGGACAAGTTCGGTGTCGGCACCACTCTCCTTAGCCCCGGCCAAGGCGTTCTCCAATAGCGTCGCAGTGTTCCATTTCTTTCTTGGGCTGCCATTGACGGCGATTGCCTTCATGAGTCCTCCTTGGATCGCTTGCTGTGCTTTCAGCGCCTATTATCTGACCTACATCGGTGATAATGGCAAGCAGACACCAAGAAGGAACATACTTACCAGAAGCATACCCCTCACTTAATTGGAGTTGATCATTCCCACGCACTCCCCCGCCTTCCCCCGGTCACTCCCACCTTAAACCATAAGCACGCCTCAACTTGATGGCCACGTTTCGCTAGCGCCTAAGCCGGAATCAAGACGCTATGCCCCGTCCTCCATGTCCCGAAGCAGGCCTAGGAGATGAGTCACGGCAAGCTCGAACAGCTCGGTCCCGATCTCGGCCGTGGCCTTCTCCTGCCGGGCGTCGATGATGCCTGTCTCGGTAACGAGGGAGCGCGCGAGATCGCCGCTCGTCTTGAAGCGCGCACCCTTCATGTCGGTCCTGAACAGCTCGGGCCTGGCCAGGGCGGGTTTGACGTGCATGAGCAGCGCGGCCTCGCTCCCGCCGCCGTGACCGCAGCTCCCCAACTCCAGCTCGGCTTCCCGCCTGTTGATCTCGGGCATGCGCCACCAGTTGGCCCAGACATATTTCATGCCCGGCAGGCGGTAGGCCGACTCGGCCATGGCGTTCTGGATGCAGCCCTCGTTGCCGCCGTGGCCGTTGACGAGCAGGAAGGCGCGGAAGCCGTGGCGGTGCAGGCTGGCCACGCAGTCGCGGATCACGGCCGTGAACGTGTCGGGCATGCAGGAGAGCGTGCCGGGAAACTCGGGATGCACGTTGAGCGACATGCCCGGCGCGAGCGTCGGGGCCACCAGCCGCCCGGCCCGGCGACCCACTTCGCGGGCCATGGCCTCGGCGATGTACGCATCCGTGCCTAGGGGTAATGCATGGCCGTGCTGCTCCACGCTGCCCAGGGGGATGACGACGGTCCTGCTCTTCTCCAGATAGACCGCGACAGCGGGCCAGGTTTGCTCAACCAGCAGCATGACGTCCTCCGCTCAACGGTTTGGCGTGCACGGCCTTCTCAGCGCGCCCCGGCGAGGCGGAGGCGGGTGAATGCCCTTGACATCGCGCCAGACATGCTTAGCCTTTTTCTTCCGCACAGACCAGAGCACCATAGGAGAACCGCATGCCTCTATACGAATACGTTTGCGGCGTCTGCGCCCACGGCTTCGAGGAGATCCGCCCGGCCTCGGATGAGACGCCCCTGGCCTGCCCCAAGTGCGGCAAGCCTGAAGGAAGGCGCATCCTGTCCGCCGTGCACCTCAAGGGCAACCCCAGCCCGCTCAAGGATTATGGCGCCAAGGCTGTTCCGGGCCTGTCCAAGCCAAGTGGCGGCTGCGGCGGAGGCTGCGGAGGCGGCAGCGGCGGCTTCTCCTGAGGCTAGCGCGCGGCTCCGGTCGGAGCCATGGAATGACAACGGGAGCGCCTTGGCGCTCCTTCTTTTTTGGCGGCGGCGCACGGTTGCCTCGGCCTGCCCCTCGTGTATGCTCAAGGCTCCAAGGAGGTGATCATGCTCAGAGTCTACCTTCGCAACCTTACCACGGGCGAGGAAGAAACCGTGCCCGACGACGAGTTCCAGCGCTGGGAAGGCAAGCTCAGCTCCGAGCAGTGGGAGGATATCCAGGAGGGCGACGAGGTGATCCTGGCCTTGACCCACGGCGAGACCGACCGGGACCCCGAGCCGCTCTTCGAGGTCGTGGCCCGCGACGAGTGAGCCGGGCTCAGCGCGCTTCGGCCTCGAACATGCCGCACAGCCGGCACTTCCCGCATCCCTCGGCCGGGCAGACCGGCGTCTGGCGCTCCTGCTTGTAGCGCCGCCACTCGCGCCACAGGTGCTCGCGGCCCACGCCCGGGTCCACGACCTCCCACGGGAAGGCTTCGCGCTCCCCGCGCTCGCGGTCCAGGACCGGCGCGAAGTCCGTGCCCGTCTCGCGCATGGCCTTGCGCCAACCGCCCAGACGCGCGGCGGCGAGCAGGAAATCGAAGGCCTCGGGACCGCTACGCGAAAGGAAACCCTGCAAGCGCGCGCCGAAGGACGAGTCGGCCGAAACCTTGAGCCCGCGCAACGGCTTGGCCATGGCCTTGACCTTGGCGATGACGGAATCCAGCTGCTCCGCCGTGGCCATGGGCGCCCACTGGAACGGCGTCCACGGCTTGGGCACGAGCTGCGACAGGCTCAGGGTGATCAGCTCAAGCCCCTTGCTCCGCCTGCCCTTGCCTTCTTCCCTCGCGCGCTGAATCTCGTGCAGAAACGTCCCGAGCTCGGCATAGTCCTCCTCGGTCTCGCCCGGCCAGCCCACGATGCAGTAGACCTTGAGGTGGTTGACCGTGTGCTCGGCGCACAACCGCACCGCGGCGAGGAAATCCTCCTCGCGCAGCCGCTTGTTGGCGGCCAGACGCAGCCTGCGGCTGGGAGCCTCCAGGGCCAGGGTGATGGTGCGCAGGCCGCTTGCGCGCAGGAACTTGAGGAATTCCGGCGTCACGCCGTCGGCGCGAATCGACGAAAGGGAGAACTTGGTCCCGCGCTCCTTGAGCCAGACCAGGAAATCCATGAGCCGGGGCCAGTCCGTGAGCGCCGTGCCCACCAGGCCCACCTTGGGCGGATTGGCGGCCTCGACAATGGCCTTGAGTTCGTCCAGCTCCGCGTGGCGCGGCGGCCGGTAGATGAAACCAGCGGCGCAGAAGCGGCAGCCGTAGGGGCAACCGCGGTTGACCTCCAGCAGGAGCATGTCCGCGAACTCGGCCCGGCCGCTGATGAAACAGGAATATGCAGGCTCGGCCAACGTGCGGCCGCCGCCCGCCCCCACGTGGACAACCCTGCGCACGGGCGTGGGGCTTGAGCCCGGCACCCATACGCCGGGCAGGTCCGCGACGGACTCAAGGAATTCGCGCTTGGGCCTGCCGGCCATGGCCGCATCGCGCACGCGCTCCATGACGTCGGCCAGGCCGGCCTCGGCCTCGCCGACCCAGAACAGGTCCGCGCACGGCGCGAAGGGCGCGGGGTTGAGCCAGGCCAGCGGCCCGCCGGCCAGCACCAGGGGCCAGTCGGAACGGTCGGCCGCGCGGGCGGGCACGCCGGCGGCCTCCAGGGCGCGCAGGCAAGCCAGGTACTCCTCCTCGAAGGTCAGGCTCAGGGCGATGCAGGGAAAGGCCGACAGCGGGGTGCGCGAGTCGGCCGAGACAGGCTCGGCGCCGCCCGCATCCTCAAGGAAGAAACGCTCCACGCTGAAGCCCGGCGCCTGGGCCAGCAGCCGGTACACGGCCTGCCAGCCCAGACCCGACAGGGCGAAGCGCTCGGGGCCCGGAAAGGCCAGGGCCACGGGCAGGCGCCCCCCTCGCTCGGGAATGACCGGTTTTTCTCGACCGAAATAGAGGAAGTCGCGCGTGGATGGCTTGCTCACGGCCGACAGACTATCCGCCCGTCAGCCCAGGCGCAATGGCTCGGATGCAGGAAAGCGCGGGAGCGGCCTTGGGCTGCTCCCGCGCCAGGAGGATGAACGCTTCCGGGCAAGCTGGAGCATCATGCGCGCGATTCGGGCGGGACATTGCCCTTCCCCCATGCCTGCCCACAAGAATCGATGGCTGATTGTTCCTAATCAGCCTGCTTGCGGATGAAGGCCGGTATCTCGAACTCCCGGTCGGACTCGTCCTCGTCGAAGATGAAGTCCTCCTCGTTCCCGGCGTTGGCGGCCTTGGGCTTGGCCGCGGGAGGCTCGCTCTGCTCCTGGCCGGCGTAACCCTTGCGCACGAAGGCCGGGATGTTCAGGTCCTCCTGGGACAGCCCGGTCGAGGCCATGCGCGACTTGCGCGGCTGCCGAAGGCCCAAGGGCTGATGAAGGCCCAGGGGCTGGCGCAACGGCGTGACCTTCTCCTTCTCCTGGGCCGGAACCGGGGCATCCTTCTCGATGCCCGTGGCGATGACCGTGATGCGCATCTCGTCGGCCGCGCTGTCGTCGAAGACCGTGCCAAAGAAGACCTGCGCCTCCTCGTGGGCCGCGCCCTGGATGGTGCTGGCCGCCTCGCTGACCTCGTCGATGGTCATGTCCGGGCCGCAGGTGATGTTGATGAGCACGCCCTTGGCGCCGTCGATGGACACGTCCTCCAGGAGCGGGCTGGTGATGGCCTTCATGGCCGCCTCCTTGGCCCTGCCCTCGCCGCGGGCGATGCCCGTGCCCATCATGGCCAGGCCCGACTGGCCCATGACGGCCTTCACGTCGGCGAAGTCCAGGTTGATGAGGCCATGGACCATGATCAGGTCCGAGATGCCCTTGACCGCGTAGTAGAGCACCTCGTCGGCGCGCTTGAGCATGTCGAGGAAGGTCGCCTTCTTGGAGGCGATGGACAGGAGGCGGTCGTTGGGGATGGTGATTAGCGAGTCAACCTCGCCGCGCAGCTCGCGGATGCCCTGCTCGGCGGCCTGGAGCCTGCGCTTGCCCTCGAAGTAGAAGGGCTTGGTGATCACGCCCACGGTCAGCGCGCCGATCTCGCGCGCGGCGCGGGCGATGACCGGCGCGGCGCCCGTGCCCGTGCCGCCGCCCATGCCCGCCGTGACGAAGACCATGTCCGCGCCGTCGATCACCTCGCGGATCTGGTTGATGGACTCCTCGGCGGCCTTGCGCCCCTTGTCCGGGTCCGCGCCAGCGCCAAGGCCCCTGGTCAGGGCGTCTCCGAGCTGGATCTTGAACTCGGCCTTGGAACGGTTCAAGGCCTGGATATCCGTGTTGGCGGCCACGAAGGACACGCCCTTGAGGCCGGACTCGATCATGTTGTTGATGGCGTTGCCGCCACCCCCTCCCGCGCCGATCACCTTGATCCGCGCCGTGGACTCGCAGACGATCTCAAGCTTTTCCATGGCATCCTCCTGGTGTCCCGTAAGCGGCGTTCACCGCCGCCGTAATCGCTTCCGTATCGCCGTCACCCTACTTGATGTCCGTGAACCACTTGCGCATCCTGCCGAGGATGCGGTTGAAAACATGCGCGTCGCGTATGCGGAAACTCTGCCCCGCGCCCTCCTTCTCCGCCCCGAAGAGAAGAAGGCCCACGGCCGTGGCGAACATGGGGCTGTCCACCACGTCCTTGATCCCGCCCAGGCCGCGCGGATAGCCGATGCGCGTGGGCAGGTTGAAGATCTGCTCGGCCAGCTCGTGCAGGCCCGTGATCATGGACGTGCCGCCAGTGAGCACCACGCCCGCGGCAATGGAGTTCTTGAACCCCGAGCGCACGAGTTCCTGGTCGATGAGCGTCAGGATCTCCTCCACGCGCGGCTCGCAGATCTCGGCCAGCACCTGGCGCGAGAGCTTGCGCGGCTCGCGGCCGCCGACGCTGGGCACCTCGATGATCTCGTCCCCGCGCACGAGGTCGGCCAGGGCGCTGCCGTACTTGATCTTGATCTTCTCGGCCGCGACCATGGGCGTGCGCAGGCCGAAGGCGATGTCGTTGGTCAGGTTGCTGCCGCCGAGGGCCAGCACCGCCGTGTGCTTGATGGAATCGTTGGAGAATATGGCCAGGTCCGAGGTGCCTCCTCCGAGATCGACGAGCGCCACGCCGATCTCGCGCTCCTCCTCGGTGAGCACGGCCTTGGCCGAGGCGAGCGACTCGAGCACGATGTCGGCCACGTCCAGTCCCGAGCGGTGGCAGGAGCGCACGATGTTCTGCGCGCTCGTGACCGCTCCGGTGACGATGTGCACCTTGACCTCCAGGCGCACGCCGGCCATGCCCAACGGGTCGGCGATGCCGCGCTGGTCGTCCACGATGTACTCCTGCGGCAGGATGTGGATGACCTCGCGGTCGAGCGGGATGGCCACGGCCTTGGCCGCGTCGATGACCCGCTCCACGTCCTTGGCGGCCACCTCGCCGCCCTTGACCGCGATGACGCCGTGGCTGTTGAAGCCCTTGATGTGGCTGCCGGCTATGCCCGCGTAGCACGAGCGTATCTCGCAGCCGGCCATGAGCTCGGCTTCCCCGATGGCCCTCTTGATGGACTGCACGGTCTGCTCGATGTTGACCACCACGCCCTTGCGCATGCCGTTGGACGGGCACGAGCCCACGCCCACGATATCCACTCCGTTGGGGGTCGGCTCCCCGACCACCGCGCATATCTTGGTGGTCCCGATGTCTAGGCCGACGATGAGCTCGGATCTGGCCATGGTGTTCTCTCCTCGAATTCCTCGCGTCGTGTGTTCAGCGTGTCCGGGTCGCCGCGCTCACAGCTTCGGGCCGGGCATGGTCACCCAGACCTTGTCGCCCCGGACGCGCAGGGCCGTGACCTTGTCACGCTCCCCGCGCTTGCCCAGATCGGCCCAGACCAGGGCCAGGCGCGCAAGCCCCTGCCGCCAGTCGTCAAGCTCGGTGGCCAGCGTCACCCGCTCCGGGTCCAGCCTGACCAGGAGCCCGAGCTCCGGGTCGGCCGTGACTTGGGCCACCTGCTGCATGCCGAAAAAAAATTCGTTGCGCTGCGACCGCTCCACGAACGAGGCCAACTCGCCCTGAAAGCTCTCGGCTCCAGGCCGCACATCCAGCACGGGCAGGGAGGCGAAGCGCTCGGCGGCCAGCTCCTCGATGGGCCTGCCGTCGGGCCCTGCGTAGTACAGGCTCTCGCCCTGCCTGACCCAGAAGGCCGCCTGCCGCTCACGCAGCACGATACGCATGCCGTCGGGCAGCTCGCGGCGGATGGACACGCCCTTGACCCACGGATTGGCCGAGAGCCGCGTCTCCATCTCGTCGATGTTCAGCGCCAGCACGTTCTGGCCCAGGCTGACGCCCGTAAGGGCCACCACGTCGGACACGGTCAGCCGCTGGCTGCCCTCTATGCCCACGCTGCGCAAGGCGAAATACGGATGGCTCGTCACGGCGCGATAGGCGATGAGCAGGAGCAGGCTCATCCCGGCCATGGCCGCCACGAGGAACGAGCCGAGCAGCACGCGGCCGAGCTGGACCCAGCTCCAGCGCAGCACCGCCCCCGGCCTGACCTCGCGAAGCCACTCGCCCGCCGGCCTGCGCCGGCGCTTCCTGCTCAGTGAAAGCGCGCTCATCCGACGACCTTGACCTCCAGCTCCAGCGAAATGTCGAATCGCCCGAGCACCTCCGACGCGGCCTCCTCCAGGAGGTCCAGGGCCTGCGCCGCCGTGCCGCCACCGTAATTGGCCAGAAAGTTGGCGTGCATGTCCGAGAAGCCCATGCCGCCCAGCCGGCGGCCCTTGAAGCCGGCCTGGTCCAGGAGACGGCCGGCGCTCTGGTCCCGCGGGTTCTTGAACACGCAGCCCGCCGTGGCCAGGGTGATGGGCTGCGTGGCCTTCTTCTTGGCCAGGTTGGCGCGCATGGTCTCGCGCACGCGCGCGCCGTTTCCCGGCGTCAGAGCCAGCTCGACCTCGGCGACCAGGAAGAGGCCGCCGGCCCCGCGCAGCGCGAAATGCCTGTAGGCGCACTCGTAGCCTTCGGGGCCGAGCCATTCGAGCCCGCCCGCTGGCGTCCAGACGCGCGCGCGGGTCATGGCCTGGCAGAAGGACACGCCATGGGAGCCCGCGTTCATGGCCACGGCGCCGCCCACGCTGCCCGGTATGCCGGCCAGGCCCTCCAGGCCGGACAGGCCGCGCCCGGCGGCCCAGCCCAGCAGGAGCGGCAGGCGCACGCCCGCGCCGCAACGCACGATGACCTTGCCGTCACGCTCGCCGGCCGCTTCGGGGCCGTGATCGAAGCGCGGCCTGACGAGCAGCAGGTCGAGCTCGCCATCCCTGGCCAGGATGTTGCTCCCCCGGCCCAGGACCAGCGGTCGGCCGCCGATGCGCTCCATCTCGGCCGCCAGACGGTCCAGGCCGGCCTCGCCCGAGACGGAGATCTCGGCCAGGGCGCGCCCGCCAAGCCTCAGTGTCGTGCGCTCGCTCAGGAGCGGCCCGCTGGTGACGGTCAAATCCATTTGCCTTTTTCCCTGCCCAACTCAGGCCTTGTCCAGGTAGTTCTGGCCCACCTGCCAGATGTTGCCGGCCCCGAGCGTCAGCAGCACGTCGCCCGGCTTGAGCACTCCGGGCAGGGCCGCTTCCATGTCGTCGAAGGTCGGGAAGAACTGCACGTCCACCTTGCCCACCTGGCGGATGCCCTGGGCCAGCGACATGCCGCTCACGCCGGGGATGGGCGCCTCCGAGGCCGGGTAGATCTCCGTGAGCAGGAGCAGGTCCGCGCTGTCGAAGACCGTGCAGAAATCGCCGAACAGGGCCTGGGTGCGCGTGAAGCGGTGCGGCTGGAAGGCCACCACGAGCCTGCGCTCGGGATAGCAGTCCTTGGCCGTGGTCAGGGTGGCCCTGATCTCGGCCGGGTGGTGGCCGTAGTCGTCCACGACCATGATCCCGCCCCGTTCACCCTTGATCTCGAAGCGCCGGCCCACGCCGCCGAAGCGCTCCAGGCCAAGGAGGATGGACTCCTTGGACAGGCCCGACTCCAGGGCCACGCCGATGGCGGCCATGGCGTTGAGCACGTTGTGCCGGCCCGGCTTGTTAAGCACCACGTCGGCCCAGTACTCCTCGTCCACGTAAACCTTGAAGATGCAGCGGCCCGCGCAGCTCACGATCTCGCCGCGGATGCGGTTGTCCTCTTGCAGGCCATAGGTCATGACGCGCCTGCGCACGCCGGGCAGGATGCGCCGCACGCCCGGATCGTCGCCGCAGACCACGTTGACGCCGTAAAACGGCACCTTGTTCATGAACTCGGTGAAGGCGTGATCGATGGCCGCCAGGTCCGGGTAGAAGTCCAGATGGTCGGCGTCCACGTTGGTCACGATGTTCAGAATGGGCGCGAGCACCAGGAACGAGCCGTCGGACTCGTCGGCCTCGGCGATGAGGAATTCGCCCTCGCCCAGGTAGGCATTGGCGCCCCAGGCGTTGAGCCGGCCGCCGATGATGACCGTGGGGTCCAGGCCGGCGGCGGTGAATATCTCGGCCAGCAGCGAGGTGGTCGTGGTCTTGCCATGGGTGCCGGCCACGGCGATGCCCGTACGCAGGCGCATGAGCTCGGCGAGCATCTCGGCCCTGGGAATGACCGGGATATTCTTGCGGCGGGCCTCCCGCACCTCGGGGTTCGTCTCGGGCACTGCCGTGGACTTGACCACCACGTGGGCCTCGCCCACGTTCTGGACGCCGTGGCCCAGGTAGACCAGCGCGCCGAGGTCCTTGAGGCGCTTGGCGGCCGCGTTCATGGACAGGTCCGAGCCGCTCACGGTGTAGCCGAGGTTCAGGAGCACCTCGGCGATGCCGCTCATGCCCGAGCCGCCTATGCCGATCATGTGGATATGCTTGATGGTATTCTTCATCGTTTCTTTGGCATTGCCTGGTTACTTGACGGCGCCCTCGGCGGCCGCGGCCTCCAGGGCGTCGGCCACGCGCTCCGCGGCGTCGGGCATGCCGAGCATGGCCGCGGACCGGCCCATCTCCAGGAGCCTCTCCGGCTCAAGGAGCGGCAGAATGATGGAGGACAGGCTCGTTGCGGCCAGCCTCTCCTCGCGGACCATGAGCGCGGCCCCGCGCTCGGCCAGGGCCTGGGCGTTCAGGGTCTGGTGGTCGTGAGTCGCGTGCGGGAACGGAACCAGCAGGCTCGGCTTACCGGCGACGGTCAGCTCGGACAGGGTTGTGGCGCCCGCGCGGCAGACGACGAGGTCCGCCCAGCCATAGGCGGCCGCCATATCCTTGATGAACGGGTCCACCTTTGCCGTGGTGAGCCCCTGATCGGCGTACGAGCGCCTGACGGATTCCAGATCCTTCTCGCCTGTCTGGTGCCATAGCTCCACTCCTCCCTTGACGAGGTTCGGCAGGTCGCGGACCACGGCGTCATTCAGGGTCTTGGAACCCTGGCTGCCGCCGATGACCAGGACCCGCCTGCCCATGGGGCTCTGGTCGGCCGCCTGGGCGCGCAGCCTGCGGATGGCCGCGCGCACGGGATTGCCGGTATGCTCGGTCTTGGCCTGATCAAAGCAGTGGCGCTCGTCCGGATAGCTGATGAGCACCATGCGCGCGTAGCGGCCCAGGGCGCGGTTGACCACGCCGGGCATGCTGTTCTGCTCGTGGATGAGCGTCGGAATGCCCAGCCACGTGGCGGCCAGGACCGGGCAGAAGGAGGCGTAGCCGCCGAAGCCGATGACCGCCTGGGGCTTGAAGCGCCAAAGTATCCACAACGATTCGAGGAGGCTGCGGGTGATCCAGAAGATCGAGCCCACGGAGCGCACTCCACGGCCGATGACGCCTCTGGCCGCCAGGGCCCTGAAGGGAATGTCCGCCTCGGCGGCCATGCGGCCCTCGGGGCCGTAGGTGCCGCCGAGGAAGAGCAGCTCGCCGTCGGGATGGCGGCGCCTGAGCTCCTCGGCCACGGCCAAGGCCGGAAAGATGTGCCCGCCGGTTCCGCCGGTGGTCAGCACGACGCGCATGACTCTATTCCTCGCTCCGGGAAAGGTTGAGCAGCAGTCCGAGCGTGGCGAAGGAGACGATGAGGCTGCTCCCGCCATAGCTCACGAAAGGCATGGGCACGCCCTTGGGAGGCGCGGCGCCCAGCGTCACGGCCATGTTCAGCAGGAAGCCCAGGCCCAGCACGCAGGTCAGCCCGAAGGCCAGCAGCCTGTCGAGCATCTCGGAGCGCGTCCAGGCGATGGCGAAGCCGCGCCAGAGCACCACCCCGACCAGCAGGAAGATCGCCGAGACGCCGACGAAGCCAAGCTCCTCGCCGATGACAGCCATGAGGAAATCGTTGTGCGCCTCGGGCAGGAAGAAAAGCTTCTGCTTGCCCGCGCCAAGACCCACGCCGAAGACCTGGCCCGAGCCCAGGGCATACAGCGACTGCACGAGCTGGTAGCCGGTGTTGAGCGGGTCCACGAAGGGGTCCATGAAGGCGAACATGCGGCGCATGCGGTAGGGCGACTGGATCACGAGCATGGCCGCTGTTAGGGCCAGCGTGGTTGCGGCGAAGCCCAGGTGTGCGAGGCGCACCCCGCCGGCCAGGGCCATGAGGAACATGAGCAGGAGCAGGAAGGCCGCGCCGCCGAAGTCCGGCTGCAGGAGGAGCAGCATGGACAGACTGCCGGTGATGAGCAGCGGCGGCACCAGGGCCACGGAGATGCTGTCCAGAAGTTCCTGCTTGGTGCTGTAGAAATAGGCCAGGTAGATGACCAGGGCCAGCTTGGCCAGCTCAAGGGGCTGCAAGGAGAACGGCCCGGCGCGCAGCCAGCGGCTGGCGCCTCCCGCCGAGTGGCCCAGGGGGCTCCACAGGGTCAGGGCCAGCAGGAGCATGACGCCCACGAGCCAGACGTAGGTCAGAGTGAATATCTTGTCGCGCGGGATGACCCAGGCGATGGCCATGACGAGCAGGCCGGCCACGGAGAAGCCCGCGTGACGGATGAAGAAATGGTACTTGTTGCCCATGAACTTCTCGGCCATGACGCCGCTGGCGGAAAGGACCATGACGAGCCCGAAGCCCAAAAGGATCAGGACCGCTCCCAGGAGCAGGTAGTCGAAACCCCTGCGTGTCACGCGTTCCGCCGCGCGCTCGCTCATGCCTTGCTTCCCGCCAGGGCGCGGGCGATGCGCTGGAAGTCGTCGCCGCGCGCCTTGTAGTCCTTGTAGAGGTCGAAGCTCGCCGTGGCCGGGGAGAGCAGGATGACGTCTCCCGGCCGGGACTCCTCGTACAGCCGCCTGACGGCCGGCTCCAGGGTCGGCTCCCAGAACAGCGGCACGTGGCCTTGCCAGGCCTGCTCGAAGACCTCGCGGGCCTTGCCGAACAGACCCACGGCCTTGACCCTCTCCTTGAGCAGGGGCACGAGCGCCGCCGCGTCCCCGCCCTTCCAGACTCCGCCGGCCAGCAGCCGCACGGGCCGGTCGAAGGCCGAGATGGCCGCGGCCATGGCGTCGATGGTCGTGGCCTTGGAGTCGTCCACGAAGAGCACGCCACCCGCCTCGACCACGGGCTCGATGCGGTGCGCCAGCGGCTTGAAGCTCATGACGGCCGCGCGGGCCTGCTCCTCGCTCACGCCGAAGGCCCGGCAGGCCAGCCAGGCGGCCTCCATGTTGGCCCGGTTGTGCGCGCCGATGAGCCGGGCGCCCTCGAAGCGGCTGCTCGGCACGTAGTAGATGCGCTTGGCGCGCGTGAAGGCCCGGCCCTCAAGCTCGTCCTTCATGACGAGCGGCGCGATGGCCAGGTCGCGCTCGGTCATGCGGGCGAAGAGGTTGAGCTTGGCCGCCAGGTACTCCTCCATGCTCTCGTGGTAGTCCAGGTGGTTGGCCGAGAAGTTGAGCAGCACGCCCACGTGGGGCTTGAAGGTGTGGCTGTTCTGGAGCTGGAAGCTGGAGACCTCCAACACGAGGATGTCCACGCGCTCGCCGCCCAGAAGGTACTCGGAGAGGGGCGTGCCGATGTTGCCGCCCACGAAGACCTTCTTGCCGGCCTCTCTCAAAATGTGGCCGCACAGGCTGACCGTGGTCGTCTTGCCGTTGGTGCCGGTCACGGCGAGGATGGGCTCGCTCACGAACCAGAAGGCCAGCTCCAGCTCGCTGATGACCTTGCGCACCGGGATGTCGCCCAGGAGATGGCCCATCTTGCGCACGGGCACGCCGGGGCTGACCACCACGAGGTCCGCGCCGGCGAACTGCTCGCGGGTGTGCTCGCCGACTTGCAGGTCGATGCCCTTGCCTTCGGCGTAGGCGCGCACCTGCTCGCCGGGATCCTTGCACTCCAGCCAGCGCACCGAAGCGCCCAGGGCCACCAGGAGCGTGGCCGCGGCCGTGCCGGAGCTGCCCGCGCCCAGGACGACGGCCTGATAACCCGCGAGCTGGCCGGCATGGATGAGTTCGCGCATGTCTCCCGTTCCTCCTAGCGCAGCTTGAGCGTGCTCAGGGCCACCAGGGCCAGGAGCACGGACAGTATCCAGAAGCGGATGATGATCTTGGACTCGGGAATGCCCTTGAGCTCGAAGTGGTGGTGCAGCGGGGCCATGCGGAAGATGCGCTTGCCCCCGGACATCTTGAAGTAGCTGACCTGGAGGATGACCGAGATGGTCTCCACCACGAACAGCCCGCCCACCACGAGGAGCAGAAGCTCCTGCTTGGCCAGCACGGCGATGAAGCCAAGCGTGCCGCCCAGGGACAGGGAGCCCACGTCGCCCATGAAGACCTGGGCCGGGTAGGCGTTGAACCACAAAAAGCCCAGCCCCGCGCCCACGAGCGCCGAGCAGAACACCGCGACCTCGCCGACGCCCTGCACGTAGGGCACCTGGAGGTAGTTGGCCAGGTTCACGTTGCCGGCCACGTAGACGAAGACCGTGAAGACCACGCTGACCACCACCGTGGGCACGATGGCCAGGCCGTCCAGGCCGTCGGTCAGGTTCACGCCGTTGCTCGACCCGACCATGACCAGGATGGCGAAGGGCAGGTAGAGCCAGGCCAGGTCCGGGTTGATGGCCTTGAAGAAAGGCATGGCCAGCTTGGTCGAGTAGGCCGGCTGATCGATGAGCAGGATGAGCGCCACGCAGGCCACGGCTACCTGGCCCAGGAACTTCGCGCGCGCCGTGAGCCCCTGGTTGCGCTTGCGCTTGATCTTGAGGAAGTCGTCCAGGAAGCCGATCAGGCCGAAGCCCATGAACACGATGATGCACAGCCAGATGTGAATGTTCGTCAGGTCCGCCCACAGGAGCACGCTGGGCACGAGGCTGGCGGCGATGAGCAGGCCGCCCATGGTCGGCGTGCCGGCCTTGGCCTTGTGCGCGGCCACGTCCTCCAGGATGTACTGGCCGAACTTGATCTTCTTGAGCCAGCGGATCATGGCCGGGCCGATGAGGATGGAGATGAGCAGCGCGGTGAGCAGCGCATAGATGGACCGGAACGTGATGTACCGGAAAACGTTGAAGGCGCTGATCTCGCTCGCGAGGGGATACAGCAGATGGTAGATCATGACACGGCCCCTCCGGTCGCGTGCTTGTGCCGCTCGCCCAAGGCGGCGACGAACTCCTCCATGCGGCTCGACCTGGAGCCCTTGACCAGGATCACGCCCCCGGCCTCGTCCAGGCCGAAGCCCAGACCTTCGAGCAGAGGGGGCAGCTCGGCCCCGGCGCGCAGCTCCTGGAAGCGGCCGGCGAAGCCCGCCTTGGCCAGGCCCCTGGCCACGGCCTTGGCGAATCCGCCGCGATGGACCACCACGGCGCAGCCCGAGGCGGCGGCGCTCTCGCCCAGCCGGACGTGCTCGGCCTCGGCCTCGGAGCCCAGCTCAAGCATGTCGCCGAGCACGAGCGCCAGGGGCCTGCCTCCGGCCAGGGAAGCCGCGGCTTGGATGGCCCGGCCCATGGACAGGGGGTTGGCGTTGTACGAGTCGTCCACGAGCGTCCAGCCGCCCAGCTTGCGGACCACGAAGCGCTGGTCGGGCAGCTCCACCTGGGCCAGGGCCCGCGTTATGGAGTCGATGTCCATACCCATGCGGTAGGCCGCGCCCGCCGCCGCCGCGATGTTCTCGGCGAAGTGCGCCCCATGGAAGGGCAGGCCGACCTCAAGCCGCTCATCCTCCAGGCGCAGGAGGAACAGGCCGCCATTGCCCGCCGGTCCGAGGTAGGCGCAGAAGTAGGGCGCGTCCTGGTCCTGGGCGCTCATGGCCCTGGCGCGCGGGAACTTGCGCCGGGCGGCTTCCCACAGCTCCGGGTAGTCCTTGCTGACGATGGCCGCGCCGCCGCGTTGCACGTAATCGAGCAGCGTCGACTTGGCCTCGGCCACGCCTCGCAGGCTGCCCAGGCCTTCCAGATGGGCCGGGCCGATGTTGTGGATCACGGCCAGGTCCGGACAGGCGACGGGCCCCAGCTCCTCCATGTCGCCCAGGCGGCTGATGCCGACCTCCATGACCCAGACCTCCTCCTCTCCGCTCGCCGCGAGCATGGACAAGGGCAGGCCGATCTGGTTGTTCAGGTTCTTGTGGTTCTTGACCACGCTCATCTCGGTGGCCAGGGTCTGGGCGATCATCTCCTTGACCGTGGTCTTGCCCGCCGAGCCCGTGACCGCGATGACGCGGCTATGGGTCATGCGCCGCCAGGCAGCGGCCAGCTCGCCCAGGGCCTTGCGCGTGTCGCGCACGAGCAGCACGGGCACATCCGCCACGTCCGCCAGCTCCGGCAGGGGCTGCTGCGCCAGCACGGCCGCGGCGCCATTGCGCGCGGCGTCGGCGGCGAAGCTGTGGCCGTCGAAGCGCTCGCCGGGAAGACAGACGAACAGATCGCCGGGCTTGACAACGCGGCTGTCGATCTGCACGCGGGTCACGGGCCGGTTGTCCGTCTGCTCGCCCACGGCGTCCAGCACCGTCGCGATGCGCGAAAGCTCCATCCTCATCCAAGCATCTCCCGCACCACCTTCTGGTCGCTGAAGGGGTGTTTCACGTCTCCGATCTGCTGATATGTCTCATGGCCCTTGCCGGCGATGACCAGTGCGTCCGCCGGGGTCAGCCCCTCCAGAGCCAGGGCGATGGCCTTGCGCCGATCGGGCTCGACGAGCACGCACGCGCACCCGGACAGGCCGGGCCTGACGTCCTCGATGATGGCCAGCGGGTCCTCGTGGCGCGGATTGTCCGAGGTCAGCACGGCCACGTCGGCGTGGCGGCACACGGCCTGGCCCATGAGCGGCCGCTTGGCCCGGTCGCGGTTGCCGCCGCAGCCGAACACGCACACGAGCCTGCGCACGCCCAGGGCCTTGACCGCCGAGAGCACGTTGACGAGCGCGTCGGGCGTGTGCGCGTAATCCACGAACACGTTCAGGCCGCGCGGGTTGACCACGCGCTCCAGGCGGCCCCGGACGCCGGTGAAGTCTGCCAGGGCCTGCATGTCCGCCACGGGCAGGCCGAGCCGCAGGCCCACGCCCATGGCCGCCAGGAGGTTCATGACGTTGTGCCGGCCCACGAGCGGCGACTTGAGGTCGAAGCGCCGGCCCTGATAGTCGATGGCCAGGTCCAGGCCCGCGGCGCTCATGGCGCGCACCTCGGCGCGGATGGCCGGCATTCCGGCGGGCGGGGTGTCCAGGCCGTAGCCGAGCACGTCGCGGCCGGCCGCCCTGCCCTCCTCCAGGAGGCGCAGGCCGTAAGGGTCCTCGTGGTTGACGATCCAGGCCTTGCCGTCCTTGGGCAGCTCGCGGAAGAGCCTGGCCTTGGCCTGGAAGTAAGTCTCCATGTCGTGGTGGTAGTCCAGGTGGTCCTGGGTCAGGTTGGTCAGCACCGCCGCGTCGAAGGCCAAGCCCGCCACGCGCCGCTGGTCCAGGGCGTGGGAGGAGACCTCCATGACCGCCAGGTCCACGCCGGCCTTGTCCATCCTGGAGAGCATCTCGTGCAGACTCAGGCAGTCGGGCGTGGTCAGCGGCGCGTCCATGCTGAAGCCGGGCCAGCGGTAGCTCACGGTGCCGAGCACTCCGGCCGTGCGGCCGGCGGCGGAGAAGAGCCGCTCCACGAGATAGGTGACGGTCGTTTTGCCGTTGGTGCCCGTGACGCCCACGAGCTTGTACGCATGCCGGGCCGTGCCATGGGCCACGCCCGCCAGCTCGCCGAGCGCCTCGCGCGGGTCGTCGCGGGTCACGAGCCTGGCGCGCGCGCCCTCGGGCAGGCTCACGCCGGGCGCGGATACGACCCAGGCCGCGCCGCGGGCCAGGGCGTCGGGAATGAAGCCCGCGCCGTCGGCCTTGGGGCCGGGCACGGCCACGAACACGTCGCCCGCGCCGACCTTGCCCGAATGCGCGCGCACGGGCAGTCCGGCGCGCACGGCCGCGAGCAGTTCGCTCCACAGGGCCTCCGTCGAATGCATGTGCATATGTCTCAGGACTCCGTCGCCTGGGAAAGCCAAAGGGTGAACGATTCGTCGCCGGGAGCCGGCCAGGGCTTGCCTGCGGCCGGCTTCTGCCTGACCACCACCGGGCCGTCCCCCAGCACCTGGGGCACGTGCCCGTTGCGGGCCAGGGTCTCGACGGCCTTGCGCAGGCCGAGGCCGCGCAGGTCCGGGACGGTTTCCGCCGAGGCGGGCATGCTGGCCATGCGCACCAAGCCGTCCGCCGCCGGGCCGGCCGCCGCGGCGGGCGCGTCCATGTCCACGGCCGCCAGGGCCTCGTCCGGCAGCACGCCATAGTAGGCCAGGGTCTTGATGGCCACGTCGCGCACCACGGGCGCGGCCACGAGGCCGCCGTAATATTGCTCCTTGGTCGGCTCGTCGATCACGGCCACCACGAGATAGCGTGGCGCGTCGCCCGGCACGAGGCCGGCGAAGGAGGAGATGTAACCGCTGCCATAGCCGCCCTCGGGGCTGGCCTTCTGCGCCGTGCCGGTCTTGCCGCCCACGGCCAAACCGGGAATCCGGGCGGACGTGCCCGTGCCCTGCTCCACGGCCTTGACGAGCATGGCCCGCACGGCCCGGGCCACCTCGGCCGAGAACACGCGGCGCGGCGCGACCTGCTCGGACGCGGGGCCCGCGGTCAGGCGCAAGGGCCTGTCCTCGCCGTCGGCGGCCAGCACGAGGTAGGCCTTGGCGAGCTGGAGCACGGTCACGCCCACGCCCTGGCCATAGGAGGCCGCGGCGGTGTCGATCTCGTTCCATTGGGAGTGCGGCCGCAGGAGCCCGCGGCTCTCGGCCGCCAAGGGCAGCCCCGTGGGCCGGCCGAAGCCCAGCGCGTCCATGTAGGCCGAGAAGCGCTCGGCCCCCATGCGCAGGCCGATCTTGGCCGTGCCGATGTTGGAGGACAGGCTGAGCACATCGATCACGGACAGCGCGCCGTAGGCATGCGTGTCGCGGATGACCTTGCCGCGCAGCCGCCAGCGACCGTTCTCGCAGAAGATCGGGTCCGAGGGCTTGACGAGGCCCTCCTGGAGCGCCGCGGCGATGAGAAACGGCTTCATGGTCGAGCCGGGCTCGATGATGTCCAGGGCCAGCCTGTTGCGCCAGCGACCGGGCGACTTGCCCCGGTAGGCGTTGGGATTGAAGGGCGGGTAGCTGGCCCAGGCCAGGATGTCGCCGCTGGGCACGTCCACCACGAGGCAGCCGCCCCAGGTCGCGCCATACTGGCCCACGGCCCTGGCCAGGGCCGTCTCGGCCTCGGTCTGCACCTGCACGTCGATGGTCAGGCGCGCGTCTTGCCCGTCGATGTTCATCTCGCGGCCATGGGCGTCCAGGTAGAGCTTGCGGCCGGAGGCGTCGCGCGCGAGCACGATCTCGGCCGTGCGGCTGGCCAGCTCGGCGTCGAGGGCCCGCTCCAGGCCCTCCAGCCCCTCGCCGTCCAGGCCCACGAAGCCCAGGAGCTGTCCGGCCACATGGCCGTTGGGGTAGAGCCGGGCGTACTCGGGCACGAGATGGATGCCTGGCAGGGCTTTCTGCCTGATGCGCGCCGCGGCCCGGTCGTCGATCTGGCGCGCGAGCCAGACGAAATTCTTCTTGGAGCGCAGCTTGGCCGCCAGCTCTCCCGCCGGCTCGCGCAGGATGGGCGAGAGCGCGCTGGCGGCCTGCGCGGCGTCCGGGATTTCCAGGGGCCTGGCGTAGACGGACTCGATGGGGATGGACTTGGCCATGACCACGCCGTTGCGGTCGTAGATCTCGCCGCGCCTGCCGCGCTCGAACTCGGCGGACAGGTGCTGCCGGCGGGCCAGCTCGGCGTACTGGGGGCCCATGACGAGCTGGATCCAGCCCGCCCGGAGCCACAGCCCCAGCCAGACCAGCAGGAACACGGCCAGGCCGGCGACCAGCCTCGTCCTGCCCTTGTCCTTGGTCCTGCCCACGCCCACCTGCATACGAGACCTTCCTCATTGCCAAAGGCCGGCGCCGTGGCCGGCCATGTCCCGGAAACACATCACCCGCTAGCGGACCCCAGGTCCGGGCCGGACCGGCTCCAGCCGCCGGATCTGACCCGTCTTGGCGGGCCGCAGCCCATATTCCGGCGCCTTGCGCCGCAGATTGTACGGCGCCAGGAGATTGGCGCGCTCAATCCCCAGCTTGTCCACGAGCCCGCCCAACTCCCGCGCCTCCAATTCCAGCCGGCGCATGTCATAGGCCAACTGGACGCGCTCGATGTTCAGCCACACAAGCCCCAGTCCCAGGAGCATGGCCAGGGCCAGGCTCAAGACCAGCACGGGGCCGCTCTTCACGAGCGCGCCCCTCTCCGTTCGACCCGCTCGGCCGCGCGCAGCTTGGCGCTGCGGCTGCGGGGATTGCCGGCCATCTCCTCCTCCGAGGGCGTGACCGGCTTCTTGGTCAGCAGCCTGAGCTTCGGCCCGCTGCAATCGCAGACCATCTGCGTGCGCGGGCAGCTGCAATCCTTGGCCTCCTCGCGGAAAGCCCGCTTGACCAGGCGATCCTCCAGGGAGTGGAAGGAGATGATCGCCACCCTGCCGCCGATGCGCAGACGGTCCGTGATGCGCGCCAGGAACGCCTCCAGCTCCTCAAGCTCGCGGTTCACGGCCATGCGCAGGGCCTGGAAGGTCCTGGTGGCCGGATGGTTGCGCGCCGTGCGCCGCCACTTGGCCGGATAGGCGCGCTCCACGATGGCCGCCAGCTCCAGGGTCGTCTCGATCTCCCTGTCCTGCCTGGCCTCGACGATGGCCCTGGCGATGCGCCCGGCCATGGGTTCCTCGCCCAGGTCGCGGATGATCTCCTTGAGCCGCTCCGCCGAGGCCTTGTTCACGATCTGCGAGGCCGGGGCGGCGCCGCTGCCGGGATCCATGCGCATGTCCAGCGGCCCGTCGGACAGGAAGCTGAAGCCGCGGTCGGCCGTGTCGAGCTGGATCGAGGACACTCCCAGGTCCAGCAGGGCGCCGTCGAGCAGATCCCAGCCCAGCGCGTCCATCTCGGCCTCGAAGTCGCTGTACGGAGCCTGGACGAGCCGAGCCGCGCCGCCGAAACGGTCCAGCCTGGCCCGTGCGCGCTCCAGGGCCACGGCGTCGCGGTCCAGCCCGAGCAGCTCCGCGCCCTGGCCGGCCAGATCAAGAATGGCCTCGGCATGGCCGCCCAGGCCAAGGGTGCCGTCCAGATAACGGCCGCCCGGCCTGGGAGCCAGAAACCCCAGAACCTCCGCGAGCAGGACGCTGATGTGACCGTGCTCGCTTTGCTGCTTGCGTGCCACCTCGCGCATCATGGCTTACAGACTCACCTCTATGCCCGCGGCGGCGATGGCCGCGGAGAAATCCTCGTATTTCTGGGACAGAATTTGCTCATCGTGGCGCGCCTTGTCCCATATCTCGAACTTGCGGCCCAGACCCACGATGTAGACTTCCTTGTCCAGCTTGGCGTAGTCACGCAGTGTCGGCGGGACAAGCACGCGGCCCTGGCCGTCCAGGATCACGTCCTGCGCCCCGCCCAAAAAGAAACGGGTGAAGTTGCGCAACTCTAGGCTCGCGTTCTTCACTTGGCTGAGCTTTAGCTCCAGCTCCTGCCACTCGTGCAGCGGATAGCAGGACACGGCATTGTCGAGGTTGGTCAGGATGAGCCTGCCGTCAGGGGCGGTGGCCAAGACCTCGTCCCGGAACTCGGGCGGGATCATAAGCCTGCCTTTCGCGTCGATATTGCGCAGCGACCTGCCCCTGAACATGCACCCGCCTTACCGGCTACCACCGATTCCCACTTTCTCCCACTCACTCCTGGGCTAGACCAGGCATTTTGTCAATTAGAAAGAGACTTGACATGAGAAATGGCCGCTCTCTTCACGGGATGGGCCTGGATAAGCCTGCGGAAGTGATTAAGAAGCCATGGGGAAAAACCGTTTTCAGACAGGAAAGCATGACCTGGAATGAACATGGACTTACAGGATGACGCTCCGCCGCTCCATGACGATCTTCACGATGCCCGTGGGCATCCATGAATGCCGAAGGCGCCTGTCTGGCCATGTCGCGCCCCGCGCCATGATGCGTCACCGCCAGGCTTGCCAAGCCAAGGGCGGTTCATGGACCTGCCGGAGCATGCGCTTTTGCGCCCTCGCCAACACGCAACCGCTCAGGCCACGCGTCGGCACATCCCGCTGCGTGCGGGACGTATGTATATCCGTCGGCATGAACAGCTCTCGCGCCCCATGACGCGCCAAGTTCGGCTCCAGACCCGCGCGCCGCATGGTCGATCCGCGTCCGGAGCGAGGCCGTGCTTGCCGCGTCCGAGCTCCATCCGCATCCGCGGGCGCGATCACGGGCGCGCATAATGGCGTGGCGCAGGCAGGCGGCTTGCGGCTACGGGCGGCCAACCAGCCGATGCAGGCTTGCAAGCATGTAGGAAATATTGCTAACAGAGCCGCGGGGGGAGACGCTTCAATGGCGACCTGCCGCGATCACCTTCCGCAACAGCGCACTGGATCGACCGGCTGGCGGGTTTCGACCGCCGCTCCGGCCCGTGCGGCAACCACCGGTGTGAACACGCCATGGCCAGGAAACTGCTCGATGTCCCCGACAGCCTCAACGAAGAATATTACCAAATCAATCTGGACATCCGGAACAGCTTCTCCAAGTACCGGCCGCCCCTGAACATCTTCCGCTTCCGCGAGGACATCGGACGGCTGGAGCCCTTCTACAAGGTGGGCGACAGGCTGAGCAACGAGCAGGTCGAGGACTTGGAGAGGCTCGTGCAGGAAGGCTTCGCCTTCGTCTCGCGCAGCGACCACCCGATCTACGTCAAGCACATCAGTCACCAGCTCGACCTCGTGCTCATCGACAAGAACCTCAAGCCCAGCGAGATCTGCGACATCTTCATGCACGCCCTGACCATGCGCATGGAGCATTTCCTGGAGCAGCCGGTCAAGGCGGTCTACGAGCGCATGCGCGAGGACGTCCTCGTGCTGACCGAGTACCTCGTGGGCGACATTTACCGCATAAAGGGGCTGATCAAGCGGCTGCACAAGAAGCACACCCTGGCCAACCACTCGGTCAACAGCGGGATCGTGGGCGCGGCGCTCTTCCTGCTCCTACAGTCCGAGGACTTCGCCAAGCCCGAGATCCCGCGCAAGACCCTGGACAACATGACCCTGGCCTTCTTCCTCCATGACGTGGGCATGGCCAAGATTCCGGCCTTCATCCGGGAAAAGACGAACAACCTCACGCCCGACGAGCAGTCCAAGCTCCTGCAGCACCCCAAGCTCGGCTACGAGGTCCTGGACAAGATCGGCGCCAAGTTCCCCGAAGCCGAAAAGGCCGTCCTGGAGCACCACGAGCGCATGAACGGCTCGGGTTATCCCAACAAGCTCAAGGAGACGGAGATCTCCTATGTCGGCCGGCTCGCGGCCGTGGTGGACTCCTACTGCGCCATGATCGCCGACCGACCCTACAGCCAGGGCAAGGATCCCGAGCTCGCGGTCAAGGAGATGGCCCTGGACGAGAAGCGCTACGACTCCAAGATCACGAAGGTCTTTCAGGCCATGGTGCTCACCAAGAAGCTCCCGGTGGCCACACGCGAACTCGACGCCTCCGCGCCGACCGCCTGACGGGCCGCACTGCCGCGAAACGAGCAAGGCCCGCCGGGACCACCCGGCGGGCCTTGCCAGTTCACGGCCTGGGCCACAGGCTACAGCAGATTGCAATCGAACTGGAAAATACACGCCCATTCAACTCGGGGGCCTGCGGCCCCTGCCGGGAGAGAGTCCGAGAGAGGGCGCCGCCCTCTCTCGGTTGATTTAATGGTATGGACCCGTCCCCATATACCTCGGTAGGCTTGATTTAGCACAACAAGTAAACCGAGAAGGAGACGAGCCCATGTCGAGAGTTACCACCATCGGACTTGATCTGGCAAAGCGCAGCTTCCAAGTGCATGGCGTTGACCGGCGAGGAAAGGCTCTCGCGCGCAAGAAACTCTCCAGGGAAAACGTGCTTGCGTTTTTCGCCAACCTGCCGCCCTGCCTGGTGGGCATGGAGGCCTGCGGCGGAGCGCACTATTTTGCCAGGGAGATCGAGAAGCTTGGCCACACAGTCAGGCAGATGGCCCCGCAGTACGTAAAACCCTACGTCAAAAGGGACAAGACCGACGCCAACGACGCCGAGGCTATCTGCGAGGCCGTCACAAGGCCAAGCATGCGCTTTGTGCCGACAAAAAGCGTGGAGCAGCAGGACATACTGGCCCTGCACCGCATACGCGAGCGCCTGGTCGCCAGCAGAACCGCCATCGCCAACCAGGCCAGAGGGCTTCTTCTTGAGCTTGGGCTCGTCATACCCCAGGGAATACGGCATGTGCGCGCCTATCTTCCGCAAGTCTGCGAAGATCTTGAGAACCGCCTGACGCTTATTGAACGAGACTACCTCTCCGACCTCTACACCGAGCTGGTGGAGCTGGACGAGCGTGTCGCCAAGTACGACAAGCTCCTGCTTGGAATAGGCAAGGCGTCCGAGGCGTGCAGGCGACTTTTGGCGATTCCCGGCGTTGGCGTGCTCACCGCCACGGCCGTGGTCGCCGCCGTGGGCGAGGGCAAGGATTTCCGCAATGGCCGGGAGTTCTCGGCCTGGCTTGGGCTTGTGCCTAGGCAGCACTCGACAGGCGGCAGACAAAGGCTTTTGGGCATGAGCAAGCGAGGCGACGTCTACCTGCGAAAGCTGCTCATGCACGGGTCCAGATCGGTTGCCCGCCACAGCAGGGCCAAGGAGGACGGACGAAGTCTTTGGCTTCAGAGCGTTGCCGCGCGCCGCGGTGTGCACAAAGCCATCGGCGCGCAGGCCAACAAGACGGCCCGCATCATCTGGGCAGTTTTGGCCAAGGGCCAGGAGTACAAGGCCGCGGCCTGAAGAAACAGCTTTTTGGAGCCTCCCAACGGATGCGCAGAGACGATTGATGGCGTGACAGGTCGAACCGGCTTCCGCAGAACCTGGCATTTGCAAAGGCCCCCAGAGGCCGATGATTTGTAAAGGAGCGGAAGCGCGGATTCCATCAGGGCCGGGACAACCCAGGCCGGATACATGGCTGCATTCGATCCACACGCGCTCAAGAAGCTCTTGCCATCGGGGCCGGGTCCATACATGCAAAATGTGTCAGAACGCGCTGACCATTTCGCGGCTGATCTCGTCGAACAGGTCGCCGATGACCACCACGCCGATGGGCTTGCCGCCCTCCTCGACCACGGCCCAGCGGACCTTGCCGTCCACCAGGGCGTTGAGCACGAGCAGGATGGGATCATTGGGCCGCACCACGGGCGGCTTGCGCTCCATGATGTCCTTGATGCTCCGGTTGCAGCACAGGGTGCAGGCCTTGCCGAAGGCCCTGTCCCAGTCGGTGGCCTCGGCATTGCGCACGTTCTCGTCGCGCAGCACGCAATCCTCGATGGCGCGCAGCATGTCACGAGCGGTGAGCACGCCGGCGAGCTGGCCGTTCTCCTTGACCACGAGCACGAAGTCGTTGTCGGCCTGCTTCTTGATGGCTTCGCGCAGCTTCGTGATGACCTCGGCCATGCTCGTCTTGTCCTCGACGACCAGAAATTCGTTGCGCATGATGTCCCAGGCTCGTTTGCGCAGCAGCATTCGCTTTCTCCTCGTTGGTTTTGGCTTTGGTTCGGTGTCCCGGCGCCGGACGCCCGCATCCTTGCGCGGCGAGCCGCCGGCAGGCCCGGCCCGGCTTTCCGGGGCAAGCGCGCCGCCGGCTTCCGGCATCCGCGTACGCGCAAGCGGCGCGCCCATTTCGCGCAATCAGTCGAAATCTGCAAGCAGCGAGCCGATGTGCACGCCGCTCTTGAACGAATCTTTCTGGTAGAAGGCCTTGATGCGCCACAGTGACTGCTGGAGCTGGTCGGAGGTGATGCCGTTGCGCAGGGCCGTGTAGGCCTCCATGAACGCGGCAAGGTTGTCGCACAGCTTGACCAGCTCCCCGTCCCGTGGGTCGAAGCGGTCGTCGTTGTACCACTCCTGAAGCTCCTCGAAGCTGACCACGGCCACGACGCCGTCCCGGCGCACCGTGTTGCCGAACTCGGGCTCCAGGCGGTAGCCGAGGAAATACTTGAGCCGCTCGACGATCTCCTCGTGCCCGCCCGAGGACAGCCTGGCGAAGACCCGCCGCTCCAGTTCCTTCTCCTCGTACTCGCGGATGATGTCCCCGATGCCCGCCACGCTGCGCTTGACCGGCGAGATGATGTCGCGCGTGAGCAGCTCGGGCAGGTCGTGGAACAGACCCGTGAAGAAGTTGTTCAGCCTGCGCGCCCGGCAGGCCCCGATCTCCAGGCTGAACAGGTAGGCGAAGCCGGCCACGATGAACAGGTGGCCGAGCACCGAGGTCTCGGGGATGCGCGGGGTCTGGGACCAGCGGCGCTGGAAGCGCAGCCGACCGCAAAGCTTGGCGAAGCGCGCCAGCGGCGCGGTGTCGTCCATGAGCTCGGCGATGCCGCGCAGGTCGGCGTGGGACTTGAGGATGGCCGAGAAATCGTCCTCGATCTCCTCCAGCTCCTCGTCCCAGGGGTTCATGTCCTTGATGAGATGGAACTCGTAGCGGCTGGCGTAGATGTGCGAGGCGTGCAGGATGCGGCCGGCCAGGTCCTGGTGGTCGGGCGCCGAGATGTACTCGCGCATGCGGCCGATGAAGTCCTCGCCCAGGGTCTGGATGCGCGGAGTCAACTCGGCGAGCACCCACTCGGAGAGCCTGCGGTAGTGGGCCGGGTTGGTTTTGATCTGATAGAAGACCGGCGGCTTGATGTCCGTGATGACCAGCCGGAAGAAGTAGTCGAACAGGCCGCCCTCGATCAGGCGGTCGGCGAGCCGCAGCCGCTCCTCCTCCGCCATGCCCCGGCTGTTCTCCATGAGCAGGAGCCAAGCGATCATCATCTTGTGCGCCTGCTTGTCCACCTCGAACAGCTCCATGGGCCGGAGCTTGTCGTTCCAGCGTTTCATGAACGAGCCCGAGAAGACGAGCTGTAGAAGGCTCTTTCTAATGCTTGGCATGGCCTTGATTTTCGGTTACATCCACCCTTCGCCGCCTCGCCGTCCGTTACAACTTCCCCGGCGAGACGTTCTAGCTTGTGGCCCGGCAAAGCACAAGCCCAAGCCGGGCAAGGTTTTTTCGTGTTTCCCAAGGCTTCGGGAGCGTTTCCCTTGACAACTCCCGAGAACCAGATTACGAAGTTACCCCTTCGAGTTCGGAGCAAGGAGCTTTTCTCATGAAGACATATACCCCCAAGCCCCAGGACATCCAGCGCGACTGGTTCATCGTCGACGCCGAGGACAAGATCCTGGGCCGCATGGCCACCCAGATCGCCCTGCGCCTGCGCGGCAAGCACAAGCCGGAGTACACGCCCTACGTCGACAACGGCGATTTCATCGTCGTGGTCAACGCCGAGAAGATCAAGGTCACCGGCAAGAAAATGACCGACAAGATCTACCAGCGGCACACCGGTCACATGGGCGGCCTGAAAGAGACCCCGCTCAAGGACATGCTGGCCAAGAAGCCCGAGGAAGTCATTATGCTGGCGGTCAAGGGCATGCTGCCCAAGACCAAGCTTGGACGGGCCCTCATCAAGAAGCTGAAGGTCTATGCCGGCCCCGAGCATCCGCATACCTCCCAGCAGCCCAAGCAGCTGGACCTCGCCTAGGCGATTCACCGGAGATAGCGAAATGAGCGAAGAATTTTTCTACGGCACCGGCAAGCGAAAGAACTCCGTGGCCCGCACGCGCCTCTACAAGGGCAACGGCCAGATCCTCATCAACGAGCGCCCCTATGAGGAGTACTTCCCCAGGGCCACGTTGCAGATGATCATCCGCCAGCCTCTGAACCTGACCAGGCTGCTCGGCAAGCTGGACATCAAGGTCAACGTGGACGGCGGCGGCGTGGCCGGTCAGGCGTACGCCGTGCGCCACGGCATCTCCCGCGCGCTGCTCCAGCTCGACGCGAACCTGCGTCCCGTGCTCAAGAAGGCCGGGCTGCTGACCCGCGACTCCCGCGAGAAGGAGCGCCACAAGTACGGCCAGCGCGGCGCCCGTGCCCGCTACCAGTACTCCAAGCGCTAAGCCGCGGCGAGTACCGACAATGCTTTCCTTGGGCGGGGCCGCTCGGCTCCGCCCTTTTCGTGTTTCCGAAATTGGTCTAACAGACTGTTGAAAAAAGCCGCCCTGGCTTTTTTCAACTTCGCAATGCCTGAGCAAAGCTCAAGCATTGCTCACGGATGCCGCGCATCCGGCGGGCCATCCTGGCCCGCTCAGCCTGTTTTTCAATAGGCTGCAAGCTCCGGCGGGTGCTCCCTGTCCAGGCGCATGGAGCGCACGGGGGCACGGGCGGAGCTGCCTGGCATTCGCCACGCTGGAAGCCAGCCCGGCAGGAGGGCCCTTGACCAAGAAGAAAAAGCCCACGCCGCGCCTTGTGGTCGCCGACGAGCAGGGCAACATCTACGACCATCCCGACCTGGACATGCTTGTGCGCCGGGGCGGCGAGTTCGGCCCGCCCAGGCCCGACGAGATCGTGTCCCTGCCGGCCGAGAGCGAGCTGTTCATGCTCCCGGGCCGCCGGGCCGTGGGCCTGGACCCGTCCACGGGAGACGTGCGCGTCCAGGAGGACTTCGCCGTGGCGGCCTTCGTCTGCCCCGGCTACACCCTCTCGGGCCTGGCGGCCTACGTCACGGACAAGGGCGCGCCGAGACTGCCCCTGTTCGCCTATGGCGCCGTGGGCTTCGAAAACGGCCGCTTCTGGGTCTGCGCCTCGCGCGTGGATGAGGACCAGAGGCAGGTCTTCGCCAAGGTGCCCAAGGACAAGATCAAACGCGGCGCCGAGGCCATGCTCAAGCGCTACCCGGACAACCGGCTGGCGCGCCATCTGGCCACCTGCGCCCTGACCTACTGCTGCCCGGCCGCGCGCAACTTGGCCCTGGGCCGCTACGAATGCCCGCTGCCCACCTCGCGCGCCTGCAACGCCCGCTGCGTGGGCTGCATATCCCTCCAGCCCAAGGACTCGGGCTTCCCCGCGACCCAGAACCGCATCACCTTCACGCCCACGGCGGCGGAGATCGTGGAGGTCATGCGCCACCACGCCGAACGCGAGCCGCGGCCCATCTTCTCCTTCGGCCAGGGCTGCGAGGGCGAGCCGCTCACCGAGGCCCCGCTCATCGCCGAGGCCGTGGCGCTCTACCGCTCGGGCGGCGGCCAGGGCACCGTGAACGTGAACACGAACGCCAGCCTGCCCAAGGCCATGGAGCCCCTGGCCAAGGCCGGGCTGAACTCCATCCGCGTGAGCCTCAATTCGGCCCGGCCGGCCCTGTACGAGGCCTACTACCGCCCCCTGGGCTACGGGTTCGCCGACGTCGTGGAGACCATCGCCCAGGCCAAGAGGCACGGGCTGTTCGTGTCCCTCAACTTCCTCTACTTCCCAGGCGTGAGCGACAGCGAGGGCGAGGTCGAGGCCCTGACGGCCCTGGTCACGGAGCACAAGGTCGATTTCATCCAGCTCCGCAACCTGAACCTGGACCCCGAGCTGTACATGACCATCGCCAAGCCCTTTGCCCAGGGCTCGGGCATGGGCCTGGCCAACTTCCGCAAGCGTCTGAAGGACGCCTGCCCGTGGCTGCGGTACGGGTACTTCAACCCGTATCTGGGCAAGGAAGAAGAGAAGTAGGCCAGCCAAAACAACAAAGGGCCGCGGAATCGCTCCACGGCCCTTTCGCATTTCAGTTGCCGAACGCTACTTCATCGACGCCGGAAAGCGGATCTGGACCTGCTCCTCGTCGCCCTTGCGCGGGCGGATGGAGCCGATCTCGTAGGCCGGCACGCCCTGGCCCACGAAGCGCTCGATGACCTCGGCCTTGCTCTTCTGGTCCACCACGAGCATGTAGCCGATGGAGCAGTTGAAGATCTGGAGCATCTCGGGCCAGCTCAGCTCGCCCTGGGCCTTGAGCCAGTCGAAGACCGGCAGCATGGGCCAGGAGCCGAACTCGATGTCGCAGGCCACGGACTGGGGCAGCACGCGCGGGATGTTGTCGTAGAAGCCGCCGCCCGTGATGTGGGCCATGGCCTTGACGCGCTCGGTGCGCATGACGTTGAGCACGGGCTGCACGTAGATCGCCGTGGGCTCCAAAAGCACCTCGGCCACGCTCTTGCCCGCGCCGGGGAACGGGTCGCCGGGAGCCAGGCCCGACTTGTCGAAGAGCTTGCGCACCAGGGAGTAGCCGTTGGAGTGGATGCCGCTGGAGGCCAGGCCGATGACCGCGTCCCCCATGGCCACGTCCGTGCCGTCCACGATCTTGGCGTTGTCCACTATTCCCACGCAGAAGCCGGACATGTCGAAATCGTCGCCCTTGTACAGGTCGGGCATCTCGGCGGTCTCGCCGCCGAGCAGGGCGCAGCCCGTCCTGCGGCAGCCCTCGACCACGCCCGAGAGGATGGCCTTGAGCCGCTCCACGTCGACCTTGGCCACGGCCAGGTAATCGAGGAAGAGCAGGGGCCGCGCGCCCTGCACGAGAATGTCGTTGACACTCATGGCCACCAGGTCGATACCTATGGTGTCGTAGCGGCCAAAGGCGATCGTGAGCAGGAGCTTGGTGCCCACGCCATCGGTGGAGGCCACCAGGACCGGCTCCTCCATGGAGGACAGGTCGGGCTTGAACAGCCCACCGAAGCCGCCGATATCGGTGACGACTCCCTTGGTGAACGTGGAGCCGACCATGGCCTTGATGCCGCGGACGAAATCGTTGGCGGCGTCGATATCGACACCTGCCGCCTTGTATGCGGAGGAGCGGTCGTTCATGCGGACTCCCGGTTCTTGTTGAGTATGCGGGCGCTGTCGGGGCGCTCTCGGGATGAGAGCCTTCATAGGCTCTCCCGAGTTGAAACTCAAGGAGAGAGTACCATGCGCCGGCACACCGGCCGAATCGTATTGCCACTGGCCTTGCTGCTCATGCTGACCCCCGGCCAGGCGAGCGCGGACGGGACGCCCGTTCCCTCGGCCGAGGCCCCGGGGACCCCGCTGGCCATCGTGCCGCTGGCCTCCAGTCACGTTCCGGCGGTCAAGGCCGCCGAGCCCGCCCCACAATCCGAGCCGGCCCGAAAAGCCGTGACCGCTACGCCCGCGGCAGGCCAGGCCAAACAAAAGAAGGCGGCAACACCGCGCAAAGCCAAGCCCTCCGCGATCCAGGCCGAGCCCGCCATCATCAAGGCGCCTCCGCAAGACCCCAAGGGTCCGACAGGCCCCTACATCACCACGGAGCCCACGACCGGCGCGACGGTCCTGGGCGTCTCGCGTCCCGAGCCCTCCGGCGACGCAGCAGGCATCGCCCCCATCATCGTGGTCCCGGAAATCGATGTGCCGGCCCAACAACCGCAGGGCCAGGCGCAGATCTACCGGCCCGGAGCCGAACGGCAGCCGCCGAACGTCTATCGACCGGGCGGCGAGTAACCCGGAGGCCGGGCCGGCTCAAGGAGCCAGCCATGATCGAAGCCCAGCTCTGGAAACCGGCGGCGGACAACAAGGTCCGCTGCGAGCTCTGCAACCATTTCTGCCTCATCGACCCCGGCGCGCGCGGCAAGTGCGGCGTGCGCGAGAACTTCGACGGAAAGCTCATGTCCCTGTCGGCCGACGCCGTGGCGGCCATGAACCTCGATCCCATCGAGAAGAAGCCGCTCTACCACTTCCTGCCCGGCACCACCTCGCTGTCCATCGGCGCCCCCGGCTGCACCATGGCCTGCCAGTTCTGCCAGAACTACTCCCTGTCCATGCCTCCCAAGGAAGGCGGACCGGTGCGCGGCGAGCGCATGACGCCCGAGGAGATCGTGAACGCCGCGATCAGGTACGGAGCCGCGAGCATCTCCTACACCTATTCCGAGCCGACCGTCTTCTTCGAGCTCGTCGAGCCGTGCTCCAGGCTGGCCATCGACAAGGGCCTCAAGAACGTCTGGGTCTCCAACGGCTACATGAGCGACAAATGCCTGGATCGCCTGGAGCATATCACCCATGCGGCGAACATTGATCTCAAGGCCTTCAATGACGACTTCTACCGCGACATCTGCGACGCCAGGCTCAAGCCCGTGCTCAAGAACATCGTGCGCATCAAGAAGATGGGCTGGTGGCTTGAGCTGACCACCCTGCTCATCCCCGGCCTCAACGACGCCGACGAGGATCTGCGCTCCATGGCCGCGTTCATCCGCGACGACGTGGGCGCGGACACGCCCTGGCACATCTCGCGCTTCCACCCGACCTACAGGCTCACCACGCGGCCCGTCACGCCCGTGGAGCGACTGGAGCGGGCCTGGGAGATCGGCAAGGACGCCGGCCTCAAGTTCGTCTACGTGGGCAACGTGCCCGGCCACACCTCGGACCACACGACCTGCCCCGAGTGCGGCTGCCTGTGCCTGGACCGCAGCGGATTCACGGTCACGAGCAACGCGGTCAAGGACGGCAAATGCCCCAAGTGCGGGCTGGAGATTCCCGGTGTGGAGATGGGCCTCGCCGCATCGGCCCCCACGAGCCTGCGCCGCCCGTCACGAGCCGCGCGCTGATCCCGCGCGCATCGGGTAAGGCTGGGCCCGCGAGGCTTGCTCCGGCGGTCTCGCGCCTTGCCAGCAGGAACGGATTGGCGTAAGAAGGCTTCCCTTCGGACCGTCGGGGCGTAGCGCAGTCTGGCAGCGCGCCTGCTTTGGGAGCAGGATGCCGGGAGTTCAAATCTCTCCGCCCCGACCACGGAATATCAGCGGCTCCCGGCCTTTTCGGCTGGGAGCCGTTTTCTTGTCGCAGGTACAAAATAGGTACACGCCCTCATTGGGCACTCGCCGGAAGGCACCCGGAAAAAGGCCCCGGCGTGGACCAGCGGGCCAGAGCTTCCTCATGTCTTGCGCAGCGGAAGGCCTCCAACCATTACAAGTGGTTGCGCGTAAGTCTTCGGCGTGGCATATCCCGCACATGCGGGCCGCATACATTCTGCTCGCCTTCTTGAGCCTGGCGCTGGCCGGGGCGCTCTCCTTCGGCTTCAGGCCATGGCCCGCGGCGGTTCCCGTGGCCCTGACCGGCCAGGGCATGACGCAAACGCCCGTGCAGGAATCCTCCGGCATGCCCGCATCCGATGCCGCCGTCTCCCCTCCGCTTTCGGCGGCCATCGAGGATGCCATCCCGACCAAAGCCGACGGCTCCGCCGCCCCGGCCAAGGCCGATGCCACCCAGCCCGCAACGAAGGCCAGGCAGATCCCCGCCCTTGCCGGGCCGCTGCACGGCAACGTGCGCAGCCACGTCTTCCACGCGTCGGGCTGCCGCCACTACGACTGCAAGCAGTGCTCAGCCGTGCTCCAGACCGTGACCGAGGCCCTGGCCGCCGGCTACCGGCCTTGCAGGCAGTGCGCGCAATAAACCGAGAGAGGGCTCTGCCCTCTCTCGGACTCTCTCCCGCCAGGGAAATAATTTCCCTGGACTCTTATGTTATTGCAGATGCTCCGCCGGCCTGATCAAATGTGCGTTTGTCCGCGAGCCTAAGTGCGGTGCGGCGCGCAGCCGGGCCGAAGTGGAGCAGCCAGGAGAGCAGGCCGCAGCCCATGCGGGCGCGCCTGCCGACCATGAGGTTGTCCAGCACCGACAGGCCGCGGAACAGGGCGATGCCCCGGCAGGCGAGCGTTGCGCCGCCGACCGCCGGAAGCGTCATTTGCTGGTCCGCTCCTCGGCGAAGTCGGCGTAGGTCTGCAACTTGTAGCCGCGCTCCCTCAGGGCCGCCTCGACGCCGCTCGCATCGTCGATGGCCAGGCGGATGACGACCATGCGCCGGCCGCCGTGGAAAAACGTGGCCGTGGAGATGATGGACACGCCCTTGTCGGCGATGAGGCCGGTGACCTCGCGCAGCACGCCGGGCCGGTCCTCGACCTCGAAGACGATGCGCGCGCCGCCCTGGCGCAGGCCCATCTCCTCGACGAGCACGTCGAGCATGACCGTGCGGTTGATGTAGCCGACGAGCTTGCCGCGGGAGTCCACCACGGCCAGGCCTGCCGCGTTCTTGGCGTGCATGATCTCCGCCGCGGCCTCGATCTCCATCGAGGGAGGCACGACGATGATGTCCTTGCGCATGATCTTGTCTATGGTCAGCTTGCTGATGAGATACAGGGCCTCGTGCTTGTCCAGGGTGGTCATGACCGAAGGCAGCGCGGCCATGATGTCCTCGCCGCGCACGTAGCCCACGAGCTTCTCGCCGTCGACGACGAGGAGCATCCAGAGAAGCTGCTTCTCCAGCAGCTTCCGCGCTTCCGCCACCGACGTCTTGGGCGTTACGGGCTGAAAGTCCTTGAGCATCTTCAGGCCAACGTACATGTCATGCCTCCTGCCTCGTGTGCACGTGGAAATGGATGATTTTTACTTCGCGCGCCAAATGCAGACCGCACTGAGCCGGACGGGCTCCATCATGCTATTCGAAGTCGTTGTACAGGATGTGCATCGGAAAAGGAAAGCATTACCGGGGCCGGCATATCCCACGGCATCGCGCCCATGCCGGGCAGCGCCGCCAGGCCCTTGGCGCGCGGGCCATGCAACAGGCCGGAGGTGGTTGCCCCGAGCCGGCGCATTGCCTATCCTCGCGGCGCACCGCAACCGGAGGCCATCGTGAAGCAGACGCACATGCAGGGAAAACCCGCCCTCGACCTGGACGAGCGACTGAAAGCCCTGCCGAAGCCGTCCCAGGCTTCGAGGCGCCTGCCGCTGCTGGCCATGGCCGTCGCCGCCGCCTGCCTCGTGGCCCTGGCCGTGTCCTACAGGACCTTCATCACCGCTCCCGAGAGCGCGGCCACGGGCGGGACATCCGCTCCGCCCCCGCCATCCGCGGCGGACATGGCCGACCTGGCCGCCATGCACGCCGTTATCTTCGAGATCCTGGCCGGGCTGGGCATGGACGCCGGCAGGTACGCCCTCGACGCGCGCCACGCGCCCGACATCGCCGTCCAGGGCACGCTATTCGAGGTCGCGGGCGAGGTCTCCCTGCTCAACCAGCCGGATCGGCCCACTCCCTACTACGCCATAATCGATCAGTCCGGACCGCTGACCTCCCTGCGCCTCCTGCGCGTGGGCGGCGAGGTGGTGCTCAAGCGCTGAGGGCGCGTGCTGGGCGACTTTGTCCCGACCGCGTTTTCTGCTACACGGATCAGAACCGATCAAGCGGTCCATTCGCCAAGCAAGCCACGGGAACCCCATGCGCAAACCTCTCGACAGCCTTGCCCACGCCTTCGCCGCCTTGTGCTGGAGCCTGGCCCTGGCCGTGCTCGGCCTGGAGATCCTCGTGCGGTTCGACCCGCTCTCGGCCGCGTTCCTGCGCGCCCTGGACGTGCCCGCGCGGGTGCCGAACGCCCTGGCCCTGCACGAGGGCGTCATGGGCTTCCTCCTGGGCCGGGGCTCCCTGCCCGGCGGCTTCGGCCCCAAGGAGGCCGCGCACTTCGCCGACGTGGCCGCCCTGCTGACCGGCCTGCGCTGGGCAGGACTCGCGGCCCTGGCTTTGGCCCTGGCTCTGGCCCTGCTTCGGGCGGCCCCCGGACTGGTCGGGCGCGCGGCCCGTGACAAGGCGACGGGCGCGGACAAGGGCAAGGCCCGGCGCTCCGGCGGCAAGGCGGCCAATCACTCCGGGGGCTCTTCCATGAGCCTGCTCACGCCCCTGGCCCGCGACCTGCGCCTGGGAGCGCTCCTCCTGCCGGCGCTGCTCACGGGCCTGGCCCTGTCGGCGCTGGAGTGGCCGCTCTTCTTCACCGCCTTCCATCCCCTGCTCTTCCCGGGCGGCGGATACAACTTCAACCCGCACGTGCACCTCATCGTGCGCCTGTACCCCAAGGATTACTTCGCCTGGATGGCCGCGACCCTGGTCGCCGTGACCGGCCTGCTGGCTCTGGCCGCCCTGCTCGCCGCACGGCTGCGCGCCGGGCCGGCCGAGCAGGGCCGCTGGCGGCCCGGCCGCGCCGCCGGCCTGGCCCTGGGCGCGGGGCTTGTCCTGGCGGCGCCGGCCTTTTATGCCGGCCGCCACTCGCTCACGCCGCTGGCCCCCTGCTTCCTGGCTTACTATTTCACCTCCGCCGCCCTCGTGGCCGGGAGCGTGCTCCTGTGGGCCACCCGCGCGCGCGGCCTGGGCGCGGCCGTGGTCCTGGCCGCCCTGCTGGCCTATGGCGGCCTGGACCTGGGCCTGCGCGAAACCCAAGGCCAGGCCATGGAGACCATGCGCAAGGGAGAGCTGCTCGTGCAGGCCATCCACGCCCATGCCCGGCTCACGGGCCGCCTCCCGCCCAGCCTGGCGGCGCTCGTGCCGGCCCAGACGCCTTTCCTGCCGCCCGTGCTCGTGGCGGGCAGCGAATGGCGCTACAGGCCGCGCGAGGATCGCTTCTTCCTGGGCTTCGTGGGCCCGCTGGGCTACCATTTCCAGTACGCCTCGCACACGGGGCGCTGGAAGTGGCTGGAGCTGTAGGAGGCTTCGCGCCGGAGGGAACCGTGGACGCCGGACCCGACTGGGACAGGCTGGCTGAACTGGCCGAGGGCATCCGCGCATGCGTGCGCTGCCCGCTGCACAAAGGCCGCCGCAACGCCGTGCCCGGCGAGGGCGGCTTCGGCCTGCGCTGCCTGCTCGTGGGCGAGGCCCCCGGCGAGCGGGAGGACGAGCTGGGCCGCCCCTTCGTGGGCAGGACAGGCGCGTTCCTGACCCGCTTCCTGGCTTCCCTCGGCCTGTCCCGCGAGGATTTCTTCATCACCTCCGCGGTCAAGTGCCGGCCGCCGGGCAACCGGACTCCCAGACCCGAGGAGCTGGACGTCTGCCGCGAGAGCTGGCTCCTGCCGCAGATGGAAGCCCTGGAGCCGCGCATGGTGGCGCTCATGGGCGGCCCGGCCGTGCGCTCGCTCCTGGGCCTGCAAACACCCATGGCCGAGCTTCACGGCCGCATCGTGGGCCTGGGCGGGTCCGGCATCCCCGCGCTGCCCACTTATCATCCCACGGCGGCCATGCGCTTCCCGGCCGTGCGGCGGCTGGCCCAGGCGGATTGGGCCAGGCTCGCGGGACTCCTGCGGGCCTGATCGCCCCCGAAGGTTGCCAAGCGCACGCGCCGGCCTTACAAGGGCCGCGACAGGAGGTCGGTCAAGGGCATGCGCAACATTCTCGTGGCCACGGACGACACGGCGGCGGCCGGCGCGGTGGAGCGGAGCTTCTCCGAGACCTTCGCCGTGCGCCGCGCGCAACGCCGCGACGGGCTGCCGGCCGCGCTCGAGAAGGAGAACGTCGATGTCCTGTTCATCGACCTGGACTGGCTCGACCGCCGCAAGGAGGAGCGCTCCTCCGCTACCATGAAGACCGCCCTGGGCGAGCTGTGGGCCAAGGCTCCCAACCTGGAGATCATCGTCCTCACGCCCCAGGACAACATCCGCGAGGCCGTGACCGCCGTGAAGGCCGGCGCGGGCAACTACCTGACCTATCCGGTCAATCCCACCGAGGCGACCTACGTCTTGGAGAGCCTGCTGGAGTCGCACAAGATCCAGCACGAGCTGGACTATCTGCGCAAGGCCGCCTTCGAGGTGGGCGAAGCGCCCATCGTGCGCACCGACAGCCCGCTCATGAAGAAGGTCTTCGAGAAGGTGGCCATGGTCGCGCCGACCAAGTCCACCGTGCTCATCACGGGCGAAACGGGCACCGGCAAGGGCGTCATCGCCCGGCTCATCCACGGCAGCTCGGCCAGCCGCAGGGGCCCCTTCGTGACGGTGCACTGCGGGGCCATCCCGGAGAACCTCATCGAGAGCGAGCTCTTCGGCCACGAGAAGGGCTCCTTCACCGGCGCGGTCAAGCGCAAGGCCGGCCGTTTCGAGATCGCCTCGGGCGGCACCATCTTCCTGGACGAAATCGGGACCATCTCCCAGGCCGCGCAGGTGCGCCTGCTCCAGGTGCTCCAGGACAAGGTCTTCCAGCGCGTGGGCGGCGAGACCGACATCCCCATGAACGCGCGCATCGTCGCCGCGGCCAACGTGGACCTGGAGCGGCTGACCAAGGAAGGCGCGTTCCGCTCGGACCTCTATTTCCGCCTGAACGTCTTCCCCATCGAGATTCCGCCCCTGCGCGAGCGGCGCGAGGACATCGCGCTCCTGGCCGAGGGCTTCCTCGACCAGCTCAGCCGCCAGACGCCCAAGGACATCGGCGGCATCCACCCGAGCGTGCTCGAGGCGCTGCGGAACTATTCCTGGCCCGGCAACGTGCGCGAGTTGGAGAACCTCATCGAACGCGCCTTCATCCTCGAATCTAGCCATATGCTGACCCCCGAGAGCTTCCCGGCCGACCTCTTCGCCCTGGACACGCCCGTGGCCAGCGTGCCGCTGGACCTGAGCCTGCCCCTGGCCGAGGTGCGCAACCAGGCCAAGGAATACGCCGAGCGCCGCTACCTCAAGGAGCTGCTGGCCGAATGCCGGGGCCGCATCGGCCGCACGGCCGAGCGCGCGGGCATCACCCCCCGCCAGTTGCACAAGCTGCTCACCCGCTACAAGATCGATAAGATCGAGTTCCGCCAGTAATCGGAACAAAAAGTTCTTATCCCCCCAGGGCGGAATACACTGTTCCGATTTTAGCATCTCCTGCCAAAATCACTCGTATCATGCCACTTTGGTCGCATGAGACTGATTGATTACGCCCCTGTGACGCATATTGGGCACGGCTTGCCGCAGTCACAGGAACAGACAGTTCCGATTATTTCCAAGTACAATATATATCCTTCAACTATAACAAAGCCTTACGTTTTGGCCCGAGCTTTGCCTTGGCACGCGGAAAGCATGTCGCGCGCCCGCCGGACGATGCCGAAAAATTCAGGGTGCACAGGCGGACATGACCTCGCGACATTGACAGGAAATGCATCATGCGTAGTTGGCACGTCTCGCCGCTCGCCAGCCACGGCGCCCCGATCCTGGCTACGACCCTGGCTCTGGCCCTGTTCTGGGCCGGCCTGGCCGAGGCCCAGCAGGAGCTGGCCGTGGCCGGCATCCTCTACCGCTCCGGCAAGGACTACTACCTGGAGACGGATGAGGGCGACGTGTATGCCCTCATGGGCGAGGAGCTCGACCTCTACCAGGAGAACCTGGTGCGGGTAACCGGTGCCGTGCGGCAGCGCGAGGGCGACATGCCCCTGCTCGTGGTGTCCTCGATACAGCCTTTCGACGAGGAAGCGAGCGAACCGGACGAGCAGGCCGAGCCCGAGGAGCCTGGCGGTCCGGAGACACCTTAAACAGCAACAAGGAAGCGAGACGGACATGGAAATGCTGGACAGCGGCGACGTTCCCCTGGAACCTCTGCCATCCGTTGTCACCGCAAGGCCGAGGAAGCGCGAGGCGCTCCTCCCACTACCCTTCGCCCCCTTCCCCCCCGCCAGGACCCGGGACCGGGGCCCCGTCTTTCCAGTAGGTCCCAAGGCGCAAGCCTTGAGGGCACGCTTCTATCCCCAGGTGGCCGACGCCCAGTGGAACGACTGGCGCTGGCAGCTCAAGAACCGCATCACCTCCTACAAGGATCTCGGCGCCATGCTCGACCTGAGCGCCGAGGAGCTGGCCGCCGCGAGCGGCGGGGCGCCCCTGCCGCTGGCCATCACGCCGTACTACCTGTCCCTGTTCCATGACGAGGGCCCGGACCACGGCGTGCGCCGCACCATCGTGCCCACGGGCTTCGAGCGGCTGGTGAGCCCCGGCGAGGCCGAGGACCCGCTGGGCGAGGATCACCACAGCCCCGTGCCGGGCCTCGTGCACCGCTACCCGGACCGGGTGCTCTTCCTGACCACGGATTTCTGCGCGGCCTACTGCCGTTACTGCACGCGCTCCCGCAGGGTGGGCAAGCGGGCCTGCTCCTCGGGCAATCGCAAGCACTGGGACGCGGCCATCGACTACATCGCCCGCACGCCCACGGTGCGCGACGTGCTCCTGTCCGGCGGCGACCCGCTGACCCTGTCCGACGCGGCCCTGGACTACCTGCTGGGCCGCGTGCGGACCATCCCGCACGTGGAGATCGTGCGCCTGGGCACCAAGGCCCCCATGGTCCTGCCCCAGCGCATCACCCCGCAGCTCACGCGCGTGCTGCGGCGCTATCACCCGCTCATGATCAGCGTGCACTGCGCGCATCCGGGCGAGCTGAGCCCCGAATCGGCCGAGGCCTTCAAGCGCCTGGCCGACGCCGGCATCCCGCTGGGCAGCCAGACCGTGCTGCTCAAGGGCGTCAACGACGACGTGCCGACCCTCAAGTCGCTCATGCACGGCCTGCTCAAGAACCGCGTCAGGCCCTACTATCTCTACCACTGCGACCCGGTGCAGGGCACGGCCCACTTCCGCACCTCGGTGGCCAAGGGCGTGGAGATGATCGAAGGGCTGCGCGGCCATACCTCGGGCTACGCCATCCCGACCTTCGTGGTGGACGCTCCGGGCGGCGGCGGCAAGATCCCGGTCAACCCGGACTATATCGTCGGTCAGGACGGCGACGACCTGGTGCTGCGCAACTTCGAGAAGAAGCAGTTCCGCACCCACGATCCGCTCACGGCTCCGGCCTGCGGCGCGGGGGACAAGTAGGATGCTGGTCGGCCTGAGCTACGACCTGCGCGAGGACTACCGGGCCATGGGCTTCTCCGAGGAGGAGGTGGCCGAGTTCGACTGCGAGGAGACCGTCGCGGCCATCGAGGGCGCTCTGCGCGCCATGGGCCACGAGACCGAGCGCGTGGGCTCCCTGCCCGCGCTCATGTCCGCCCTGCTCGCCGGCAGGCGCTGGGATCTCGTGTTCAACATCGCCGAGGGGCTGCACGGCTTCGGCCGCGAAAGTCAGATCCCCTGCGTGCTGGACTGGCACTCCATTCCATACACCTTCTCCGAGCCCATGACGCTGGCCCTGGGCCTGCACAAGGGCATGACCAAGCATGTGGTGCGCGCGCACGGCGTGCCGACCCCGGACTTCGCCGTGGTCGAGGACCCGTCCGAGGCGGCCCTAGTGGACCTGCCCTATCCGCTCTTCGTCAAGCCGGTGGCCGAGGGCACGGGCCTGGGCATCGGCTCGGCCTCGCGCGTGACCGACGTCGCGGGCCTCGCCGAGGCCTGCGACCGGCTCATCGCGCGCTTCGACCAGCCGGTGCTCGTGGAGACCTTCCTGCCCGGCCGCGAGCTGACCGTGGGCATTGTCGGCACAGGAGCCAAGGCCCGCTCCCTGGGAGCCCTGGAGGTCATATTCGGCGAGCAGGCCGACCCCTCGGCCTACGGCTACGTCAACAAGCAGGACTGGGAACGGCGCGTGAGCTATCGCGTGGCCAAGGACGCCGAGGCCCAGGCCGCCGAAAGGATCGCCCTGGACGCCTGGCGCGCCCTGCGCTGCCGCGACGGCGGCCGCGTGGACCTGCGCCTGGACGCGGCCGGAGTGCCCAACTTCATCGAGGCCAATCCGTTGGCCGGGCTCAACCCGAGCTACTCGGACCTGCCCATCCTGTGCAGGCTGAATGGCATGCCCTACCAGGAGCTCATCGCGGCCATCGTCGAGTCGGCCCTGGAGCGCGTCCGGCCCGGCAAGGCCGCCAAGCCCCTGCCCGACGCCGGGCAGGCGACCTAGGAGCCATCCCGTGCGCGTGGCCATTCTGCACAACCTGCCCGCGGGCGACCGCCCGGACGAGGCCGACACGCTGGTCCAGGTCAGAGCCGTGCGCAAGGCGCTCTTCGACCTGGACCACGAGCCCATGGGCGTGGCCTTCTCCCTCGACCTGGACGACGCCCGCGGAACCCTCGCGGCCATGCGACCGGACTGCGTATTCAACCTCGTGGAGGATCTGGGCGGCAGCTCGCGGCTGGCTCATTTGGGTCCGGCGCTCCTGGAGCACATGGGCCTGGCCTTCACCGGCTGCGGAAGCGAGGCCATGATGCTCGCCACGAGCAAACTGGCCTGCAAGCGCGTGCTCACGGCCGCCGGCCTGCCCACGCCGCCCTGGTCCGAAGGACAATCAGGAGGACCCGAGGGCCGGCCCGAGGAGGCGGGCTTCGCGCCCGGCCGCTACATCCTCAAGTCGGTCCATGAGCACGCCTCCCTCGGCCTGGACGAAACCTCGGTGGTCATGGCCGCCTCGCCCGCCGATCTGGCCAGGCCGCTGGCGCGCCGCCGCGAGCGCCACGGCGGCCACTGGTTCGCCGAAGGCTACGTGGACGGCCGCGAGTTCAACATCGCCGTGATCGAAGGTCCAGGCGGCCCCGAGGTGCTGCCCCACGCCGAGATCGTCTTCCGGGGCTTCTCCAGGGAGCGGCTGCGCATCGTGGGCTACAAGGCCAAGTGGGACGAGGACTCCTTCGAGTACGAGAACACGCAGCGGCGCTTCGACTTCCCGGCCAAGGACGCCGACCTGCTCGCGCGGCTCACCGAGGCCACCCTGGCCTGCTGGCGGGCCTTCGGCCTGGCCGGCTACGCGCGCGTGGACTTCCGCGTATCCGAGGACGGCAGGCCCTGGATCATCGACGTGAACGCCAATCCCTGCCTGTCTCCAGACGCGGGCCTGGCGGCCGCCGCGGAACGGGCGGGTCTGGACTACACGGCCCTCGTGCGCCGCGTCCTGGACATGGGCGCGGCCGGCGCGCGCGACGGCAGGCCGGTCCAGTCGCCCAAGGGGTGCGCATCGGCATGACCGCCCTGCCCTCCGGCCTCTCCACCCGCGAGGAAGTCCGCCCCGGCGACCGCGCCGCCGTGCGCGCCATTGTCGAGTCCACGGGCTTCTTCTATCCCGACGAGATCGACATCGCGGAAGAGATTGTCATCGAACGGCTTGAGAAAGGCCTCGCCAGCGGGTATCATTTTCTCTTCCTGGAGGACGCGGGCTCCGGGGGCGCGATGCTCGGCTATACGTGCCACGGCCCGAGCGACGCCGACCCGACCCAGTTCGACCTCTACTGGATCGCCGTGAGCGCGGGGCGACGCGGCGGAGGGCTCGGGGCCACGCTCCTGCGCCTGACCGAGGAGCGCGCGCGGGCCATGGGCTGCGAACTGCTCGTGGCCGAGACCTCGGGCCGCGAGCTGTATGCGCCCACGCGCCGCTTCTACGAGCGCAACGGCTTCGTCGAGGCCCGCAGGGTCAAGGACCACTACCGGCCCGGCGACGACATGGTCGTCTATCACAAGGCGCTCGGGCACAAGGAGCTTGGCTGACGGCATGTTCCGCATCCGCCGCATCCATGACGATGTGATCCCCTTGGACCGCGACGCCATCGCCTCGGTCCAGGCCATCCTCAGGCAGCGGTTCGCGGCGGTGAGCGAGGAGGAGGTCGAGAGCCTGCCCGCGAGGTTGCGCGACCCCTTGGCCAAGCGCTACCGCACCATCCTCCTGGTGGCCGACGACGGCCGGAACACCGTGCGCGGCTTCGCCCTGCTGCTTCACTTTCCCGACCGCCGCTTCTGCTACCTGGATTGGCTGTCCGTGCCGCTTGGCGGCTTCGGCGGCGTGGGATCGGCGCTCTACGAGCGCGTGCGCGAGGAGGCCCAGGCCCTGGGCAGCCTCGGGTTGTTCTTCGAATGCCTGCCCGACGACTTCGACAAGTGCCCGCACCCCGAGCTGCTCAAGGACAACGCCTCCCGGCTGCGCTTCTACGAGCGCTACGGCGCGCGGCCCATCGTGGGCACGCTCTACGAGACCCCCTGCGTCGAGGGTGACGACTGCGCGCCCTTCCTGGTCCTGGACTCGCTGGATGCCGAGAAGCCGCTGGTCCGGCCCAGGGCCCGCGAGATCGTGCGGGCCATCCTGGAGCGCAAGTACGGCAACACCTGCCCGCCAAGCTATGTGCGCAAGGTGGTCGAGTCCTTCAAGGACCCGGTGGTCCGACTGCGCGACCCGCGCTACGTGCCGCCCACGGAGCGCGCCACGGGCCAGCCGCGCCGCCGCCTGGCCGCCGACCGGCTCATCGCCGTGGCCGTCAACGACCGCCACGCCATCCACCACGTGCACGAGCGCGGCTACGTGGAGGCGCCGGTGCGCATCTCCACCATCCGCCGCGAGCTGGACAGAAGCGGCCTGTTCCAGGAGCTGCCGGTCAAGCGCCATCCCGAAAAGCACATCACGGCCGTGCACGCCAAGGACTACGTGGACTACTTCAAGCGTGTCTGCGCGCGCATCGAGCCCGGCAAGTCGGTCTATCCATACGTTTTCCCCATCCGCAACCCGGCGCGTCGCCCCAGGGAGCTGCCCGTGCGCGCGGGCTACTACTGCATCGACACGTTCACCCCGCTCAACGCCAACGCCTATGCCGCGGCCCGGCGCGCCGTGGACTGCGGCCTCACGGCCGCCGAGGCCATCGTCGGGGGCCGCAGGCTGGCCTACGCCCTGGTGCGGCCGCCCGGCCATCACGCCGAGCAGCGCGTCTTCGGCGGGTTCTGCTACTTCAACACCTCGGCCATCGTCGCCAACCGGCTCAGCGAGCTGGGCCGCGTGGCCGTGCTGGACATCGACTATCACCACGGCAACGGCACGCAGGACATCTTCTATGCGCGCAACGACGTGCTCACCGTGTCCATCCACGGCCATCCGCAGTTCGCCTACCCGTATTTCTCCGGCTTCGCCGACGAGCACGGCGAGGGCGACGGCCAGGGCTTCAACCGCAACTTCCCGCTCCTGGAGCGCGTGGACGGAGCCATGCACGGCCATGTGCTCAAGAAGGCCCTTGGGCTGATCCGCGACTTCAAGCCCAGCGTGCTCGTGCTGGCCCTGGGCCTGGACACGGCCAAGGGCGACCCCACGGGCACCTGGAGCCTGTCGTACAAGGATTTCACGAGCAACGGCCGCATGATCGGGGCCATGCGCTTGCCCATCGTCGTGGTCCAGGAGGGCGGCTACCGCATTCGGTCACTAGGGCTTAACGCGAGGCACTTCTTCCAGGGCCTGCACGAGGGGGCGTTCACGGGGCGGGGGTTCTAAAAGTGGATCCTTCTTCCGTCGCCTGGCCGAATCGCCCTGTTGTCCGCACCTTGCTTTAATGGCAAACCTACCATAATATCTGGCCATGAGATCACTGTTTTGGATAGGTGACAGCCTTACCCGTCTCAAGGATTTTCCCGAAGCGGTCCGGGTCGAGATGGGGTTTGCCCTCTATACGGCACAGGCTGGAGGCAACGCTGATAACACCAAACCTCTCAAGGGGTTGGATAGCGGAGTATTTGAAATCGTCAGCAGTTTTGATGGTGATGCGTATAGAGCCGTGTACACCGTGAAGCTCAAGAAAGGAATTTACGTTCTTCACGCATTTCAGAAGAAGTCCAAGCACGGCATCGCGACTCCAAGACCGGATATGGAACTGATCAGGCAACGCCTGGCCAAGGCTAGGCAAATGGATCAGGAGGATTCGCAATGAGCAGGAACGATATAATCCCCAGCAGTGGCAATGTCTTTGGCGACCTTGGGCTTCCGAACCCGGAGGAAAGTTCCATCAAGGCCCGGCTCGTCCTGAACCTCAAGGCGGTGATGAAGTTACACAATCTGACCCAGAAAGAAGTCGCCAAGCGCTGCAAAACAGATCAGCCCACGATATCGAAGGTGTTGAAAGGGCGTCTTGACCTGGTTACGGTCGAGAGGCTGCTCTCATGGCTGGCATGCCTCAATCAGGATATCTCGATCACCATTCGCGACCGCTTTTCGCGAGAGGAATCTGGTTCCGGCAGCATCTGCGTATATTCAAGCTAGAGCCTGTCTGTAAATCAACCAGGAAAGGGTTCCTCCCTCTCACAGGCCCATTCGAGAATCGCGATTATCATCTCAGGAGCGCTCCATGCCCAACACCGACCGCAACCCTTCCATCTTCTTCCTCGGCCTGTTCCTGGCCGCCGGCATGATCGTCGCGGCCTGGCTGCTCGGCGGCGCGTTGGCCGAGTTCAAGGCCTATGACCGCTACGTGACCGTCAAGGGTCTGGCCGAGCGCGAGGTCGCCGCCGACCTGGCCATGTGGCCCATCAGCTTCAGCGCGGCCGGCGATTCCCTGACGGGCGTGCAGGAGGACCTGTCCCGCCAGGAGCAGGCCATCCGCGCATTCCTCAAGGACCAAGGCCTGGGCGAGGCCGAGGCCACCCTGGCCGCCCCGCGCATCATGGATCATCACGCCATGGGCATGCGCCCCCAGGACCTGCCCGCCAACCGCTACTCGGCCCAGGGCGTGCTCACGGTGCGCTCGGGCTCGCCGGACACGGTCAAGAAGGCCATGGCCGAGGCCGGCGCGCTCGTGGCCAAGGGCGTGGTGCTCGTGCACAACTACGAGTACCAGCCGCGCTTCGAATTCACGAAGCTCAACGACATCAAGCCCGAGATGATCGCCCAGGCCACCAGGGACGCCCGCGCGGCGGCCGACCAGTTCGCCCGCGACTCGGGAAGCCAGGTGGGCGCCATACGCCGCGCCACCCAGGGCTACTTCTCCATCGGCGACCGCGACCCCTTCACCCCGGAGATCAAGCAGATCCGCGTGGTGACCACGGTGGAGTACTTCCTGGAGGATTGAGCGGCCGGCCCGCCCCGGCCTTGCAGGCTCCGGCGACAACTCTCGCCGGACTGGAAGGCGCGGCCCCTTGCCGCGCTTCAGGCGACCTCTCTGCGCGTCTTGCCTGCCTTGCCCGATGGGCCGGGCTTGACCACGGGGCAGCCGCGGGACTGGCAGGCCGCCATGGACCCGAGGCTGTCCTCGACCTGCTCGAAGCCGTGGCCCTTGAGGATGGAGGCCGCGACGATGGCCCGTTGGCCGCTGCCGCAGAAGGTCGTCACGGGCCTGTCCCTGGGGATCTCGCCCAGTCTGTCGCGCAGCTCGCCGAGGAATATGTGCCTTGCGCCCGGCAGCATGCCTTGCTCGACCTCCTCGGGCGTGCGCACGTCGAGCAGCGTGAAGTCCTCCTTGGCCTTGATGCGCCGCACGAGCTCGTCCACGTGCACGGCCGGGATGCTCTCGTATTCCCGGCCGGCGGTCTCCCAGGCGGCCAGGCCGCCCGAGAGCCAGCCCTCCACCTTGTCGTAGCCCATGCGCAGGAGCTGCACCCTGGCCGAGTCCACCTCCTCCAGGCCGTCGGCGATGAGCAGGATGAGCCGCTCGTAATCGAGCAGGAAACCGGCGTAGCCCGAGACGAGCTGCGCGGGCATGGCCAGGCTGCCGGGCACGAACGCGCCGGCGAAGGACTCGACGCTGCGCACGTCCAAAACCTGCGTCCGGCCGTCGGCCATCATGCGCGCGAACTCCTCCGCGTCCAGCGGCCTGGGCTCGCGGATTTCGCACAGGGGCCTGTCCGAGCCCTCGGCGTTCAGCTCCTCCATCTCGCGGAAGTAGTCCGGGAACGGATGGCGCTCGCGGGCCTTGCGGCGCACGAACTCGTCGCGCGCGAGTCGCAGGGCCGGGTTGTGCCCGCGCTCGTGGCCCAGGGTCGAGAACTCGCGCTGGGCCATGCCGCTTCCGCAGACCGAGCCCGCGCCGTGGGCCGGATAAAGGATGACCTGGTCGCCCAGGGGCAGGAGCTTGCCGAAGATAGAGTCGTACAGGAGCCCGGCGACCTCCTCGCGGCGGTCCGGATAGAAGTCCGTGCGGCCCACGTCGCCGATGAACAGGCTGTCGCCCGTGAACACGGCCACCGGAGCCTCGCCCGAGGACATGTCCCGCAGCACGAGCGAGATGGAGTCGAAGGTGTGGCCGGGCGTCTCCAGCACGCTCAGGCGCAGGTCGCCGAAATCGAAGGTATCGCCCTCGGAAACCGGCCCGCCGAACCCGAAGGGGAAGCCCCGGCCATGCAGGATCTCGGCCCCGGTGCGCCGGGCCAGCTCGCGCGAGCCCGTGACGTAGTCCTCGTTGCGGTGGGTTTCGAAGACGTGCGTGATGGCCGCGCCGTTCTGGCGGGCGATGTCGATGTAGGCCTGGCAGTCTCGCCGGGGGTCGATGACCGCGGCCTTGCCCTTGTGGCCCACGATGTAGGAAAGGTGCGCCAGATGGTCCGAGCGGACCTTCTCCAGGAACATTGCGCTCATGGGTTCTCCTTGTCTTGACCTTCAGGCCGTGACCGGTCTTTGAGGCCATGGTACACCAGCCGGCGCTCCGGCGCACGGGAAAAGACCCGCCGACCGGGGTTCCGACGAGGCGCGTCCAGGCTTCATGGGACCAATGCAAGCCTCATGGGAAAACCTTTCTGGCATATGCGCATCCTGAGTAGGAATTCGGCAGCGCAGTAGCTCCTGCTCCTACTGTCATTGACCGGAACTACAAATGCACAATGATTCCGGAGCAGATCATTTGAAAAACCGTTCAAGAGCATTTCCAAGGGGCGTTGACTTCATCATAATGGCATTCTAATCTGCATAAATCAGCACGGCTCGCAATCAAGCAAAAAAGTAGCTCCCAATACTCTTACGTACTGGAGCGCAGGGCTCTATCATGACAGGCTCCCTGCCGGAGGAAGTCCGGGGAGGACGGCGCCCTCTCAGGTTATTTGTAGGGCGCTCCAGTATTTAGGGCATTTTGCAAATGAAATGGGGGCCCAGGGGACAATTGTGCAGGACAGCACAATTGGACATCGCCGCCTTGGGCGATGCCCGCAGGGCGAGGGCCAGGACGGCCCGAGCCAATCATTCCCCTGGCGGGAGAGAGTCTGAGAGAGGGCAGCGCCCTCTCTCAGGTCATTCGCAAAGTGCGCTAACAAGGCGGCTGCATGCTCAGGATACGCGGGAACTGGAGTTCTCCCATCAGGCTTGCGCTCGGGCTGGGCCTTGCGGGCATGCTCGCCTTGGTCCTGCTCTGCCGCGAGCCGTTCATGAACTGGCTGCGAGGGCCAATCATTCTCGGCTTCTCCGGCCAACTGACCGGCCGCTACAGCGACCTGGGCGTGCAAGGGCGCAACGGGGCGGCCCTCGCCGTGGAGCACGTCAACTCCGCCGGAGGCATCCTGGGGCGTCCCCTGACGCTTCTGGCCATGGACGACCTGAACACGCCCGAGGGGGCCCTGGCCGCCGACAAGGCGCTCATCGAAGCCGGCGCCGTGGCCATCATCGGGCACATGACCAGCTCGCAGACCATGGCCGCCCTGCCCCTGGCCAATGCGACCGACACCGTGCTGTTCAGCCCCACGACATCCACGCCCCTCCTGTCCGGCATCAAGGACCCTTTCTTCCGCAACTGCCCCACGCCGACCTCTGCGGCCAAAACCCTGGCCGAGCATTCCCTGCGGGCTTCCCCCAAGCCCAGTCTGGCGGTGGTGCTCGACCGGCGCAACGCCGAATACTGCGAGCCCTACGCCGCGGCCTTCTCCCAGCGGCTGGGCGAATTGGGCGCGGGCGTGGAACTGACCTTGGCCCCGGAGTTCGGTGGCCCCGAGGAGTACGACGCCATTGCGGCCAACCTGTCCGAGCGGCGCATCGAGGCGGTGCTGTTCATCGCCTCGGCGCGGGACACCGCCGGCCTGGTCCAGCACGTGGCGCGCATCCGGCCGCCCGTGCGGCTCATGTCCTCGGATTGGGCCAGCACCGATACGCTGTTGCGCCATGCCGGCCGCCACGCGGAGAACATGGTCATCGCGGTGTCCAACCCCGTGGACACGACCAGCCCCGAATACACACGCTTCGCCAAGAGCTTCTCCGAGCGCTTCGGGGCCCAGCCGACCTTCGCGGCGGCGCGCTCCCACGAGGCGGTGCTCATCCTGGCCGAGGCCTTGCGGCGTTGCGGCGGATCGGCGGCGGGGCTGCCCGCCGCCCTGACGACCATCCGCGACCATCCGACGCTTTCCGGCCCGTTGAGCTTGGATCGCTTCGGCGACGTGGAGAGCCGCGACGTGCTCATGCGCGTCGAAAACAGCCGCCTCGTGCGCGCCGATTGACAGACCCATGGCCGCGGGCTCGGATCTCTTCTCCATCATCCGGCGCTTTCTCGGCCTGCGCCTGCTCCTGCCCACCCTGATCCTCTTCGCGCTGACCACGGTGTTCATCGGCCGCGAGCAGCAAGAGATCGTCACCCGCGAACACCTGCTCTTCTCGCGCATCCTGACCGGCAACGTGGAGAGCTTCCTGCAAAACGCCAGGCTGACCTTGCAGAACCTGGCCGCGCTCAACTCGACCTCCTCCTCCGACAGTTTCATCATGCACATGGTCAAGATGCACGGCCTGTATCCCTTCTTCAACCGCCTGGCCTGGATCGACGCCGATGGAGCCGTGATCGCGGACATTCCCTCCGGCCACCTTGGCGACGACGTTTCGAGCTTGAGGGAGAGTACATCGCCGGCCAGTCTGGCCTCCGTGTCCCTGCCGTACATCTCGCCCCATTCCGGAAAGCTCACCGTGGCCCTGTTCATTTCCATGCCGCCCGGCGGCACGATCATGGGCGAGCTCTGCCTGGACAGCCTCCAAGAAACCGTCACGGACACCTCCACGGGCCACAGAGACGAAATCCTCCTGTTCATCACCGACGCCTTCGGCAACGTGCTCGCCCATCCCGACAGACGGCTCGTGGAAACGCAGGCCAACCTCGGCCACCTTCCGCTGGTGAGCAAGGCCAGAGACTCGCGGGCAGGGTTCGCCGGCCTGGAGCGCATGGACGGCCGAACCTACCTGACCGGCGTCTCGCGCCTGGCCGACACCGGCTGGCTGGTGGTCGCGGCCAGGCCCGCCTCGGCCGTCTATCTCGGTCTGGCCGTGAACCAGGTGCTCATGATGCTCAGCCTCTTCGCGCTCTTCTGCGCCATCATCTACGCGCTCAACCGCAGGCTGCAGGAGCAGGTCGTGAAGCCCTTGGGCCGTTTCTCGAGCGCGGTCGCCCTGCTCCAGAGGGGCGAGCACGGCGCGGACCTGGACGCCGCGGGAGGCGCGCCGGCCTTCAGGGAGCTGCGGGTGCTCCAGGACAAATTCAGGGAGATGATCGCGGCCATCGTCGAGCGCGAGCAGTCACTTACCGAGAAGGCCGAGGAGCAGGCGCTCCTGCTCGACAACATCGACCTCCAGGTCTGGTTTTTGCGCGAGGAGGGTCTCTACGGCGCGGTCAACAGGGCTCATGCCGATTTCATCGGCCAGAGCAAGGAACTCCTGGTCCGCCGCAAGCTCGCCGATCTCTTCCCGCCCGACGAGGCCGCGCGATACGCACGCCAGAACGAGACGGTCTTCCGTTTCCGCGAGCCCGTGAGCTACAGCTCCTTCCAGCCCGACGCCCTGGGCCGCGAGCGCATCCTGCACATACGCATGGCTCCCAAGCTGAGTCACGACGGCGGGGTGGAGTACGCCATCTGCACGGCCGAGGACATCACCGAGCGCGTGGCGGCCGAGGCGCGGCTGCGCGCCTCCCTGCAGGAAAAGGAGGTCATGCTCAAGGAGATTCATCATCGGGTGAAGAACAACCTGCAAGTCGTCTCAAGCCTCCTGCACCTCCAGGGCAGCCGGACGGACAACCCTGAGGTGGCGGAGCTTTTCGCCGCGAGCCAGAACCGCATCATGTCCATGGCCTTCGTCCACGAGGAGCTCTACAGGTCCCGCGACCTGGCGCACATCAACTTCAAGGAGTACGCCATTCGGCTGGCCACCCGCCTCGTGGAGGCCATGGCCGGTCCCAGGACCATCAGCCTGGCCCTGCCCTTGCAGGATGCGCTCCTGACCATCGACCAGGCCGTGCCCTGCGGCATCATCCTCAACGAGCTCATATCCAACGCCTTGCTGCACGCCTTCGCCGGCCACGACGAGGGCCGCATCTCCGTGAGCATGACCCTTGACCAGGGACGGGCGCGCCTTATGGTCTGCGATGACGGGGCAGGCCTGCCGCCCGGCCTGGACCTCGCGTCTCCGTCCAGCCTGGGCATTCAGCTCGTCGTGCGCCTGGCCAGGCAGCTCCGCGGCGAATTCAGTCTCGACCCTGGGCCGGGCGCCCGCTTCCGGGTCGAGTTCCCCTTGCCGGACGGGCGCCAGGACCCCGCCGACGCCGTTTTGTCCTAGAAAATCCATTGACTTCCGGCCGGGACATGGTATCCCACGCCCCGCGCCAATCCCATTCCCGATTCGCACATCCTGTTATCCCTTCAAGGACTTCTATGAAAGCTACCGCAGTAAACGATAAAATTCGCAATATAGCCATCATCGCCCACGTCGACCACGGCAAGACGACCCTGGTGGACGGCCTGCTCCGCCAGAGCGGCCTGTTTCGCGACAACCAGGCGGTCAACGAGCGGGTCATGGACTCCATGGACCTGGAACGCGAACGCGGCATCACCATCGCGGCCAAGAACTGCTCCGCGATCTGGAAGGACGTGAAGATCAACATCCTGGACACGCCGGGCCACGCCGACTTCGGCGGCGAGGTCGAGCGGGCCCTGTCCATGGTTGACGGCGCCATCCTCCTGGTGGACGCCTCCGAGGGGCCGCTGCCCCAGACGCGCTTCGTGCTCAAGAAGGCCCTGGACCGAGGCCTGTCGATCATCGTCGTGGTCAACAAGATCGACCGCAAGGACGCCCGCCCCCAGGAAGTGCTCAACGAGATATACGACCTGTTCATCGACCTGGACGCACAGGAGGAGCAGCTCGGCTTCCCGGTCATCTACGCCGTCGGCCGCGAGGGCAAGGCCTCCAAGGACCTGGCGAACATGGACGGGAGCCTGCACGTGCTCCTCGACGAGATCCTGGCCACCATGCCGCCCCCGCGCTTCGATCCCGAGGCCCCGTTCCAGATGCTCGTCTCGGACCTGGGCTACTCCGACTACCTGGGCCGGCTGGCCGTGGGCAAGATCATCAGCGGCCGCGTGCACACGTCCGACCAGCTCGTGCGCATCGACAAGGACGGCGAATTGCGCCCCCTGCGCGTGACCAAGCTCCAGTCATACCAGGGCGTGACCTTCGCCGAGGTCGAGGAGGCCCTGACCGGCGACATCATCGTGCTCTCGGGCCTGGAGGACGTGCACATCGGCGACACCATCTGCCACAAGGACACGCCCAAGGCCCTGCCGCGCATCGCCGTGGACGAGCCCACCGTGTCCATGCGCTTTTCCATCAACACCTCGCCCCTGGCCGGCCGCGAAGGCAAGCTCGTGCAAGGCAGCAAGATCAGGGAACGCCTTTTCAAGGAGGCCATGCGCAACGTGTCCCTGCGCGTGGAGGAGGCCGACGAGCGCGACAGCTTCATCGTCAAGGGCCGCGGCGAGTTCCAGATGGCCATCCTCGTCGAGACCATGCGCCGCGAGGGCTTCGAGCTGACCGTGGGCCGGCCCGAGGTCATCTACCGCCACGAGAACGGCCGGCGGCTGGAGCCCATGGAGCGCCTCTACGTGGACTGCGAGGAGGCCTACATGGGCGTGGTCACCGAGAAGCTCTCCCAGCGCCGCGGCAAAATGATCAATCTCGTCAACCGCGGCACGGGCCGCGTGCGCATGGAGTTCTCCGTGCCCTCGCGCGCGCTCATCGGCTACCGCGACGAGTTCCTGACCGACACCAAGGGCACGGGCATCATGAACTCGCTTTTCGACGGCTACGGCGAGTACCGCGGCGACTTCCCCACCCGCCACTCGGGCTCCATCGTGGCCGACCGCGCGGGCGTGGGCGTGGCCTACGGCCTGTTCAACCTGGAGCCGCGCGGCGAGCTGTTCATCTCGCCCGGCGACCCCATCTACGAGGGCATGATCGTGGGCGAGCACAACCGGGACAATGACATCGACGTGAACCCGGCCAAGGAGAAGAAGCTCACCAACATGCGCGCCTCGGGACGCGACGAGAACATCATCGCCACGCCCGTGCGGCCCATGACCCTGGAGCGGGCCATCCATTTCATCCGCGAGGACGAAATGGTCGAGATCACGCCCCAGTCCATCCGCCTGCGCAAGGCCATCCTCCCGGCGGCCAAGCGCCACACCCTGCTCGGCCAGAAGAAGAAGGCGGCCGAGGCCAAGTAGGCTCTCTTATCCCATAGCGAATATATCGGCCCGTCAGGCAAACGCCCGGCGGGCCGCGCTGCTTTTTGGCCTGGCCTACTTTTTCAGCCGCTCCTCCACGAGTTGCCTGATGACCACGGCCTGGTTGTGCCGCTCGTCCTTGGCGCCGTACAGGAGCGTCACCGTTCCCGTCTCAGCCTCACGCGCCAGCCGCTCCAGGAGTTCACGGGATTCGGGAGCGTCCAGCTCCGCGCGATAGCGGGCCTGGAAGTCCTCCCAGCGGACCGGGTCATGGCCGAACCACTTGCGCAGGGCCGTGCTCGGCGCCAGGTCCTTGAGCCACTCGTCGAGTCCCGCCTCGTCCTTGCGCATACCGCGCGGCCAGACGCGGTCCACCAGGACGCGCCGCCCGTCCTCCGGGCTGTACGGGTCGTAGATGCGCTTGATCCGGATCATGGCCGTTCCTCCTGATCGTCGCCGGGTTTCATGAGGCAGGGCTCCCGCCCCGGAGCCACGGTCGCGGCGTCGGGCAGGAGCATGGTCAACGCGCCGGGCAGAATGCGGAAGCGCAGGGGCGGGGCGAGCCTGTCAAGCTCGCCGTCCAGGGTCACGCTGACCAGCTTCCGATCCACGTGCACGACGCACTCGGGCAGGTGCAGCAGCCGGAAGTCCCGCTCGGGGTCCAGGCGGCCCAAGAAGGTGCGCGCGGCCGAGGCCACGAGCCCCAGGCGGCCCAGGCGGCGGCCGATGATCAAGGCCATGAGCCCGTCGTCGAGCGCCGCGCAGCGCGTGCGGAAGGCCAGGGGATTCAGGGCGCTCAGGCTGTTGCCGACCATGACGAACGGCGTGCGCAGCGACTCGCGGCGGCCGTCGTGCACGATCTCCACCCGCAGCACGGTGTAGCGCACCAGGCTCTTGAGCAAGGCCCAGACCATGGCCAGGGGCTTGAACCAGCCCCGGCCGTGCTGCAAGCGTATGCGCTCGCTCACGAAGCTCGGATGGATGCCCAGGGTGCAGTGGCTGACGAAGAAGCGGCCGTTGACTTCGACGGCGTCCACGGGCCCGAGGTTGCCGGCCGCGATGACGGCCGTTGCGCCGTCCAGGTCCAGGGGGATGTTCAGCAGGCGGGCGAAATAGTTCATGGTGCCCATGGGCAGCACGGCCATGGGCTTGCGCATCCTGGACAGGATGCGCGCCGCGGAGCCGAGGCTCCCGTCGCCCCCGCCCACGGCCACCGCCCTCCACGGCCCTGTCGCGGCACGGCGCACGGCGGCCTCGAAATCCACTGCCGGCGCCAGCTCGATATCCGCCTGCAAGCCGTGGGCGGCAAAGGCCTGCTCCAGGGCCAGGGCAAGGCCCTGGCGCTCGGCGGTGGGCCTGACGCCCGCTCCGGCGTTGATCACGGCCTTGAGGCGAGACGTGCCCGCGACGAGTCCGGCTCCCGTGACCGCCTGGCCGGCCACGGCTAGCCTCGGCCGCCAGGCCGGAATCCCGCCAGGCGCAGCATGCCCGCCACCTCCTCGCGAGTCAGATCGCGCCACTCCCGGTAGGCCGAAGCCACGGCGAACGGGTAGTAGTCCTGGATGCTCAGGCAGTAGACGGCGTCGGCCATGCCGGCCAGCCTGCGGGCGGTCTCCACGGGGGCCGTGGGCACGGCCACGACGATCCCGGCCGCCCCGCGCGAGCGCAGATCGCGCAGCGCGGCCTGCATGGTGTAGCCCGTGGCCAGTCCGTCATCGACCACGATGGCCGTGCGCTCGCGAACATCCGGCGACGGCTTGCCGGCGCGCAGAAGCTCGTTGCGCCTGGCCAGCTCCGCCTCCACCGTGCGCCGCTCGGCGTCGATCTCCTCCTGCGTGAGCCCCAGGCGCGCGACCATGGGTTCGTTCAGGTGCGCCTCGCCGCCCAGAGCCATGGCCCCGAAGCCCGCCTCGGTGTCGCCGGGGATCTGAAGCTTGCGCGCGATGACCAGGTCCATGGGCAGGCGCAGCCTGCGGCCCACCTCCAGGCCCACGGGCACGCCGCCCGAGGGGATGGCCAGCACGAGCCCGCCGGGCAGAGCCTCGTATTCCGGGGCCAACATCTCTCCGAGCATCCGCCCCGCGTCGACGCGATCGGCAAAGGCCCCGACGCGATTCCTGTACTCTTCACTCTCGAAAATCCGTCCGGCCATGCGCCACCTCGCTCGCCACCTGCGTGTCCGTGATCGCCAAGACGGCCCTGACAGGCTAACATAGGGGGCTGCCCGTGGGAAAGCCGCGAGAGGAAGATATGATGCGCAAGAGGGAACACGGCGCGCCCCCCGCCAGGGTGAGGCTCGACGAGGAAGGCGGGAGGCCTCTCCTGGCGTTCCAGGGCCGGCTCGACAGCCACGGCGCGGCCGCCGTGTGGACACAGGCCCTGGGCCTCGTCTCCGCTGCCGGCGGCCGTGGGGTCGTGGCGGACGCTTCCGGCGTGGATTACCTGGACGGGGCCGGGGCCTCGCTCATCCTGCGCCTGGAGCAGGCCGCCCGCGAGGCCGGCGGCGAGCTGGAGGTGCGCGGCCTGGCCGGCGAGTTCGCCGGGCTCCTGGAGCTTTACAGGCGCGAGGCGCCCGAGCCGTCGAGCGGCGAAGAGCCTCCCAGGCCAGGCTTCATCGCGGAGGTCGGGCGTCGCACGGTGGAGATATCCGGCAATCTGGCCGACTTCGTGGCCTTCGTGGGCCAGTGCCTGGCCGCGCTCGGGGCCGCAGCGCGCAACCCGCGCCGGGTGCGCTGGAAGGACGTGCTCGGCGTGGCCGAGGAGGCCGGGGTCAACGGCCTGCCCATCATCGCCCTCGTGGGCACGCTCATGGGCCTGGTCATGGCCTTCCAGTCCGCCGTGCCCATGGCGCGCTTCGGAGCCGAGCTGTTCGTGGCCGACCTGCTGGGCCTGGCCATGTTCCGCGAGCTGGGCACGCTGACCACGGCCATCCTCCTGGCCGGACGTTCGGGCTCGGCCTTCGCGGCCGAGATCGGGACCATGAAGGTCAACGAGGAGATCGACGCCCTGCGGACCATGGGCATCAGTCCGATGCAGTTCCTGGCCCTGCCGCGCATCCTGGCGGCCCTCTTGGTCACGCCCATCCTGACCACCTTCTTCAATCTCTTCGCCCTGGCCGGCGGCTCCTTCGTGGTCATGGGCTTCGGCTATCCGCTCGTGACCTACATCAACCGCATCCTGTACATGGTCACCCTGCTGGATATCGCCGGCGGCCTGCTCAAGGCCGTGGCCTTCAGCATCATCGTGGCCGCCGTCGGCTGCCAGAAAGGGCTGGCCACGGGCGCTGGGGCCAGCGCCGTGGGCCGGTCCACGACCTCGGCCGTGGTCACCGGGCTTGTGCTCATCGCCGTGACCGACGGCCTCTTCGCCGTGGTCTTCTTCGCCCTGGGGATATGAATATGGACTGGCGGAAGGACAGGCCGGACATCATCCAGGTCCGCGGGCTCAAGGCCGTCTACGGGGACAAGACCGTGCTCCGGGACATCGACTTCGCCGTCCGGGCGGGCGAGGTGCTGGCCATCCTCGGCGGCTCGGGCAGCGGCAAGAGCACGCTGCTCAAGCACATGATCGGGCTCCACCAGCCCGCCGAGGGCAGCATCCTCATCGACGGCGACGACATGGCCTTGGCCGACGAGCCCACGCGCCGGCGCATCCTCGGCAAGATCGGCGTCTCCTACCAGTCCGGCGCTCTGTTCGGCTCCATGACCGTGCTGGAGAACCTGCGCCTGCCCATGGAGGAGTTCACCATGCTGCCGCGCGAGGCCATGGACTTCATCGCCTGCATCAAGCTGGCCCTGGTGGGCCTGGCCGGCACGGGCCATCTTCTGCCCGCGGAGCTGTCGGGCGGCATGCGCAAGCGCGCGGCCATCGCCAGGGCCATGGCCCTGGACCCCAAGATCGTCTTCCTGGACGAACCCTCGGCCGGCCTGGACCCCAGCACCTCGGCCGGGCTGGACCAGCTCATCCTGAAACTCCGGGACAGCCTGGGCATAACCTTCGTGGTTGTCACGCACGAGCTGCCTTCCATTTACACCATCGCCGACAGGGTGGTAATGCTCTCCAAGGAGTCGAAATCCATCGTGGCCCAGGGCGCCCCCCGCGAGCTTCGCGATGCTTCGGACAACGAACTGGTCAGGCGCTTCTTCAGGCGCGAGGCGGAGCCCGCATAGATGGCGCAGGACAGCAAATACTTCAGGCTCGGCCTGTTCGTCCTCGTGGGCCTGCTGCTCATGGCCGGGCTTACCGTCGCCTTCGGGCTGGGCAGGCTGTTCACCGAGACCGTGCCGGCCGAGAGCTACTTCAATGAGTCCGTGGAAGGCCTGGAGCGGGGCTCGGCGGTCAAGTACCGGGGCGTGGACATCGGCAGCGTGTCGGAGATCGACTTCCTGGCCGAGGCCTACCCTTCCGCGAAGAAAGAGGCCGAACGCTACGTGCTCGTGCGCATGGAGCTGCGCCGGGAGGTCATTGAAGGCCTGGCCGCCCAGAGATCCGGCATTGAACTGCGTGAGCGCATCGAGCGGGGGCTGCGCGTGCGTCTGACCACCATAGGCCTCACGGGCGTCGTCTACCTCGAAATCGACTACCTCGATCCCGAGCGCAACCCGCTTCTGCCCATCAATTGGCAGCCGAAGACCGTGTATATCCCCTCGGCGCCCAGCACGTTCAGCCGCGTGGAAAAGGTGCTCAACAGCATCTCCTCGACTCTGGACCAGATCGCCAAGATCGACTTCGGCGGGCTGGTGGCCTCGGTCAACGCGATCATCGCCACCATGGACAAGACCCTCAAGGACGCCGACGTGGAAAGCCTGGGCAAGCTCCTGGCCCAGACCATGGCCGAGCTGCGCGCCACGGCGAGCCAGGCCAGGGCGCTGCTGGCGAGCCCCGAGATTCCGGCCGCCGTGAGCGACGCCTCCAGGACCATGGCCAGCCTGCGGCGCATGTCCGAGGGCGCCGAGGAGGATGTGCTGTCCCTGGCTCGCTCCCTGCGCCAGACTTCCGCGAGCTTTGCCCGGACAGCCGAGGCCCTGCGCGAGGTACTGGCCGATCCCGGTTTGAAGCGCGGCCTGGCCCAACTGCCAGCGATCATGGACGACATCCGTGCCGCGTCCGGGGATTTCGGCCGGGCATCCCAACGCTTGAGTATGCTGGCCGGCAACGTGAGCGACCTGACCCTGAGCCAGCGCCAGTCCATCGAGGCCATGCTGTCCAGCCTGAACACGCTCCTGGACAATCTGAACGTCCTGGCCGAGGACCTGCGCCAGAACCCCTCGCGCGCCCTGCTGGGCCAGCCCCCGCGCGAGGTAAGCCCAAACCCCTTCGGAAGCCGATGATGACGCGCCGAGCCCATGCTCTTTCGCCCCTCGTGATCGTCGCGCTGCTGGCCTGTCCGGCCCTCTTCCTGGCCGGCTGCCTCGGCGCCCTGCGACAGGACGAGCCGCCCAAAAGCTTTTACGTCCTCGACGCCGCGCCACCGCCAGCGAGCCTGGCCAGTCCAGCCCTGGAAGGCACGCTCCTCGTGCGCGAGGTGCGCGTGGCCCCGCCCTTCAACACGCGCGAACTGACCTACCGCCTGGGGCCTTCAAGCTACGCGACCGATTACTACCATCTTTTCCTGGCCCAGCCCGGCGAGCTGGTCACCCAACAGGTGCGCTCATGGCTGGGCAAGGCCGGCCTGTTCCGCCACGTGGCCCTGCCCGGCAGCGGCCTGCCGCACGACTTCGTCCTGGAAGGCCTGATCACGGAGCTGTACGGCGACTTCACCGACGGCCAGGGCAAGGCCGTGGTCGCAGCGCAGTTCTTCCTCCTGGACGAACGGACCTCCGGGCGCCGGGTGCTGCTGAGCAGCGAGCGCCGCCTGGAGGCCGACCTGCCCGAGAACTCTCCCATGGGGCTGGTCGCGGCCATGAACCGGGCGCTCACGGGCATTCTCCAGGCCCTGGCCGCGGACATCCAAGCGTTGTCCGCGCGCGGCGAGGCGGGCTTGCCATAGCGCTGGGTTGTGCTAGGATGGCGGCTAATCCCTTTGAACCCTTGAGCTAAAGGAGACAGTCATGGCCAACAGCGGCGAGACTTACAAGTGCGATCTGTGCGGGCAGGTGGTCAAGGTCGAGAAGGGCGGCCAGGGCACCCTCGTGTGCTGCGACCAGCCCATGAAGAAGGTCGGCTAACGCATTTCGGGGATCAACCGGGAGAGGGCAGCGCTCTCTCCCGGCTCAAGCGCAAGCCGGCTTAGCCTTCCGGACGCGCCCCTATGACCGGCGCCGGCTGGCCAATCTGCGCAACATGCCGTGCAGCAGGTCGAAGTCGATGGGCTTGGACAGGTAGTCGTCCATGCCGACGGCCAGGAAGCGCTCACGGTCGCCCTTCATGGCATAGGCCGTCAGGGCCACGATGGGCACCGCGCTCCAGGCTTGGTCCGACTCACGGATGAGCCGCGTGGCCTCCAGACCGTCCATCTCCGGCATCTGCACATCCATGAGCACCAGGTCGAAAGGCTCCCGGCTCAGCGCCTCCAAGGCCTGCCGGCCGTCGCCCACTACGAGGGGCCTGTGGCCCTTTTCCCGCAGCTCCGATTCGAGGACGGCCTGGTTGATCTGGTTGTCCTCGGCCACCAGGATGCGCAGGGCGGCCGCCTCGACGGAGGCATCCCCGCTGGCCCAGGCCATGCTCCAGGGGCCTTGGGCGGCCTGCTGCAGCGTGATGGTGAAGAAGAACCTGCTCCCGACGCGCGGCGCGCTCTCGACATGCAGGTCACCGCCCATGAGGCTCACCAGCCGCTTGGAGATGGCCAATCCCAGGCCGGTGCCCCCGTGCCGCTTGGCATAGGAGCTGTCGAGTTGGACAAAGTTCTGGAACAGCTCGGCGAGCCGTTCGGCGGGAATTCCAGAGCCCGTGTCCTCGACGCTGAAGGCGACCATGGCCGTGTCGTCCCGCCAGCCTTCCAGCTCGGCCGTAAGCCGTATGCCGCCCTGCTCCGTGAACTTGACCGCGTTGGACAGGAGGTTGCGCAATACCTGGGCCAGCCGGTGCTCGTCCCCGCGCGCTCTGGCGGGCAGGCCCTGGCCCAGGCGGAGCTCCAGGCGCAGGCCTTTGGCCTCGGCCGCGTGCTCGAACAGGGCCAGGGCCGCCTGGAGCATGGGCTCCAGGGCGAAGTCGACGTGCGCGAGCGCCATGGCTCCGGCCTCGATGCGCGACAGGTCGAGGATGTCGTTGATGATGAACATGAGCGAGCGGCCCGATTGGCGAATGAGCTTCAGGCGCTCCATGATCTCCGGAGCGCCGCCCTTCATGAGCATGACCTCGGTCAGCCCCAGGATGCCCGAGATGGGCGTGCGTATCTCGTGGCTCATGTTGGCCAGGAACTCGCTCTTGGTCCGGCTGGCGGCCTCGGCCTCCTCCTTGGCCGCGCGCAGCTCGCGCTCCATGCGCTTCCTGCCGGTGATGTCCCGGATGGTCACTACCGCGCCCCGCGCCGCGCCACGGTCCCCGGCCACGGGGGCCGCACTGATGGCCAGATGTCGGGCGGAATCCCGATCCTGGGGCCGAAGGATCAGCTCCTCGTTCATCACCACCTCGCCCTTGAGGGCGCGAGCGGCGGGAAACATCTCCGGGGTCATGGGCCGCCCGTCCGGCCAACGCAGGCCGATGCGCCCGAGCCCCTCCGCGCTGGACAGGTCCGCGTTCTCGGAGCCGTATCCCAGGTCGGCGCGGGCCACGTTGTTCATGGCCTTTATATTCAGATTCCGGTCATAGAGGATGAAGCCGCCGGGCATGGCCTCGATGGCCGCGTCGAGTTCCCGCGCCCGCGCCTCGGCCTCGGCCTTGGCTTGGCGCAGCTCCTGCCTGGCCCTGTGCAGCTCCGTGATGTCGCGCCCCACGGCCAGCACGCCGGCCACCCCTCCCGCGCGGTCCCGCTCCGGCGCGAAACGCATGTGCAGGTGGCGCGGACCTCCGGCCAGGGTGTACTCCATCTCCAGAACCGTCTCCCGGCCCGTGGCGAAGACATGGTCCACGGCCTCCTCGAACTGGCTCGCCGCCCGCGCCCCTATCTCCAACTCATTGATGTGCCTGCCGACGATGAAATCGTCGGAGATGCCCGTGGCCGCCACCAGGGCCGGATTGACATACAGACAGCGGCCCTGGCGGTCGAGACGAGCGATGATGTCCGAGGCCTTCTCCACGAACGCCCGGTAGAGCTCCTCATGCTCGTGCCGCTCCCGCTCGACCGCTCCGAGCCGGGCCTCCCGCTTCATATGCATGAGCAGGGCGCGATGCAGCGAGAGGAGCTCGTCCGGGTTCTCCGCCAGGAGCCCGGCATATTGGGCGGGCGTGGCCGCTCCGACCACGTGCATGCGCCTGCGGATGCGGCGCAGGAGCTTGCCGCGCGCGCAGCCTTGGTACTCATGGCCCGTGGCCCGCCGCAGACCCGCCAGGATGGTGCTGATGGCGGGCCTCCAGCCCGCGCCGGACCGCGGCCTCCCGCCTCCGCCCGGAGGCAGCCGCTCGGGTGTGCGTGATTCCATTCACTGTCCCTCGTCATGTCAGACGTCTGACGCATCAAACGGGCGTTCAAGGTTATTTTACAAGGGGGGAGGCGCATTATTTATAGCCAGAGGCCGGCATAATGTCGATCATCCGTATGAAAAACCCCCCTCCTCCGCGAAGTATCCGCCTTGCGCGCCTGCGCCGCCGTATAGCGGGATCGGGCGGGAAAGCAATGCGCATGGACCGTGATCGGATGCCGGCCGACAGGGCCGGGCAAGGCCCGCGCGGTTCCCATGCGGCGGGGGAAGGCGGCGTTTTCCCCCGCCGGATCCGGCAGGCATCGGCCTAGCAGACTATTGAAAAAGCCGTCCTGTTTTTTTTCAACTCCGCAATGCCTGAGCAAAGCACAAACATTGCCGACGGATGCTTCGCATCCGCCGGTCAATCCTGGCCCGCTCGGCCTGCTTTTCGACGGTATGCGGCCCGCCGCTAACCCATGCGGCCGACGATCTCGTGATGGTTCACCAGTATCCGGCTTACATAGGTCACCGTGGATTCGATGGGCGGCAGACGGCCGTAGGGCTCGTAGCAGCCGACGTCGCGCGTGCTGGACAGCCCGGCGTGGTAGCTCGCCGCCGCCGCGATGATGTTGCCGCTACGCGCCCTGAGGCCCTCGGCGAGCATGCGCACCATGGACGAGCAGGGGTCCCGGTAGAAAATCCGGCGGTCAAAGGTCTTGAGGAACTCGTTGTCCTCCTTGCGGAAGATGTCCCGGCCTTCGAAATTGGCGCGCATGTATTCCGTGAAGTCATTGCGGGCCGCGTCCAGCTCCTCGTTGAGCCTCTTGGCCTGCTCCAGGTACTCCAGATAGCGTTCGGCCTTGCTCGTGCCGCCGTCCAGGATCTCCCGGAGCGTTTCGCGCCAGCTCTTTTCGCCGGCCTTCTCCGGAGGCAGGATGCCCTCGACGGCGTACGACTTGCGCCACTCGCTCAGGCGGTCCCGCACCTGCAAGTAATCCGTGTAGCGCGAGGCCAGCTCAGGCTTGGCGTACGGGGCGGCGAAATGCTCCGGCTTGTCTCCGGCGACGAACATGCCGTATTCTCGGGCCGTGGCCGGGATGAACTGGCACGGGCCCACGGCGAAGGCCCAGGATATGGCGAACTCGTAAAAAAAGGATTCGGCCATGATCTGGGCCATGATCCAGGCCGGGTCCACGGGCCAGATGCGCGCGTGCTCCTCCACGCCGGCCAGGACCCAGTAGGCGATGTTCGAGACGCGCTTCTCCAGATCCACCTGGTCGGGCCGCCTGCCCCAGATGGGCATCTGCCGGCCGCCGTAGCCCTGCTCCACGAACTTGAGGGTGGCCGTGGTCAGCCGGCCTCGGTACTTGACGCGGGACGTGCCCGCGAACGGGTCGTAGCTGTCTGGGATGACGATGTTCACCCTTCCGCTCGCGTCGCGGGCCGGCTTGCCCCTGGTGGCCAGAGCCGTGGCCGGGAGGAAGAACGGCGCGGCGGCGGAGATGGCGAGCGCGGAGATGGCCCGGCGGCGGGACAGGTTGGTCCCTGGGCCGGAAGCCTCGTGATCGGTGTGCGAAGACATGGTGTTCCCTTGGGGCCTGCCGCCCCCGTGGCCTGGCACAGGGCGAGCCCCGAGCCTGGCCGCGTACGCGGCGGCTCCCGGGGCGCCTGGCGCCGGAGTTCAGATGGATGGTGGGCAGGGTCGGGGTCACGGGCATCGATCCGCCGAGGATGCCCATGAATGAAGGCCCGTCGGCCAAAGGCCGCGAGGACGAGCGTTGAACGGGAAGCGAGGCGGCCTAACGGGAACGCTTTACGGGCAGTATGTGCCGGAACCTTCTCTCCCTGGTCGCTCCTGCCATGCAAAACCTGACTGATTCAGCCGCGCCAGTCAAGGCTTTCCGGGCCATGAACGCCCGCCGTCCGGCAATCGCGGCCTTGAAACCCTGGGCGGTGTCGCGTACATCACCCAGGCCGATACCAGAGCCAAGGAGAACGTCATGGGCAAGATGACCGCCCGCAGAGTGAAGGCCAACCCCTCTTTCGACCTGATCTACTACATGGAGCTTGCCGGGCGGACGCGCGTGGAGCAGGACCTGCTGATCAAGCTCCAGGAGCGCTGGAATCGCTGGCGCGACGAGCACCTGATCGTCTGGAAGCTCCTTCCGGAGTTCGCCACGGAGGACAAGGGCTACCTGATCGTGTGGCTGGACAAGGCCGCGGAGGATCAGATCGAGGAGGACTGGCAGACGTCGCCCATGCTCGGCATGGCCGTGCACAATCTGGCCATCTGCCTGGTCATGGCTGCGGCTCAGAGCCTCGTGCCCGAGCTGCTGGCCGGCGCCTGCGCGCCCCTGCCCAGGCCGGACAAGGCCCTGCGCTCGCAACTCAAGCGCCTGGGACTGGAGTGGCAACCCGAAGGCCGCGTGGACCGCACCTATGCCGTGCTAACGAACCAGCCCTATGCCGGCGGCTGCGAGATCTGCCTCATGCAGGACACGTGCATGAACAGCAGCGTGCGCAACGCGCCGGAGGACACGCAGGGCGACCAGCCCCCGGCCTCCCAAGGCTCGGATGATCCCAAGCCCGAGTAAGCCGATCCGCCGCTGAAACACGGGATCCAAGGGCCTGCGGCCCTTGACGGGAGAGAGCCCGAGAGAGGGCGAGGAGCCCTCTCTCGGTTCATGCATTTATCCGATCCACCAGCGCAGCAGGAGCACGCTGCCCACGCCCGCGGCCAGGGCCGGCACGAGCCCGCCGAACCTGAAGGCCACGGCCAGCGTGACCGCCGAGGCCAGGGCCTCGGCCGGGCCGGCCGTGAAGACCGTGGGCGCCACCAGGGCCACGAGGATCGCGCCCGGCAGGCCCTTGAGGAAAGCCTCGACCCTGCCGCCCATGGGCAGCCGCGCCGCGAGCGCCGGGCCGAGCGCCCGCGTGGCGTAGGTCGCCAGGGCCATGCCCAGGATTGCCGCGAAAGGCCTAAGCGCGCCGTCCATGCCTGACCGCCTCCATGATGCCGCCGGCGATGCCGCCGACGAGGATGTACCACTTGCCCGGCAGCCACTGCGCCGCGGCCACGGCCGCCACCGCCGCCACGATCCAGGCCGGGATATCGCCCCTGCCCCTGTACATGCCGGCCAAAAGCGCCAGGAAGGCCGCGCAGAACACGAAGTCCAGGCCCCAGCGCGCCGGGTCGTCCATCTCGGGCACGAGCAGGAAGCCGGCCAGCGTGGCCAGGTTCCAGCACAGGTAGAGCAGCACGCCGCTGCCGAGCATGAAGGCCGCCCTGTCGCGCATGGGCACGCGCGAGGCCGCTGTCATGGCCCAGCTTTCATCGATCATGACGAAGTAGGCCAGCATGGCCTTGCCCCGGCCGCACTCCGCGAACCAGGCCGAGGCCGATGCGCCCATGAGCACGTGGCGCAGGTTGACCACGAGCGTGGTCAGCACGACCACGCCCAGGGACATGGATGGCCCCCACATGTCCAGGGCCACGAACTGCGAGGCCCCGGCGAAGACGATGCCGCTCATGAGCCCGCCCTCGGCGAGCGTCAGCCCGCCCTGGCGGGCCAGGATGCCGAAAGCCAGCCCGTAGACCGACACGGCGATGCCCACGCCCGCGCTGGCCCGCGCTCCGGCCATGTACGGCGACACATTCCGCGCTCCTGCCGAACCGATTGATTTGTGCATGGTGTCCGCGTTCATGGCTTGGAATCAATCATGAAACCTGCTACCCGAACAGATGCAGTTTTTCTGAAATCCGACCAGGACAGATAGCATGAGCAGCGAGCACTTTCTCTACTCCCAGGTGGAGCAGGCCATCGTGGAGCGCATCCGCCAGGGGGCCATACTGCCCGGACAGCGGCTGCCCAGCCTGCGGGCCTTGAGCAGGCGCATGGGCATGTCCCTGGCCACGGTCTCCCAGGCCTACGCCGAGCTGGAGCGCAAGGGCCTGGTTGAGGCCAGGCCGCGCTCGGGCTACTTCGTGCGCCGGGTCGTGCGCGAACCCCGGCCGCCCGTGCGCCGCACGGCAGAAGCCACGCCTCCGGCCCCGCGCGAGGTCACGCGCGCCGCGCTCATCCGCGGCGTGCTCGACGCCCTGGGCCGTACCGACCTCCTGCCGCTGGGCGTGTCCCTGCCCCAGCCCGAGCTGTTGCCCTCCAAGGCCCTGTCGCGCTGCCTGACCGAGGTCATGCGCTCGCGGGCCGGCCGCGCCCTGGACTACGAGCCGGTCACGGGCTACCCGGAGCTGCTGCGCCAGATCGCCATGCTCGACATGGACAGCGGGCCGGGCGAGCTGGTCATCACCAACGGGGCCATGGAGGCCCTGCACATCGCCCTGCGCTGCGTGACCAAGCCCGGCGACAACGTGATCATCCAGTCGCCGACCTACTACTGCTTCCTCCAACTGCTGGAAAGCCTCCAGCTGCGGGCCATCGAGATCCCCTCCTGCCCCGAGGGCGGCATCGACCCGGCCAGCCTGGACCAGGCCCTGCGCTCCTTCTCCGTGGCGGCCTGCGTCTTCACGCCCAACTTCAACAACCCCGACGGCAGCCTGACCCAGGACGAGGTCAAGGCCGAACTCGTGGGCATGCTCGCCGCCCGCGACATCCCGCTCATCGAGGACGAGGTCTATGCCGAGCTGCACTTCGGCCCGAGCCGGCCGCACTCCTGCGCGCGCTTCGACCGGAAGGGCCTCGTGCTGACCTGCTCCTCCTTCTCCAAGACCCTGGCCCCCGGCTTCCGCGTGGGTTGGCTGAGGCCCGGCCGCTTCCACGAGCAGGCCCTGGCCACCAAGGTCACCACCAACGTGTGCACGGCCAGCCCCATGCAGATCGCCGTGGCCGAGTACCTGCGCTCCGGGGCCTACACACGCCACCTGCGCCGCCTGCGCCAGCGCCTGGCCGAACAGGCCGCGACCATGCGCCTGGCCATCGGCCGCCACTTCCCGGCCGGCACGCGCGTGACCAGCCCGCGCGGCGGCATGCAACTGTGGGTCGAGCTGCCCGGCGACGCCGACGGCAGCGAATACTTCCGCCGCGCGCGAGCCGAGAAGATCGGCGTCTGCCCCGGCAGCATCTTCTCGGCACGGGACGGATTCAGGAAATACGTGCGCATCTGCTGCGGCAACATCTGGACAAAAGAGATGGAGAAGGGACTGAAGACGTTAGGGAGATTGGCGAGGGAGCTGGCGGGATAGAAGAATCGGGGGAAGGGAAACCCTTCTTGCAAGAAGGGTTTCCCTTCCCCCGAACCCCCAACCTTTCCCAAGAAACATCTGTGTTTTGGAAAAATAGCCGGGTTTATATTCACACAACCGCGACCTGGACGCTACGACCCTGTGAATCGCGGGTCCAAGAAGCCTGACAGCCCCCTTGGCGGGCGGTAAGTCCGGGAGAAGGCGACGCCCTCTCCCGGTTGATTTGCAAGGCGTATATGGCCCCCGTGTATGGCCCCGCCCCGCTCTAACGCTTGGCCAGGAAGCCCACGGCGAAGATCGCCACGCCCACGCCGGCCACGATAAGGCCGTACTCGTTGAAGAGCAGGGCCAGTTGCGTCTCCCAGGGCACGTTGCCGCCGAGCTTGCCCACGACGCTGCCCATGACGCCCTTGACCGCGTGCTTGCCCAGATAGTCCTCGGCCAGGAACTTGCCGAGGATGCCGACGACCGCCAGGAGGATTCCCGTGCCGATGAGCTTCTTCTTCATGTCTGTCTCCTTTTCGCGAAACGCGAGCCCGCGCGAGGGCCGCGCCAAGCCCGGAAACCGCTGGTGAGTTGATGGATGAACGTCAAGCGTGTGCCGGGACTCTAACGCGTTCCATTAGGCTAGAAAAGACGGCGGCTTGAAAAAAATTTCGCTTGCCCGCCGCCCACGGAGGCGCAGCCCGCCGGGCGGCGATCCCCTCCTTGCCTTTTACCGCCGATCATGGCCTAACATGGAGGCTCGTATTCCATTCGGCGCGAGCCAAGGAGGAGGAGCCATGGCCACTGTCAGGATCGGGAATGTCTACGAGAGCCTGGACAAGGATACGCGGCGCTGGATGCTCACGGAGTTCGACGAGGACGAGCGCGCCGGCAAGGTGCATCTGGATTCCCTGCTCACGGAGCGCGGCAAGAAGGAGTTCCTATGGCTCATGCGCGAGGCCATCCAGCACCATGACGACGCCTGGCTAGCCAACGGCCTGGACAAGCCGGGCATGCTGCGCATCGATCTGGCCAACACCGAGGCCGTGTCGCCGCAAAGGCCGCGCGGGCCGGGCTGGAGAAAGAGCGGCGAGCAGCCCGACTCCGAGGTCATGGGCAGGAGTTCGGCCGAGGTCCCGACGAGCGTCATCGAAGACCTGGCCACGGACGAGTTCAACCGCTACTACTCGCGCGGGGTCTGCCGCCGGGTGCTCGAATCCGGCTTGGGCAACCAGGTGGAAATCTACAAGATATCGACCGGCGCCAACCTGCACCTGACCTATCCCGTGGAGGGCGTGGCCAGCGACGAGCACGCCAGGGAGCCGGAATTCGGCCGGGCCATCGACGCGGACTACCTGCTCGCCGAGCTGCGCAAGGACCCGGAGTCCGAAACCGGCGAGGCGCTGCCCGGAGCGCCCGGCTCGGGAATGAGCGTGCGGCTGCCGGCCTGACCTGTCCCCCGGCGCGGCGAGCGGGACGGGAACGCCTCTTGCAGGCCTGGGCAAACGGCGTCCAAGGGGCGCGGCACTACCCAGCTCTGCAAGGAGACAGCATGTACATCAATCTGCACAACGGGCACGCCATCCTCGCCCTGATCAGCGGCATCCTCATCCTGCTGATGCCCAGGCTGCTCAACTTCATCGTGGCCATCTACCTCATCGTCATCGGCATCATGGGCATCGTGCGTTTCTAGCGCGTCCAGCATCCGTCGCGGGCGGCTCGTGGAGGGACAAGGCTCCCTCCTCGCGCCCGAGGCTTCAGTTCGCGGACTGGCCGAGCATGGCCATGGTTTCCTCGAAACGCTCGTCCAGCTCACGCTCGAAGCGGGTCAGCTCGCGCTCGTCCAGGCCCAGGGCCTCCCAGGCCGCATGCTCCAGCGCGGGCACGGAGAAGCTCGCCGTGGTGCCGTAACCCAGGGCCTTGGACAGGATGTCCGCCAGGTGCACCACCGCCGCCTCGTCGCGGAGATCGCTCTTGGCTGGCGCGTGATGGTGAAGCACGGCCATGGCCAGGTTGACGGGAAAGTTCCATTTGCGCAGGAGAATGGCGCCCAGGCGGGCGTGATCGAAGCCGAGCACCCTGTGCTCGGCCTGCACGAGCTGGATGCCTTCCGCCTCCGCGGCGTCCATGATCTCGCGGGCTTGCTCCGGAATGGCCTCGAAGATGGCCAGCCGGCCCACGTCGTGCAACAGCCCAGCGACGAAGAAACGCTCGGGCGGGCTCTTGCCGCAGCGCTCGGCCACGGAGCGGGCCAGGATGGCGCAGGCCACGCTGTGCCGCCAGAAGCGCTCGATATCCAGGGCCTGCACCGGCCGCTCGTTGAAGGATCTGAGCACCGAGACACCCATGGCCAGCATGGATATCTGCCGCGTGCCGAGCACGGCCACGGCCCGCGACACGGTATCCACGCGCGACGGGAAGCTGTACATGGCGCTGTTGACGATGCGCAGCAGATAGGCCGAAAGTCCAGGGTCGAGGCTGATGATCCGGGCCAGGTCGTTGGCCGAGCTCTTGGGATCGTCGATGGCGCGCTGCAGCTCCAGGACCACGCGCGGCAGGGAATGCAGGCGGATCTCCTTGGAGACGATCTCCACGGGGTCCACCTGACGGCCGCTCAGAGGCGCTTTATGGGCGCGGCCCCCCGCGGGACGCTCCCGCTTCTCGGGGGCCTTGAACAGCTCCGGCCTCGTCTGGGCCCTGGCCAGGGCCATGGACTGCACCGCGCGCATGGCGGAATGGTCGAGGTTTGCGTGCTTGAAACGTCCAACGGCGACCGTCCTGCTGTCGGCAAGCACCCTATCCGCCACTTCCTCTTTCATGTCCCTCATCATATGACCGCACCGCTGGCTCTCTTTGCCTCTGGACCGTTCGATTCACTAACGGCGCACCACCCAGCGCATTCCCCCAATACACGCTTTTCAGTTTTCATACCAGTTCTTTCCACGGGAAAAGTCTTCTTTCCGACCATACTTACGCCCACCAGGAAAGATGATAAATTTCCTGACGGCCGAATAATCCACGATTGCTGGAGCTTGCATCCCGCGACATGGCTTGCCTTTGGCCGACGAGGCTTGTTCCCGTTCCGATAATTGACTAAAGACACCACAACTATCCTGCGAACCAGCGGAGCTGACCCGAATGCCAGACAGAATCCTTGTCGTGGACGACGACGTTGCCTTCGGCACGATGCTCTGCGAGGCCATAGTCGAGCGCGGATACGAAGTTGAGCGCGCGACTTCCGCCGAGGAGGGCATCGCCAAGGTCGAGCACGGCCAGTACGACCTCATACTGCTGGATGTGCGGCTGCCCGGCATGTCCGGCCTGGAGGCTTTGCCCATCCTGCGGCGCGTCGACCCGCGGGCCGATGTCATCGTCATGACAGCCTACAGCGAGAAGGACCCTGGTCTAGAGGCCATCAGGAACGGGGCCTACGACTTCTTCACCAAGCCCTTCAGCCTGGGCGAGATGGAGGTGGTCATCAAGCGGGCCATCGAGAAGCGCCGCCTGCAGGAGCGCATCAGGGCCCTGCAGAAGACGCTTCGCCGCGAGGGCCCGGCCTCGCGGATCATCGGCGGGAGTGAGGCCATCAAGCGCGTGGTGGCCCTGGTGGAGCGCCTGGCCAGGCTGGAGACCACCGTGCTCATAACCGGCGAGTCCGGCACGGGCAAGGAGCTCATCACCGACACCCTGCACGCCCTGAGCACCAGGGCCGAGGGCCCGTCCGTGAAGATCAACTGCGCGGCCATCCCCGAGACCCTTCTGGAGAGCGAGCTCTTCGGCCACGAGAAGGGCGCCTTCACCGGCGCGAACGCCATCAAGAAGGGCAAGTTCGAGATGGCCAGGCACGGCACCATCATGCTCGACGAGATCGGCGACATGCCGCTGCACCTCCAGCCCAAGCTCCTGCGCGCCGTGGAGCAGAAGCAGATGGAGCGCCTCGGCGGGATCAAGCCCGTGACCTACGACGTGCGCATCGTCGCGGCCACGAACCAGGACTTGCAGCAGCTCATCGCCGACAAGAAATTCCGCGAGGACCTCTACTACCGCCTGAACATCGCCACGATCCACCTGCCTCCGTTGCGCGAGCGCAAGGGGGACCTGCCGCTGCTCATCGACCACTTCCTCAAGGAAGTGAACCTCAAGATCGGCACGAGCATCGCGAGCGTCTCGCCCGAGGCCCTGGACATCCTCTTCCGCTACGACTGGCCCGGCAACATCCGCCAGCTCGCCAACTCCATCGAGCGGGCGGCCATCTTCTGCATGGGTCCGGTCATAACGGCCCAGGACGTCAACCTGGCCTTGCAGAAGACGCCCCAGGCGGCGGAGAACGGAATTCTGACCATCACGCCTGGCGAGGCCATGTCCCTGCGCGACACCTTGCAGCGGATGGAGAAGGACCTCATCCTCGGCGCGCTCAAGAAGGCGGGCGGGGTGCAGACCAAGGCCGCGCAGCTCCTGGGCATCAGCCCGAAGAACCTGTGGAACAAGCTCCAGAAACACTCCATCGGCTCCGAGGATTACGAGTAGTCCTGCCCAGGCCCAGGGTTCCCGGCGCCGCCGCGCCCGGCAAGGCCGCCGACATGTCTTTACTTTCCCAGGGTTTTCTGCTCAAGCGAAGCCATGTCGCTTCGCTTCAAGGCCGTGCTCCTGCTGGTCACGCTCGCGGCCGCCTATGCCCTGATCACCATCACCGTGCAGCGCCTGGGCGTCTCCCCGGAGTTCGAGAAGCTCGAACGGGAGCACGCCGTCAAGGACATCCTGCGCTGCGACCACGTGCTGGATGACGAGCTGGAAAGGCTGGCCGCCGCGGCCGCCGACTGGTCCGCGTGGGATGACACGTATGCCTTCGTGGCCGCGCCCGGCGCTCGCTATCTCGAATCGAGCCTGGCCCAGGCGCGCTTCATGGAGCTGCGCGTGAGCCTCATCTCCATCCACGACTTGCGCGGCGACTTCGTGGCCGGCGGAGCTTGCGACTGGCGCAGCGGCCACCCCCTGGAGATCGACGACGCCTTCCAGGTGAAGCTCAAGGCCCTGTTGAGCGGAGCCCAGGGGCAACGGCCCGTGGCTGGCATCTGCTCCACGGACAAGGGCCTCCTGCTGCTGGCCGCCTCGCCAATTCTGGACAGCCGCAAGCTCGGCCCGAGCCGGGGCTGGCTGGCCATGGGCCTGCATGTGGACGAACTCCTTCTGGAGGAGTTGCGGGGCAAGGCCCAGGTCGCCTTCCACCTGGCTCCGCTGGAAACCGCGCCCATGCCGCCGTCGAGGTCCGGCGCGCCCGCCGTCCTGGCCAAGCCCGGCCTGCTCGTGGAGAACATCTCGCCCTCGCTCAAACGCGCCTACATGGCCCGGGCGGATCTCCTGGGCCAGGGCTTCCTCGTTCTCTGGGCCGACGCTCCCCGCGAGATCACCGGCGTGAGCGAATCGGCCCTGCGCCTGGTCCTGGCCAGCGGCTTCCTGGCCGGCCTGCTCGCGCTCGTGTGCCTGTGGCTCTTCCTGGACCAGACCGTGCTCAGGCCCGTGGGTGAGCTTCGGCGGCACATGACCGGCGTGCGCCAGGACGGCGACCTGTCCCGCCGCCTCCCGGAGCGCCGCCAGGACGAGGTGGGCATGCTGGCCCGCGAGTACAACGCCATGCTCGACCGCCTGGGCGACTCGCGCCATGAGATCCTGCGCCAAACCTTCCGCCTGGGCATGGCCGAGATGGCTTCCGAGGTGCTGCACAACGTGCGCAACGCCTTCAGCCCGCTCAAGGCCGGGCTGTTCATGCTCCGCGAACGGCTGGCCAGGGTGGCCGCGCAAGCGGCCAAGGCCGGCCAGTCCGACCAGGCCGACCAGGCCGGCGGCGAACGCCTGGCCCACGGATTGCGGGAAGCGGAGCGCAAGGCCCTCGATGCCTACGCGCAGGCCCAGGCCCTGGAGAAGGACCTGGACTCCTTGCAGCGCTTCAGCCTGGGCGCGCGCTCCACCGAGCCGCTGGTGCTGCGCTCCATGCTCGTCGACGCCCTCCTCTTCGTGCCCGACCCGTTGCGCCCGGCCCTGGAGCTCAAGGCCGACCCGGCCCTGGCCTCCATGCCGCCCGTGATGGCCAATCGCGTGACGCTTCTGGAGGTGCTCTCCAACGTGCTCATCAACTCGGCCCAGGCCTATGCCCAGGCAGGCGCGTCCGGCGGCGGCATCCAGGCCCGCGCCTGGCTGGAAGAGCACGATGGCCGCGGATTCGTGCACCTCGTCCTGTCCGACAACGGCCCCGGCATGGCGCCCGCCGAGCTTGCGCGCATTTTTCAGAGAGGATACATCACGGCCAAGGACAGACGGCTCGGACTGGGACTGCACTGGTGCTCCAACGCCGTGAGCGAGATGGGCGGCCGCATCTGGGCCGAAAGCCCTGGCCTGGGTCAGGGCTTCGACGTTCATCTGCTCCTGCGGGTCGGCTGACACATCCACTCCATATGACTGATCAAATTTCCGCAGACGCGGCGACCGTCCGCAGCTACCGCCTTCTGGCCGTCGACGACGAGGAGGCCATTCTCGGCCTGTACCGGGAAATCCTCGCCCCGGACGAAGGGCCGGATGACGACCTCGACCTGGAGCCCCTGCTCCCGCGCTTCGAGCTGAGCCTGTGCGGCCAGGGCGAGCAGGCCGTGGAGGCCGTGCGGCAGGCCATGTCCGAGGGCCGGCCCTTCAGCGTGGCCATCCTCGACGTGCGCATGCCGCCCGGCCAGGACGGCGTATGGACCGCCGAACGCATCCGCGAGCTGGACCCGGACATCGAAATCGTCATTGTCAGCGCCTATTCCGACGTGGACACGCGCGAGCTGAACCGCCGCGTGACCCCGCCCGACAAGCTCCTGTACATCCAGAAACCCCTGCACCCCGAGGAGCTCCGCCAGCTCGCCAAGTCCCTGTGCGCCAAGTGGAAGACGGCCAGGGATCTGATCACCCTCAACGCCACGCTGCAAAAGCAGGTGGACATGCGCACCAACGCGCTCAGCGAGGCCAACAAGCGCCTCAAGCGCGACATGTCCGTACGCATGCGCATGCTCCAGGAGCTCCTGGAGAGCGAGGAGCGCTACCGCCTGCTCTTCGAGGAGGACATCACCGGCGACTTCGTGGCCGCGCCCGACGGAACCCTCAAGGCCTGCAACAAGGCCTTCGCGCGCATCTTCGGCTTCGGCACGGTGCAGGACGCCATGAGCGTCAACATCTTCGACCTCCAGCTCGTCGGCGCGGACGAATCCCTGCACGAGCTCATCCTCTCGCGCAAGAAGCTGGAGAACTTCGAGGCCGTGTTCCAGCGCCTCGACCTGCGCCTGGTGCACGTCATCGGCACCATCATCGGCATCCTCAACGTGCGCGGCCAGATCGTGGAGATCCGCGGCTACCTGCTCGACATCACCGAGCGCAAGCGCCTTGAGGAGCAGTTGCGCATCGCCCAGAAGATGGAGGCCATCGGCACCCTGGCCGGCGGCATCGCCCATGACTTCAACAATATCCTGGGCGTCATCACGGGCTACGCCGAGATCATCCTGGAGAGCACGGACAAGGGCTCGCCCCTGGAGCGCAGGCTCAAGGAGATCCTGGGCGCCTGCCGCAGGGCCAAGGACCTCATCAACCAGATCCTCAACTTCAGCCGCCAGGGCTCGCGGGAGAAGAAGGCCCTGCGCGTCTCCCCGCTCATCAAGGAGACGGTCAAGCTCCTGCGGACCTCGCTGCCGGCGAGCATCGAGATCCGCCAGAACATCATGACCGCCAACGACACGGTCATGGCCGACCCGTCGCAGGTCCACCAGATCCTGCTCAACCTGTGCACCAACGCGGCCCACGCCATGCGCGAGCGCGGCGGCATGCTCGAAATCAGCCTGGCCGAGGTGCACCTGGACGAGGGCACCGTGGCCAAGTCGCCCGGCCTGTCCGCCGGGGCCTACGTGGTCATCACCGTCACGGACACGGGCTACGGCATCTCCAAGTCCATCCAGGAGAAAATTTTCGACCCTTTCTTCACCACCAAGAAACCGGGCGATGGCACGGGCATGGGCCTGGCCGTGGTGCACGGCATCGTCAAGCAGCACGGCGGCGTGGTCTACGTGCAGAGCGAGGAGGGCAAGGGCGCGGCCTTCCAGGTGCTCCTGCCCCAGACCGGGCTCATGGACGAGGCCGCCTCGGACGAGGAGGAGCTCGGACTGCCCATGGGCGAGGGCCGCATCCTCTTCGTGGACGACGAGATGGCCCTGGTGGACATTGGCCGCGAGATGCTGGAGAGCCTGGGCTACGAGGTCGTGGCGCGCACCAGCTCCGTGGAGGCCCTGGAGGCCTTCCGCTTCCAGCCCGACAAGTTCGAGCTTATCCTCACGGACCAGAACATGCCCAACCTGACGGGCATGGAGCTGGCCGAGAAGGCCCTGCAAGTGCGGCCCGACGTGCCGATCATCCTGTGCACGGGCTTCTCGGAGATCGTCTCCTACAGCAAGGTCCGCGACCTGGGCATCAAGGAAATCATCATGAAGCCCATCCTCAAGCGCCAGCTCGCCGAGTCCCTGCACAAGGCGCTGGCCTCGCGCGGCGTGGCCCGCGCGTAGCGCCGCGCCGCATGGGCCGGCCTCCCATCCGCCACCTTCCCGCCATGGCCACGGCAATCACTCCGCCCGCGCGGGCATCGTCGCGCGCCCGCCGCGTCGTGTGGCCGTGCGTGCTTCTCCTGCTCGCCCTATCGGCTCCGGCGGCCGCACTGGACAAGGAAGACAAACGCATCGTGAGCCTCATCTACGAGAACGACATCTTCTACAACACTGACCAGCACTACACCAACGGCGTGCGCGTCTCCTGGCTCTCGGGTCTGAACGACGTGCCCGAATTCCTGCGCGAAGCGGCCGCGGCGTCCCCGCTCTTTCCCGAGCACGGAGACGCGCGCGTGGAGTACGCCCTGGGCCAGAACATGTACACGCCGTCGGACATCACCCTCGCCTCGCCGCCGGAGGACGACCGGCCCTATGCCGGCTGGCTGTACGGCTCCGTCGGCCTGATCGCGGAGAACGGCAGCCGCCTGCACCAGCTGGAACTGCAGATCGGCGTGGTCGGCCCGGCCTCCCTGGCCGGCGATACGCAGAAGTTCGTGCACAGATACCTGACCGATTCCGATGAGCCCCAGGGCTGGGACACGCAACTGCCCAACGAGCCCACCTTCCAATTGAACTATCTGCGCAGTTGGCGCGCCCTGGCTTCCATAGGCGACCAAGGATTCGGCGCGGACCTCACGCCGCAGTTCGGCCTGGCCTTGGGCACGGTCCACGACCATATCGAGACCGGGGTCATGCTGCGCCTGGGCCGAAACCTGCTGCTGGACTACGGCCCGCCGCGCATCCAGCCCAGCCCGCCGGGCTCGGGCTTTTTCCTCTCCAGCCCGCACATGGGCTTCTACCTGTTCGGCGGCGCCCTGGGCCGCGCCGTGGCCCGCAACATGTTCCTGGACGGCGCCCTGTTCCGGGACAGCCGCAGCGTGGACAAGGAATACTTCGTCGCCGACCTCACCGCCGGAGCGGCCGTGACCTGGCGTGATTTCCGCCTCGCCTACACCCACGTCTTCCGCACGCCGGAGTTCGACGGCCAGAACGGGCTGCACGAATACGGCTCCCTGAGCCTGTCCGTGAAGTTCTGAGCAGCGGCCGCCAGCTTCTGCGGCGCCATGCATCCCTCCAACTCGGCGATTTCCACAACGGCCGCCGCCGAACCACGAACGAGCCGGGCGTTCCCCCTCCGCCTCCATTCTCCGCCAGTCGCAAGCCGCCCGCCAGAGCAAGCGGTCAGAGCCGCTCTGGCCCCATGTGACCATAATCCTTCAGGATAGTACTCGCATCTTCGACCACAGCATCGCACTCAAAAAATATCGCCACGGGTTTGACAAATAATCCAGCGTATTGTAGACAGCAACCCTCTGCTGGAAAAAAGTCTATACTGGCCAGGCTTACCAGCCAGTCATGCTGATGCGTTATGCATTTTCCCCGCATATCCATGTCAGACATGTCACATCACTATATTGCGTAAATCGCAATAAAGCATCGCATCATTGGAGGTCTATACATGATACGTTCGATTTGCGGTCGTTCGCCGCTGATCGGCTCCCACGGGACCGAAGCAGCCGCCCGCGCGCTCCGCGAGGCCTTGGAGGGCTTCCCGCGTCATGACTGAGCACGCCATCATCCGCGTACAAAGCCTCTACAAGATCTTCGGCTCCCATCCCGAAAAGGCCATGGCCCTGCTCCAGGAGGGCCGCTCCAAGGACGAGATCTTCCGCGCCACCAAGCAGAGCGTGGGCTTGGCCGATGTGAGCTTCGAGGCGCACGCCGGCGAGATCGTCGTGGTCATGGGCCTGTCCGGCAGCGGCAAATCCACGCTCGTGCGCTGTATCAACCGCCTCATCGAGCCGACCGCCGGCGGCGTCTTCATCCACGGCCAGGACGTCACGGCCATGGCTGGCGAGGACCTACGCAATCTCCGCCAGCACAAGATGAGCATGGTCTTCCAGTCCTTCGCCCTGTTCCCCCACCGCACCGTGCTGGAGAACGCGGCTTTCGGCCTGGAGATCCAGGGCCTGGCCGAGGAGGAGCGCCGCAAGCGCGCCCGCGAGGCCCTGGACCTGGTGGGCCTGGCGGGCTGGGAAAACAGCTATCCGGCGCAGCTCTCGGGCGGCATGCAGCAGCGCGTGGGGCTGGCCAGGGCCCTATCCGTCAGCCCGGACATCCTGCTCATGGACGAGGCCTTCAGCGCCCTGGACCCGCTCATCCGCAAGGACATGCAGGACGAGCTGCTGGCCTTGCAGGAGAAGATGCGCAAAACCATCATCTTCATCAGCCACGACCTGGACGAGGCCCTCAAGCTCGGCGACCGCATCGTGCTCATGCGCGACGGCCGCATCGAGCAGTGCGGCACGCCCGAGGATATCCTGGCCAACCCGGCCACGGAGTACGTGCGCAGGTTCGTGGAAGACGTGGACGTGACCAAGGCCGTGACCGCCGGGCAGGTCATGAAGCGCACCGAGGCCGTGGCCTACGGCGCCGACGGCCCGCGCACGGCGCTGCGGCGCATGCAGAAGGCCGGCTTGTCCAGCCTGTTCGTGGTCTCGCGCGACGGCCTGCTCCAGGGCTGGGTCACGGCTGAGATGGCCGACGCGGCCCGCAAGGAGGGCATCGGGCGCATCGACGCGGTCATGCAGTCCGAGGTTTCCACTGTGCGGGCCGACACGCCGGCCGCGGACATCATCCCGCTCATGGCCGCCGGGCAGTCGCCGTTGCCGGTCGTGGATGATCGCGGGCACCTGGCCGGCGTCGTGGTGCGCGGATCGCTCATCGCCGGCCTGGCCGAGAGAGGAGGTAACGGACAATGAGCATGATCGACATTCCCAAGCTGCCCCTGGGCGCCGCCATCGAGGCGAGCATCGACTTTTTGGCCGAGCACCTGGCCTTCGCCACCAAGGCCTTCTCCAAAATCGTGGGTGGCGGCATCGACCTGCTCGTGGACGGCATGCTGTTCCTGCCGCCCTGGCTGCTCATCGCGCTCTTCGCGGGCATGGCCTGGCGCTTGAGCCGCAGCCGCGGCGTGGCCCTGTTCACCCTGCTCGGCCTGGGCCTCATCTGGAACATGGGCTTCTGGGCTCCGACCGTGTCCACCATCGCCCTGGTGCTCGTGGCCACGAGCATCGCCATTTCCATCGGCGTGCCGCTGGGCATCCTCGCGGCCCTGAACCGGACCGCCTACCGGATCATCATGCCGGTGCTCGACTTCATGCAGACCATGCCGGCCTTCGTCTATCTCATCCCGGCCATCCCCTTCTTCGGCCTCGGCCCGGTGGCGGCCATATTCTCCACGGTCATCTTCGCCATGCCGCCGGCCATCCGCCTGACCTGCCTGGGTATCCGCCAGGTTCCCCGCGAACTGGTCGAAGCCGCCGACGCCTTCGGGGCCACCCGGAGGCAGAAGCTCTTCAAGCTCCAGTTGCCCATGGCCACGACCACCATCATGGCCGGCGTGAACCAGACGGTCATGCTGGCCCTGTCCATGGTCGTCATCGCGGCCATGATTGGAGCCAAGGGCCTGGGCGGCGAGGTCTGGAAGGCCATCCAGCGCCTGGACCCGGCCAAGGGCTTCGAGGCCGGCCTGGGCATCGTCATCGTGGCCATGATCTTCGACCGCATCATGCAGCGGGTCGGCGCGCGCAAGCGCGACTGATCCGCCTCCCGCCAACCGCAACCACAAAGGAGGCCCCATGCGCTTCATCCTGAAGGCGTTCCTCACGACCCTGGCCGTGCTCCTGCTCGCCGCGCCCTCGGCCCAGGCCGCCAAGAAAATCACCCTGGCCTATGTCGAATGGGACTGCGCCGTGGCCAGCACGAGCGTCGTCCAGGCCGTGCTCCAGGAAAAGATGGGCTACGAGGTGGACGCCCTGCCCGTGGCCGCCGCGGCCATGTGGCAGGCCGTGGCCACCGGCGACGTGGACGGCATGGTCACGGCCTGGCTGCCCGTGACGCACAAGAACTACGCGGACAAGCTCGCGGGCAAGTACGAGAACCTCGGCCCCATCGTGGGCGGGGCCAAGCTCGGCTGGGCCGTGCCCAAGTACGTCGCCATCGACTCCATCGCCGACCTGAACAAGCACGCCGACAGGTTCGGCGGCAGGGTCTACGGCATCGATCCCGGCTCGGGCCTCATGCAGCTCTCCGAGGAGGCCCTGGAAGCATACGCGCTCAAGGACATGGAGCTCATGGAAGGCAGCGGCGCGACCATGACCGCGGCCCTGGCCGACGCCATCAAGAACAAGCAGTGGGTCGTGGTCACGGCCTGGTCGCCGCATTGGATGTTCGGCCGCTGGGAACTCAAGTACCTCGACGACCCCAAGGGCGCGCTGGGCGGCGAGGAGCACATCGACACCGTCGTGCGCAAGGGTCTCAAGAAGGACATGCCCGAGGTGCACGCCTTCCTGGACCGCTTCCACTGGGCAAGCCCGGACCAATTGCAGATGGTCATGGCCTGGAACCAGGAGCCCGGCGCGGATCCCTACAAGAACGCCGTGCGCTTCATCAACGAGAACCCCGAGCTGGTGAATTCCTGGCTGGGCAAGTAACACCGCCCGTCATAGGACGATTGCAAGGCCCGGAGCTTCGGCTCCGGGCCTTTGCTTTTCCGGGCTGATCGCCGCAAATTGCCAGCGGCCGGCATCATCGCTTATACCCTCCTGGCGCCTCGATCACTCCCGCACGGAACTCGCCCACTACTGCCGCCCGCGCGGCGGCGCAGGAGGACCCGCCATGCACGTCGGCAAGGCCATCAGGCTTGAGCGCATCTTCAATCGCGACACCGGCCGCACCATCATCGTGCCCATGGACCACGGCGTGAGCGTCGGCCCCATCAAGGGCCTCATCCACCTCCGCGACACGATCATCAGGCTCGTGGAGGGCGGCGCGAACGCCGGCCTCGTGCATCGCGGCCTGGTGGCCTGCGGCCACCGCGCCCAGGGCCGCGACTTCGGCCTCATAGTGCATCTGTCGGCGTCCACCTGCCTGTCGCCCTTCCCGCACGCCAAGGCTCTGACCACCACGGTGGAGGACGCCATCCGCCTGGGCGCGGACGCCGTATCCATCCACGTGAACCTGGGCGACGAGACCGAGCGCCACATGCTGGCCGACTTCGGCAAGGTCGCCTCCAGCGCGGCCAACTGGGGCATGCCGCTTTTGGCCATGGTCTACGCGCGCGGCCCCAAGGTGAAGGGCGAGTTCGACCCCGAGGTCGTGGCCCACTGCGCGCGCATCGGCATGGAGCTTGGCGCGGACGTGGTCAAGGTGCCCTTCACGGGCGACAAGGACACCTTCGCCAGAGCCATCGAAGGCTGCTGCATCCCGGTGGTCATCGCCGGCGGACCCAAGCTCGACAGCACCCGCGACCTGCTCCAGATGGCCCGCGACTCCCTCGACGCCGGCGGCTCGGGCCTGTCCATCGGCCGCAACGTGTTCCAGCACGACGACGTGGTGGCCCTCGTGCACGCGCTCAACGCCGTGGTGCACGAGGGCAAAGGCGTGAATGAGGCGTTGGGGATCGTGGGCGAGTGGGACGGGGCGGCGAGGAACTCGTAGCTCAGGCGGAACAATCGGGCAGCGATATCCGTGCGCGTGACCGGCCCGCCCTCGACGACCCGGACGCGGCTCGGCGTGCTACGCGGGCAGGCGGGCGATGATTTCCCGGATTTCAAGGATGGTCTGGGCCAGGAGTTCTTTGATCAGCGGGAGGCTATCCCGCGCCGCGGCCAGGTCGCCGGCGCGGCCGGCCCTCTCCAGGGCCAGGGCTGCATCGGACAGGCGCTGGGAGCCCACCGAGCCGCTGATGCCCTTGAGCGAGTGGGCGGCCTTGGAGGCGGCGACGGAGTCCCCGGCGGTCAGGGCTGCCTCGATGGACTTGAGCCGCGCGGGCGCGTCCTCCAGGTACATGCCGAAGATCTCGCGCAGGAGCGTGAAATCGTCGTAGAACCGCCGGCGCACCAGGGCCAGATCGATGAGCCGGTCCCCGGCCGCGTCCGCCTCGGGCGGCACAGCATGCGTGGCGGCCATGCTCGCCTCGATCTGGTCGATGGCCCGGCGCAGGGCTTCCTTGTCCAGGGGCTTGTCCAGGAAAAGATCGATGCCCGAGTCCTTGGCCCTGGCGCGCGTCTCGGCGTCGGTGAAGGCGGTGAGCAGGATGATGGGAATGGTCAGGCCCCTGGCGCGGATCGCCTTGGCCGTGTCCAGGCCGTCCAGCACGGGCATGGACAGATCCAGGATGAGCAGGTCGAAGCGCCCGCGTTCGAGCGTCTCCAGGGCCTGCTGTCCATCGGGCACGCCCACGCTGAGGTGGCCGAGCTTGTCCAGCAGCCTGGAGGCCACGAGCAGGTTGACCTCGTTGTCTTCGGCGATGAGGATGCGCATGCCTGGAATCCATGGTTCAACCATTGCTGGAGCATCTTGCGGATGAACCGGAAAGGGCCCTGCCTTCTCTGGATCCTACCCGCCAAGGCCCGTTCGTGGCAGGGCGGCCCTTGGAACCCGCAGTTCGTTTGCAAGCGGCTCTAAACATGGCGGGAAGTTAATGCATTGTGATACAAAGCAGCCGCTTTGTGAAGTGCCCGGCGCCGCCATGACGAACGGCCGGACTCACTTAACCTGGTCCTCGCCCCTCCTGCGCTCCTCGAAGCACTCGCGCAGTCGTTTCATGACCACGTCATAGCCCTGGGGGCGATGGGGCACGAGGCAGGCGCTGCAATCCTTGATCCCGCCACGCATGCGGAAATCGCCGCCGCACTTCTCGTCCAGGCAGTACAGCGGGCAGAAGCAGAACAGACAGTTGAACTCCGAGTCATCCTCCATCTCGTGGCAGGGGAAGTACTTGCAGGCCGCGTTGCGGAAAAACCTGTGGCTGCTCTCCACGCTCACCCCCGGAAGAAGCGCAGCCGAAGCGCGTTGGTGACCACGGACACCGAGCTCATGGCCATGGCCGCGCCCGCGAGCATGGGCGAAAGCGTCGGCCCGCCGAAGGCGTACAGCAGGCCCGCGGCCACGGGAATACCCACCACGTTGTAGGCGAAGGCCCAGAACAAATTCTGGCGGATGTTGGCCATGACCGCGCGCGACAGGCGCAGGGCCGTGAGCACGCCACGCAGGTTGCCGGCCATGAGCACCATGTCCCCGGACTCCACGGCCACGTCGATGCCAGTGCCCATGGCCAGGCCCACGTCGGCCTGAGCCAGGGCCGGGGCGTCGTTGATGCCGTCGCCGACCATGGCCACCTTGAGCCCACGCTCCTGGAGCCCGCGTACCTCTTCGGCCTTGCGGCCCGGCAGGACCTGGGCCAGGACCTCGGACACGCCGGCCTGGGTCGCCACGGCCCTGGCCGTGACCTCGTTGTCGCCGGTGATCATGATCACGCGCATGCCCATGGCGCGCAGCTCCGCGACGATCGCCGGGGCCTCATCCTTGAGCGTGTCGGCCACGGCCAGCAGCGACGCCATGCGGCCGTCCACGGCCAGGAAGAGCGCGGTCTTGCCCTGGGCCGACAGGCGGCCGGCGATTTCGGCGGTGCGGATCGGGTCCGTGTCGCGCACGCTCTCCTCGGCCATGAGCTCGGCATTGCCCAGGAGCACGGCCCGGCCGTCCACCATGGCCTTGATCCCCCGGCCGCCCAGGGCCTGGAAGCCCTCGGGCCTGGCCAGGGCGAGACCCTCGCGCTCGGCGGCGCGCACCACGGCCGCCGCCAGCGGGTGCTCGCTGACCGACTCGGCGGCCGCGGCCAGGGCCAGCAGCTCGCGCCGCCCGCCAAAGGCGTCCGTGAGCGGCTCCAGGTCGGTCAGCTCTGGCTTGCCGTGGGTCAGGGTGCCGGTCTTGTCGAAGACCACGGCGTTGACGCCCTCGGCGGCCTGCAAGGCCTCGCCGCCCTTGACGAGCACGCCGAGCTGCGCGCCCCGGCCCGTGCCGACCATGATGGAGGTCGGCGTGGCCAGGCCCATGGCGCAGGGGCAGGCGATGACGAGCACGGCGATGAAGATGCGCAGGGCGAAGGTGAACTCGGCCCCGCCCAGGAAATACCAGGCCAGGCCCGCGAGCATGGCTAGGCCCATGACCGCGGGCACGAAGTAGAAGCTGATCGCGTCGGCCAGGTTGGCGATGGGCGCCTTGGTGCCCTGGGCCTTGCGCACCATGTCGATGATGCGCGCGAGCGTCGTGTCCGCGCCCACGCGGCCGGCCTTGACGCGCAGCGCGCCCGTGGTGTTGAGCGTGCCGCCGGTCACGGCGTCGCCGGGGCGCTTGGTCACGGGCAGGGGCTCGCCCGTGAGCATGGATTCGTCCACGCCCGACTCGCCCTCCACGACCGTTCCGTCCACGGGCAGCCGCTCGCCCGGCCGCACGAGGAGCACGTCGCCGCGCTCCACCTCGTCCAGCGGGATGGGCTGCGTGCCGCTGTCGGTGACGAGCGTGGCCGTGTCGGGCGCGAGCCGCATGAGCGCGCGGATGGCGTCGGAGGTGCGCAGCTTGGCGCGCGCCTCGAAGTAGCGGCCCAGGGAGACCAGGGCGATGAGCACGGCCGCGGCCTCGAAGTAGAGGTCCATGGCCCGCTCCATGGCCTGCACGCCCAGGGCGATCTCGACGGTGTTCCACAGCGAGTAGACCACGGCCGCGCCCGTGCCCACGGCGATGAGCGAGTCCATGGTGGGCTGGCCGCGCAGAAGATTGGGGAAGCCGATGGTGTAGAACTCGCGGCCCGACCAGAGCACCGGCAGGGTCAGCACGAGCTGGGCCAGGGCGAAATTGAGCGGCGCGTGCATGGGGTCGAGCCAGCGCGGCAGGGGCAGGCCGAGCATGTGGCCCATGGACAGGACGAGCACGGGCAGGGCGAAGGCGAAGGCCGGAATGAGCCGGCGGCGCAGGTCGGACAGGCGCTCCTCGGCCTGGCGCTGGCGCTCGGCCATGGCCTGGCCGGCCCTGGTGCGCGCCTTGGCCGTGAAGCCCAGCCTGGCGATGGCCTCGCGGATGGCTCGCGGGCTGATCGCCTCCGGGTCGTACTCGAAGAGGCCCGATTCCGTGGCCAGGTTGACCTCGGCCTTGCGCACGCCGTCCATGCCGCCCACCACGCGCTCGATGCGCGCGGAGCACGAGGCGCAGTGCATGCCGCCGAGGTCCAGCTCCAGGAGCGTCTCGCCCGTGGCGGCAGGCTCGGCCGGCGACATGGCCTCGAAGCCGAGCTTCTTGATGCGCTCGCCTATCTCCTCGAAGCTCAGGACACGGGGGTCGAACTCCACGTCCATGCTCTCGCCGGCCAGGTTCACGGACACGCTCTTCACGCCGTCCATGGCGCCCACGGCGCGCTCGATGCGCGCGGAGCACGAAGCGCAGTGCATGCCCTTGACCGGGGCCTGCACGCGCCTGACGGTCGCCGTATCCTTCCGGTCCCTGGTCGCCTGAGTATGCGGTGGCTGAAGGATGCTCTGGTCGCTCATGTGCTGCGCCTCGTCGGATGGCTGTGGGTCGGGATATGAAATGTAAGCTAGGCCATCTTCGCGAAAAAGCAAGCCAATGCCCCGCCCGCGCCTGTCGATCGGCCGGCGCGGCGCGATGCCCTGCGCGGCCTCAACCGGTCTTGCGCCGCGCGCGGAGGATCAGGCGTCTGAGCTGCACGAGGTTGGAGCCCACCACGCCCAGGTAGGCCGCCACCAGCACGAGCAGGTACAGCAAGCCGTCATCGCCGCCCCTGGCGGCCAGGAACCAAGCGCCAGCCGAGGCCAGCACGACCTTGGGCAGCCACCAGGGCAGGCCCCAGGCCGCGTCCAGGCGCATGCACAGGCGCATGAGCGGGTTGAGCTCGCGCCCTCCACGGGCCAGGATGGCGTTGGTGGTCAAGATGTCCGGCACTTGCAGGATGACGAGCAATGCGGCCAGGGTCCAGGCTGCCATGGCCTGCTCATATCCCGGTCGCCAAGACATGTGAAGCCGCCGTGCGCCATGGGACCGAACCGGCCCGCCGGATGCCCGGCATCCGTGAGCAATGCCCTGTCTTGCTCAAGCCTTGCGGAGCTGAAAATGCCGGGACGGCTATTTCCGGCAGTCCGCTAAAGTTCCGCCGCGTTCGTCCGATCACATGTTCATGCGCATCGAATCTTCCTTTTCTTCTCGCGCCATGGACAGCCTCCGGGGCTCTGACGGGCGCCACGCGCCCAGCGATGAGGGCCGCTCCGGGAGGATTGGCCCCGCCGGACGCGCCAGGCAGGGCGCGCCTCGGGCGGGCGGTCCCGAAGGCCATGCCCCGTGCGGAGAGGGCTTGACCCTTGCGAGCTACAAGCCGAGCCGCCTGGCCCTGACACGCGCGCTCCTGGACCAGGCCACGGCCGCGGTGTTCATGGAGCTCGTGGCCCCGGACCACGCGCGGCCAGGGCAAACCCTCGACAGACAAGTCTGACCCCAGGCCGCTCAAGCCGCCACTCGCGGCCGCCTGGAAAACGAAGGCCCGGATCGCTCCGGGCCTTTTCATTTTCCGCCTGGCGTCACGCGCAGGCCGCGCGTACCGCGCCGGCCGAAGCCGCCATCAGCATGCGGAGGCAAGCCCGTCCGGCTCAGCTTCCGCCCGGCCCCTGGCCTCAAGCACTACTTGACGTTGATGGCCGTGGAGTTCTCCCACAGCCCATGGATGTTGCAGTACGAGGTGGCCAGCAGCTCGCCCGGCTTGCTCGTCTTGAAGGAGCAGGTCACGGCATGGTGGGTGTACACGCCGCTCGTGTCCGGGCCTTCGGTGGACGCGCCGTGCGCGGAGAACCCGAACTGGCCGATCTCGTAAGGGAACTTGGCCCCCGTGGGCTTGAAGTAGAGCTTGATCCAGGCGATGTGGTGCGCCGTGGTATTGGGATGGGCGACCTCCTTGCCGATGCTCACCTTGACGTCGAACATCTGATCGGCGGCCACGCTGTCCGGGCACTCGATCACCGGGACATGCTTCTCGTTCTTCCAGTCGTCGCTCTTGTACAGGTCAGCAGCCTTCATCTCATCCTCCTTGCGAAGTCCTTATGAAGCATCAAGACAATGAAACGTGTTGATCCTCGCTCCAGTGTGTGCCCATTTTCGCGCACAGGGTCAATAGCCTGGATCGGCCGCCGGGCTGGGCGCTCGACCCTTGGGCGTAGGCGATATTCCGACAGCAAAATCAGACATAGGCCGGATGCCCGTGAAACCGAAACGGATAGACTGTCTGATCAGAACGGCCTTCGGCCGTCCAGGTTCGGCGGATCCTGGATAAACAACCTGAAAGAGGAGTCGGAAGGGTGGCTGGACCATGCACCTATCTGCGCACTTGTCCATTCTACAAGTCCTTCGGATCGGACAAGAGCCGATCCGTCCAGGCCATGGTGAGCGCCTACTGCATTCGCGGGGAGCGCACGAGCGAATGCTGGCGCCTGAAATACTGCGGCAGGTTCGGGGACCAGCCATCCCTGTTCATCACCCCCCTGGGGAGCGCCTTCCCGGCCCTCTCGTCCAGCACGGGGTAACATGGGGCATGCCGTGACCTCGGCAAAGGAGTCTGCCATGTCAGTGGTGAAGTCCATCGAGATCATCGCCCAGTCCGAAAAAGGCTTCGAGGACGCCGTGCGCACCGCCGTGGCCGAGACGGCCAAGTCCGTGCGCAACATCCAGTCCGTATGGATCAAGGATTTTCAGGCCAGGGTGGAAAACAGCCAGATAACCGTGTTCAGGGTCACGACCAAGATTTCCTTCCTGGTCGACAGGTAAGCATCCGCCAGCTGGCGTCTCTCGCCGGCCCGTTCGTGGAGGGGCTCGATCCTCTCCACGTTCATTCGTCCAACGCCCTTGCCCAAGCGCCCTTCGAAGCCCTCACCCGCTGCGACCGCACCCAGCCCATGTTCGAGACAGGCCGGGCCTTTACTCCTGCTCGCCCTCCTCCGCGTGCTCAAGGCTGCGCAGATAGCGGAAGAGCTGCCGCGCCGACCTGGGCGGCCTGCCGAGCTCCTTCTCGGCCCGAGCCTTGTTGGCCGTCTCGCGGATGCCCGAGAGGTCCGCGCCGGGATAGGCCTGGCCTATCTCCGCCAAGGCGCTTTCGTCCCCGGCCAGCAGGGCGTCGCGCCAGCGCTCCAGCCGCCGGAAGACCTGCACGTCCTCCTGGTGCTCCGCATCGGCGCCGGCGAAGTGCGCGATCACCGGCCCGGCGTCGATCTCACGCATGAGCCGGCCGACGTACTGGAGCTGGCGGCGGTAGGAGTCGTTCTTGGCGTCCCTCAGCTTGCGGGCCATGAGCACGGCCTTGACGAGCTCGTCCGGAAGGCCCAAAGCCTCCAGCTCGTTCCGGGGCAGGTCCACGAGCCGCGCGCCCAGGTCCTGGAGCGCGTTCATCTCGCGCTTCTTCTGGGAGCGGGACTTGAGCTCCTGCAAATAGTTGCCGTATCGCTTGGCGGTCATGCGGTCTCCTTGGGGCGCGCTTCGTCGCGCCATGTCGTGCTTGTACCAGCCGAAGGCGCGGGAATAAAGGATGGCCGCGGACCGGTCAAGCCGCCGCGAACTCGAGTGGCGGCTTTATTTCCAGGCCGGTCTGACTTATGATTCTTTGATCCATATTTCAGGAGCGCACCATGAGCGTCATCGTCGACCTGTCCCTATTTCCCATCGGCAAGGACGAAAGCGTTTCCGAGCACGTGGCCCGCGCCGTGCGCATCGTCCGCGAGAGCGGCCTGCCGCATCGCCTGGGTCCCATGGGCACTGCCATCGAGGGCGAGTACGACGAGGTCATGGCCGTTGTGGCCCGCTGCTTCAAGGCCATGCAGGCCGACTGCGGCCGGGTCTACATGACCCTCAAGGTGGACGGCCGCGCCGGCCGCTCGGGCGGCCTGGAGCAAAAGGTCGCCGACGTGGAAGGACGCCTGAACGGCCGGGGCGCGCCCAAGGATTGAATTTTCCCCCAACCACGGGGGCCGGGACAATCGCGCCATGCTGCACGATCGCATGTCGCCGCCTTGGGCCACGCCCGCGGCGCGAGGGCCGGGACGGCCCGAGTCTCTCTCTGGCGGGAAAGAGCCCAGAGAGGGCGGCGCCTTCTCCCGGTTGGCCTGCTGAACGCAATATCCGGAGCCCCGCATGCGTCGCCCCTTCGACCTGAGCGTCTACCTTGTCACCGACCGGCCGCTGTGCCTGGGCCGCGACCTGCTGGACATCGTGGGCCGGGCCGTGCGCGGCGGGGCGACCATGGTCCAGTTGCGCGAGAAGTGCGCGGCCACCCGCGAATTCGTGGAGCTGGCCCGCGCGCTCAAGGCCCTGCTCGCGCCGCTCGGCGTGCCGCTGCTCGTCAACGACCGGATCGACGTGGCCCTGGCCGCCGGCGCCGACGGCGCGCACGTGGGCCAAGGCGACATGCACGCGCTCGACGCGCGGCGCATCCTTGGCCCCTCGGCCATCCTGGGCCTGTCCACGGACACTCCGGAGCAGGCCCTGGAAGCCGAGAAGCTGCCCGTGGACTACTACGGCGTGGGGCCGGTCTTCCCCACCGCGACCAAGACGGACTTCAGCCACCTTCCCTGGAGCGTCGAAGGCCTGCGCGCCTTGCGCGGGCGCATCACGCGGCCCATGGTGGGCATCGGCGGCGTGGACGCCTCCAACGCGGCCCAGATCATGGCCGCGGGCGCGGACGGCGTGGCCGTTGTCTCGGCCATCTGCTCGGCGCAATCGCCCGAGGAAGCCGCGCGCGCCCTGGCCCGCGCCGTTCAGGCCGGGCGAGCATCCAGGGCCTGAGCCGGAAGGGCTTTGCCCTCCCCGGCCCCACAAGAGGCTCCGTCCCTTGACCCCGCCAAGGGCCACGGCCCTTGGAACCCGCAAGTAGGGCGATTCGCCTGGCCACGAGTCATATGCGATAGCCCTGCGCCGAAA
>JAEYTO010000112.1 GCA_023433925.1 Pseudomonadota bacterium | reverse complement strand
CGACGGCGCTATCCGTCCCGGCGCACGGGCCCCTTTCAGACCTTCGGCCTGCTCGAAACAAGCGGGCCTCCCTGCTTCCAGGGAGGCCCGTCGAATTCCTTGGCAAGGGGCGAGGCTGGGTAGCTCGCCAACGAAACGCGGGGTCCAGGGGCCCGTGGCCCCTGGTGGGTGGGGTCTGGGGAGGGCGAAGCCCTTCCCAGCTCCCACGCAACAAAACTTAGTTTTCCAACTGCTGGATGCCTTCGAGCTTCCAGCTCGCCTTGGGGTCCGCGCTGTCGCGGCGGAAGTGCCAAACCTCGCGCACCTGCTCGGGAGCGTCCTTGGTCTTGTCCTCGCGCATGAGCACATCGTAGTAGACCGTGGCCACGGTGTGCTGGCCCTGGAACTTGGCCTCCAGGACCTTGGCGTTGATGAGCAGGATTTCGGTCTTGGATGGCGTGGGATCCTGGGCGGCTTGGCGCTTGATTTCTTCCATGACCTCGGGCGTGGCGAACTCATGGATGTCGTTCAGGTCGCGGGCGTCCCAGGATGCCTGCAAACGGGTGTAGACGAGCTTGGCCCCGCGCAGGAACTCCTCTTCGTCGAAGCCGGGCACGCTCACGGCCGCCCCGGACTGCGAGGCCGAAGCGCCGGAGGCCTGCCCGGAAGGCTCGGTGCGCAGCCTGTCCCACTGGGACCCGGACCAGTCGTTCCGGCCCGTCGGGGCCTCGACGTGGCCCTGGGCCGCGCCTGCATAGTTATACTCGGGTTGCCGGCGGCGGGCGGCGATCATCCTGAACACCATGACGCCGGCGACAATCAGGATGCCGATGAGCAGGATATCCATCATGCCCCCCCCGGCAAAGGGCATGCCGAAGAACAGGGCGCCCAGCAGGCTGCCGGCCAGCATACCGCCCATGAAGCCGCCGAACCTGCCGAACATGCCGCCGCGCGCGGGGGCCGTCTGGCCAAGGTTCTGCTGCTGTTGCTGGTTGGGCTTGGACTGGTTCATGTTCTGGGTCTGCTGGCGCTGCGCGGGTTGGCTGTAGCTCGGCCGAGAGCCGAAGGACCTGCCCCCGCCGAAGCGGGCCGCCTCGGCGGCGTCAAAAGAAGCGCAGATCGTGGTCAGGGCCAGCAAGATAGCTGCGGTGAGAGTGGCTAGCTTTTTAGTCATGGTCCCTCAAGGATGGCTGTAGTGAAATGAAAGCCATGTCCGGCAGCCAAGTCCGGGCACGGCTCACGATTCTCTACCCCGTGAGATAAGACACGGGGACGGGGTTGTAAATCAAAACAGGTGCGCTTGATCAGCCGATGAGCCCAAGGTTGCGCAACAGGTGCAGGAACATGTGCTTGTCGATGGGCTTGGGAATGTAGGAGGTCGCGCCGCCCTTGTAATAGGCCTCGACCACGTTCTTGGGGTCATCCAGGGCGGTCGTCATGATGACCTTCACCTCGTCCGAGCCCTTGATGCCACGCTCCCTCTCGATGGCGCGAATATCCTTGAGGGCCTGGTGGCCGTCCTTGTGGGGCATCATGATGTCCAGGCAGACGAGATCGTAGGGCTTGCCCTCCCGCAAGGCGAGCTTGAATGCATCGACGCATTCCTCGCCATTGACGGCGATGTCGCATTCGCCGTGCGGCGTCAGTATCATCTGTAGCAGTTTCCTGCTCGTGAAATCGTCCTCGACGATGAGCACACGCATATTGTCCTCCGCTGAAGCCAAGGTGGGTACAGCCATGAAACGCGATTTCACCTTTTTTTTCAAGGCGATTTTTCCAGCCTGGAGCCCTCCGTCCGGCTCAAAAAAGCTTGACGCGCCCACGCTGCTCGGGTTTCCATCTTGGGTTTCCGCGCCGGGGCCGTTCGTCCCCTCGCGGCTTGCGCGTACCACAATCCCGTACCAGGATGCGTGACGACCAATGTGGAACTTTCCGACGACACTGGCCCTGGCGGGCCGCGGCGGTCCCCAGGCGGACTGGCGGACCTGGCCCTTCGGCCACGGCTGGGGCGACTCCTGGCTTTTCGTGGGAGCCAAGATCTTATTCATCGTGCTCCTCTTCGCGCTCATCATCTTCGTCATCCGCCGCCTGTTCGGCCCGCGCGGTCCGCTGCGCGAGAAATGGATGGACGAGGACTGGGAGCATCAGCGCCAGGAGCGCCTGCGCGACCTGGATGAAAGGCTCGCGCGCGGCGAGCTTGATCGCGAGGCCTACGAGCGTAAGCGCCGCAAGACGGAGCGTTCGTGAGCACATCCCTGGAGCGCCGCGGACGCTGGTTCGAGGCCTTCGTGGACGGCTTCCGCCGGGGCGGCCCCGATGACCTGCGCAACGTGCGGCTCAAGCACGAGCACAGCCTTGAGGTGCTGGGCATCGCCGAGCGCATCGCTCCCGCGGCCCTGCCGGGCGAGCGCTTGCGCAGCCTGGCCCTGATCGCCGCTCTGTATCACGACTGCGGCCGCTTCCCGCAGTACGTGCGCTACCGCACCTTCAACGACACGGAATCCATCAACCACGGCGTGCTCGGCGCGCGCGTGCTGCGCGAGGAGCGGGGCGCCCTGGAGGGGCTCGATCCCGAGGGCCGGCGGCTCGTGCTCGGCACGGTCTTCCTGCACAACCGCAAGACGCTGCCGCCCAGGCTGCCGGAGCCGCTGCGCATGATGCTCCACGTGGTGCGCGACAGCGACAAGCTGGACATCATGCGCGTCATGCTGGAGCACTTCGACCCGGACAAGCCCAAGAACCCGGTGGCGACCCTGCGCCTGGTGGACGACCCCGAGCGCTACACGCCCGAGATCCTGGACTCGGCCATGCGCCGGGAGACGCCGGATTACCGGTCCATGCGCTGGCTCAACGACTTCAAGCTGCTCCTGCTGGCCTGGACCTTCGACTTGAGCTGGCCCGAGAGCCTGGCCGTGTTCCGCGAGCGCGGCTACGCCGACCAGCTCGCGGCCGTGCTGCCCAGACGTCGGGAGTTCGAGGCGCTGCTTCATCTGGTGCGGACCCACCTGGGCAATGGCGGCGGCCATTGATGTCCGCTGGCCCCTCGACGCGAGGCGGACTGAAGCCCGACGGGACGTGAATCCCAAAGGGTGTGCGGACGCGCCCTGACAGCCTGTTGAAAACAGGCTGCGCGGACCAGGATGGCCCGATGGATGCGCGGCATCCGTGAACAATGCTTGCGTTTTGCCCAAGCATTGCAAGATCGAAAAGCCAGAACGACTTTTCCAACAATCTGCTAGAGGCCGGGCGCGTTCTCCAGCCGGGCGTGCTGGGCGTAGTACGCGGCTTGGCCGCCCAGGTCCGCCTCGCGCGGCTCGATGAGCGCGTTGACGCCCCGGCCGTGCTTGAGCCAGCCGCCGCGCGGGCAGACGAGCGCCTCGGGGTGCAGCCCCGGCAGCAGCTCCACGCGCACCTCCAGGCGGCCCAGGGGCGTGGCCAGGAACACCGGCCGCGTCAGGTCTAGCCCGGCCAAGGCCGCGCACTCGGGCGCGACGTGGACCGTGGCCGGCCCGGCCTGATCCTTCTCGGGAATCTGCGAGAGAAGGTAGTCCTTCTGGACCAGGCTGAGCAGCCGCAGGGGATAGCCTTGCGGGGCCGCCGGCTCCTCATGCAGGGCCTCGGGAAAGCGATACTTCCCGTCCGGGTGGGCGAAGCGGCCATCCGCCCAGGGCACGGGCCTATCCGGGGCCTTGATCCAGCCCTTCCCGCGCAGCTCCTCCAGGTTCGTGCTCATGCACTTGGTTTGCAGGGCCTGGCGCATGACCTCCTCGGCCGCCGGGAACTCGATTCCCAGCCGCCCGGCCAGGTCGGCGGCGATGTCGAAATTGGCGCGGGCCTCTCCGCGCGGCGGCAAGGCCTGGGCCGCGTGGTGCACGAAGTCGTGGATGGCCCCCCGGCAGATGTCCTCGGTCTCCAGCATGAGCGCGGGCGGCAGGATGACGCTCGCGCACTCGGCCGTGTCGGTCATGAACGGCTCCACCACGACCGTGAAGCGCTCCCTGAGCATGCGCGCCAGGGCCCGGCTGTCCTGGCCCTGGGTCACGAGGTTCATGCCCTCGACCCAGACCATGTCCACGCGCGGGTCGGCCCGCGCCACCTCGCCGGCCAGGTGGGTGAAGCGGAAGGTGCGTGACGGACCGCTGGACACCTTGGCCCAGCCATAGTCCAACTGCCCCAGGTCGCCCTGATCGAAGAACACGCCGCCGCCAGCGCGGCCCACATGGCCGGCGGCCATGGCCAAGGCGTCGATGAAGCGCACGTTCTCCCCGCCATGGGCATACCGTTGCAGCCCCCGGCCGAAGAGCGTGGCCACGGGTCCGGGGGCGGCATACCACTCGGCCAGAGCCTCGGCAGCGGCGCGGCCGACTCCGCATTGGTCAAGGAGCCGATCCAGCTCCCGGGACTCCAGCAGCCGCTCCAGGGCCGGCCAGTTGGCGCCACGCTCGCGGGCCATGGCCGGGACGCCGCGCTCCATGAGCAGCTTGAGGGATGCGGCGGCCAGGAAGCGGTCGCTGCCCGGCCTGATAAGGATATGCCGGTCGCAGTGGCGCGCGTGACCCTCGTCGCCCACGCTGATGGTCAGCATGGGGATGCCGGCCTCGCGGGCCTGGCTCAGGATGAGTCCGAAGTGTGGGGCCTGGGCGCGCAGGTTGCGGCCCCAGTTGACGATGCGCGCGGCCTTGAGGAACTCGTCCGGCCGCGGCCCGCGAACGGCCCCGAAGTCGCGGATAGTGGCCTGGGTGCCGGCGGACAGGCAGGGCGAGCCCGTGAAGGACACCGCGCGTAGCGTGCCGAAGAGGCGTTTGCTGGCCTGGGCCAGCAGGCCGAAGGACGCGTAGTACCAGATGTGCAGGATGCGCTCGGGCGTGGCGCGCAGGGCGTCGATCCTGGCGGCCACGAGGCTCAGGGCTTCGTCCCACGTGGCGCGGCGAAAGCCGTCGCCCTGGCGCACGAGGGGCGTGGTGATGCGCGCCGGGCTTTCGATGACCTCCATGTAGCGCGAGGTCTTGGCGCAGATGACGCCAGCCGTGAACGGGTGCTCGGGGTTGCCGCGGATGCGCGGCCGGCCTTGCGGCGGGAACTCCACGAGCAGGGCGCAGCCGTCCGAGCAATGGCGAGTGCAAGCGGATCTGATGACGCGGGTTTGGGTCATGGTCGGGGCAGGGTTGGGGTTTGCGCGTCCGGCGGACCGGCAACGCGATTGGCGCAAGCCATGGCCCTTTCGGCAATCAAGCGGACTGAAAGTGTAGGGCCGTCAGCGTGGCCCGACAGGGCATGCAAAGATCATCGGATCATGGCGCGCGGCCGTCAAGGGGTCAATCCCCGGATTTGGCGCGCGGCTGCTTGGACTGCACGATGCGTTGGCGCTGCTTGGCGAGGCGGTCCTGCTCCTCTTTCCAGCGCCAGGCGTCCTGGTAGGCCTCCCTGGCTTCCAGCGGGTCGCGCTCCCGGTAGTAGCGGTAGCGGGCCGTGGCTTCCTGGCGCATCTGCTCGGCGTATTTGCGCGCCAGTTGGTTCTCGCGCAGCAGCCGCTCCTGGGTGACTTCCTCCTGCACCTGCCGTTGGTAGTCCGACTGGTAGGGCCGCACGCCCGGATTGCCGAGGCCGTCGCTTGGGCCCAAGGCAGGACCCGAGCCGCGCGCGCCCGTGCCCGGCGCCACGCCCGGATTGCTGGGCAGGGACTGGGCCAGGGCAGGGCCGGCGGCAAGCTCCCGGAACGGTTGCCCGCGCCCGCCGCCGTTCGCGGCCGGCAGGAGCAGGGTGGCCACGGTCGCCAGGATCAGGATACGTGCCAGGCGCATGAGCTTGCCTCCTGTGCCGCCGGCGGGCTGTCAGGGCTTGAAGCCGTACTCCGCGAACACGTCCTTGAGTTCTGTATAGACCATTTCCCTGGTCAGGCCGAACTCCTCCAGGGAGTAGGCGTGCCGGCTCCTGTAGTCGCGGGCGAGCGCGGTCTCCCTGGCCAGCCAGTCCTGGTAGTTGGGGCTCGTGGGGATGCCGAAGCGGTCGTATATCCGCTTCACCGTGCCCGCCGAGTCGGCCACGAGCTCCTCGTAGCGCACCTCCATGAACCGTTCGGGCGCGAGGGTGCGCTTCACCTCCAGGATGGTCCGGTAGTACTCGAAGATCATGGCCGCCACCTGGCGCATGGCCGGGCCGTCCTTGGCCGCATGCTGGGGGGCCAGGGTGGGCAGGGGCGCGTGGAACATGCTCATGAGCGAGGGCACGGACTCGTAGGGGTGGCGCACCAGGTGCACGATGCGCATGTCGGGCAGGGTGGCGAGCACCAGGCGCAGCCGGCCGGCGATGAGCGCAACCTTCTCCAGGAGTATCCTGTCCGACAGGGCGGTTCCGCTGGCCCCTGTGGCCCGCGTGGCCCGCGTGGCGTAGACGTGGCGCTTGAGGCAGTCCTTGAAGTAGAGGCGCAGATGATCACGGTCGTCAGCGGGCAGCCGGTCGGGGAACTTGAGCTGCGGAAGCTCGTCCAGATAGGGGAAGAGCAGGGATACCAGCGGGCTCAGGAAGGCGTAGACGAAGAGCATCTCGTCGGACTCGGCCTTGTCCGGCCCGGTGGGGTGCATCTTCTCCCAGCCCGACAGGCCCTTGCGTGTGATATAGGCCAGCATGCGGGTGAAGGGCGCTCCGATTTCCTTGTCGAGCCGGCCCAGCAGGCCGAAGAGCCTGTAGTAGGTCACGGACGGGAAGATGGTCTGCCACAGCTTGAGGTAGGTGAAGCGGTCGTCGCCGGCCATGAGCCGGTGGGTGAAGGTCGTGCCGCTGCGCGGGTTGCCGATGATGAAGATCGGCTTGCGGATCTCCTGCGCGCGCCAGCCCGGATAGAGGATATCGTCCAGGATGCGCCCGGCGATTACCATCGCGCGCAGGATGAGGAACAGGATCGAGAAGGTCACTGCGAAGAACATGTGCCTGATCGACAGCGGCCTGCGCGAGAAGACGAGCGAAAGGGCCAGGAGGAACGTGGGCGTATGGAAGTACATGGACCGTCCTTTGCGTTAGCGGCACATCCCACCATGGGATACGCGCACGGGCGTGCCGTTGCAAGAGGGATGCGGAAATGGCGCGGCCTCTCGCGCGGCGGGACGGCGCCGGCCGGAGCCCTTGAGGCCGACGAGGCGTGCCCGGCCTTTGCGCGGGTTCCGTGCAACCGGTGGGCCGTCCTGATCGATACGGGCGCTTTCGGCAGGCCGCCAGGCCTGGAGGCGGAGCCGGCAAGGGCGAGCGCTTGCGGGTGCGGAAATCGTCCAGGGTTCTTGCACTTTATTTTTTTGTGCGTAGGATGTAGTGTGTTTGCCGTGGACTGTTGGCAAGAGGATAATCGTATGGTTTTTTCTGTTTTCACTATCCGCGAAGGTATGGGCCTGCATGCGGAGAGCGCCGTCAAAGGCACTCGCCTGGCTCTGGGCTTCGGCACGAAGCCGCCGGGAGCCGTCATGTAGCCGCGACGCTTAGTCTCCGCAACTGACAGGCCCCATCTCCACCTTGGAAATGAGGCCTTTTTTATTATTTACAACACGACGAGGTCACCATGAGAGAGCAGCAATTGAAAGCTCTGAGGCAGGCCATCGAGGCTGAAATCAGCGGCATCCGCGAGGCCCTGGAGCGATGGAGAACACATCATGACGAGCAGGAGCCCGCCAGCGAGTTGGCTGCCTCCGGGACGAGCTATCTGTCCTGGAAAAGGCGCATGGATCAGCGCCTGATGGAGCTGTCCCTGGCCCTGAACCGCATGGATGGCGAGGATTACGGCTACTGCGAGGACTGCGGCGAGGAGATCCCCTTCCAGCGCCTGGAGGCCGTGCCCTCTACGCCGTACTGCATCGGCTGCATGCGGCGGCGCGAAGGCTCGCCGCACGCCGTCGCGTCCGGCGGGTAGCCGCGCGCCGCGTTCAGGCCTGGAATGGCGTGGGCGAGGCCAGGCCCGGTTTGCGCGCCGTGCCGAGCCTGCTATGCTGGGCCATGGCCAGGAAGCCGCGCCCGTCCAACTACGACCTCCTGCTCAGGGCCATGCGCGAGCGCAGGCCCGTGGCCGCCGTGTACCACGGCCTCCAGCGCGAGATGTGCCCGCACGTGCTCGGCCGCAAGCGCGACCGGCTGCACTGCCTGTTCTACCAGCATGGCGGCGAGAGCAGCGCTGGCCCCGTGGCCGACGGCTCGCCGGACAACTGGCGCTGTATTCCCGTGGCCGAGCTCACGGAGCTGCGCCTCCTGGACGGCCCGTGGCATTGGGGACCGCCGGGCCACGGCGGGCGCCAGACCTGCGTGGACATGGTCGAGGAGACCGTGGGCGGGCGGGAGATCAGCCCAGGCTAGGGCATTGTGCATACCAACCGGGAGAGGACGCCGCCCTCTCCCGGTTGACTTTTGAATGTCAAGGAAAACCACGCTACTTCCCCTCGGGCAAGGCTGCGATGACCTCGATCTCGACCGGCGCTCCCAGGGGCAGGCCGGCGACCTGGATGGTCGAGCGGGCCGGGTGGGGCTCCTTGAAGAATTCGGCGTAGACCGAATTCATGGCCTTGAAGTCGCCCATGTCGGTCAGGAACACGGTGGACTTGACCACGTTCCCCAGGTCGGCCCCGGCAGCCTGGAGTAGGGCGCGGATGTTCTCGATGACCCGGCGGGTGGAAACCTCGATGGAGCCCTCCACGAGCTTGCCCGTGGCCGGGTCCAGAGGGATCTGTCCGGAGAGGAACAGGAGCCTGCCGCTGACGATGCCCTGCGAGTAGGGGCCCACGGCCGCCGGAGCCTTGGGCGTGCTGATGCTTTTCTTGGTCATGTGGGCCATGTGGTCCTCGTGGCGCGCGCGGCGGTCGGTGTCTCGCCGCGCGCGGATGAAGTGTCCGTGTCCGCGCGGCCGGACTGCTCACGGGCGCGTCGGAAGACGCGCAAGGTAGCTGATTCGTCAGAAATAGCCAAGCCGGCCGGCGGCCGCTTCCAATGGACCGGAGAGATCCGAATTCGGCCGTGCCTGCCTGGCGAGCGTCACAGTCCCGAATGCCGCGCCTCTTCCCTGGCCAAATCCATGAAAGCCTTGAGCACCGCGCAACGCCACTTGTCGCGATGCGTTATCATGAGCACGGCCATCTCCAGGCGCGCTTCAGGACACTTCACGAGGGCCATGCGGCCAGCCTCGATTTCCTTGCGGGCGACGAGCTGCGGTAGAATCGTGATCCCGGCCCCCGCGGATACGAGCCGCTTGAGCAGCTCCATGCTGGCCACCTCGGTGAGCGATGCGGGCGTCAGGCCCTGATCGGCCAGCAGGCGCTCGAAAGCCTTGCGGTAGCTGCAATCCGAGGTGCCGAGCAGCAGGGGGTGTCTGGCCAGGCTGGCCAATGCGACGTGTCCGGCGGCGGCCGTCTCGTGTCCTGGCGCGGCTACCGGCACGGCTTCCATGAAACCCAGGCGCTCGACCTGGAGCACCGCCGAATCGACCGATTCCGCGAGCAGGAAGGCGAGGTCGTAAATGCCGTCAAAGAGGTCCTTGGGCAGCGATTCGGCGGCGCAGGCGTGCAGGGCCAGGCGGATGTCCGGGAAGGCCGGCCGGAAGCGCGCGAGCACGCCGGGCATGAGCGCAAGCCCCAGGCTTTCGGGCATGCGCACGTTGAGCGTGCCCTGGCGCACGCCCTGGGCGGTGACCCGCTCGCGCGCCTCGTCGGCCAGGGCCAGCAACCTGTCGCAATAGCCCAGAAGCTCCTGGCCGGCGTCGGTCAGGAAGAGCCTCTTGCCCCGCCGGTCGAACAGGCGGTTGCCCAGGTCGCGCTCCAGGGCCTGAATCTGCGCGGATATGGAGGATTGGGCATAGTGCAGCACCCGCGAGGCCTTGTTGAAGCTCATGAGCGCGGCCACGGTCTTGAAGGTCCGCAAGTGCCGAAGTTCCATTGCCTGCTCCTGTGATCGATCCGTGCGATATGGCTTATGCAATTAAATCGTTTTACTCGATCACGCGGACTCCATTATCGTCTCGCCAATCCAATGTGAAGCATCAAAAGGAGGAGTCATGACCAGGATCGACGCGGCGGCGCGCGTCGCCGAGTTGTTCGGGACGAGCGGCTTGCTGTGCGCCGAGAGCGTGCTTCAGGCTTTGTGCGAGCGCCACGGCCATGCGGGGGATTTCGTTCCGCGCATGGCCAGCGGTTTCTGCAGCGGCGTGGCTCGCACGGGCGGCATGTGCGGGGCGCTCTCGGGCGCGATCATGGCCCTGGGCCTGCTGCACGGCCGCGACAAGGGCGATGAGTCCCTGGAGACGGTCTACGCCATGGTCCAGGAGCTTGTGGCCGAGTTCAGGGAGCGCTTCGGGGCCGTGACCTGCATGGACCTCTTGGGCGTGGATTTCCGCACCGCCGAGGGCCAGCAGGCCTTTCGCGAGCGCAACCTGAAGCAGGAGCGCTGCATTCCCATGGCCGGCGAGGCCGCGGGCATTGCTCAGCGCATCCTGGAAGAATTCGGGGCGGGGCCGGGCGGCAAGTGATCCGCGCCGGGCCGAGCGGACGGCGCACGCGACCGCCTCTTGGCAGGCAAGAGGAATCGGCGTACAGGCCAGCCTTCTTCCGCACGACAGCCAAGGGGTGTTCCGTGCCCGCCATTTACGTCAAGCTCGTCGCCACCATGGTCATCTGGGGCGGCACATGGGTCTCGGGCCGCATCGTGGCCGCCTCCATGGAGCCGTTCTCGGCCGCCTTCCTGCGTTTCCTGATCGCCTCGGCGTTCTTGATCTTCCTGACCATGCGCGTGGAGAAGCGCGCGCCCAGGCTGCGCCGGGAGCACGTTTTGCAGGCGGTCCTGCTCGGCCTCACGGGCGTGTTCGCCTACAACGCCTTCTTTTTCTCCGGGCTCAAGGCCGTGCCGGCGGGCAAGGCCTCGCTCATCATCGCCTGCACTCCGGCGCTCATGGCCCTCATCTCGGGGCTGTTCCTTGGCGAGCGGCTGAAGCCCGCGCACGCCGTGGGGATTCCGCTGTCCCTGGCCGGAGTGGGCGTGATCATCTCGCGCGGCGACCCGGCCGCGCTCCTGGCCGGCGGCCTGGGCCAGGGCGAGCTGCTCATCTTCGGCTGCGCGGCGGCCTGGACTGCCTACTCCCTGCTGGGCAAGCGGGCCATGGCCGCCATGTCGCCGCTGAACGCCGTGACCTGGGCCTGCATCCTCGGCTGCCTCATGCTCCTGCCCGGAGCCGCGGCCGAAGGATTGGCCGATCGGATCGGTTCCGTCGGTCCCGTGATCTGGGGCAACCTGCTCTTCCTGGGCGTCATGGCCACGGGCCTGAGCTTTGCCTGGTACTACGAGGGCATCAAGGCCATCGGCGCCAGCCGGGCCGGCGTGTTCATCAACCTCGTGCCCGTGGCGGCCATAGTCATGGGCGTGCTCATCCTGGGCGAGAGCGTGACGTGGACCCTGGCCATCGGCGGGGCCATGGTCATCGGCGGAGTCTGGCTGACCAACCGGCCGGCGCGGCTCGCCCGGCCACGCGACGGCGGCTAGCTCCGAGCCCGGCGCGCGGGAAGGCAAGCGTCCGAGGGCGCGAGCCTCCCGGAGGCCCGGATCAGTGCTAAAGGTCGTTTTTCTGCCTCCGGCGGCCAAGGGGGCGCGGCCCCCTTGGAACCCCGTTTTTCAACTGCGCCACCTAATCAATATGCTGAAATAATATCAAAAATTTTTGGTGGAGAGAGCGCGAGAGAGGCCCCTTTTTTCAAAAAGGGGCCTCTCTCGCAAAAAGGATTTGTCAGCAGTCCAGGCGTCCGGAAGGCGTGAGCCTCTTGGACACCGTTGTCCGCGAATGCCGACCCGGCGTGCCGGGTGCTGGGCCGATCAGCGGGCGTGGGCGTACTCGGATTGCTCCATGTACTCCTTGCAGTGCACGCACAGGGTGGTCGTGGGGAAGGCGCGCAGCCTGGCCGGCGCGATGGGCTCCTCGCATTCGTCGCAGATGCCGTAGGAGCCCTGGTCCATCTGGCGTAGGGCCCGGCGGATGTCCCTGGCCCGCTGGCGGTCGCGCTCGCGCAGGGCCAGGATGATCTTCCTGTCCGTCTCCTGGGCGGCTACGTCGACGCTATCGGCGAAAGCCTCGAAGCCATCGGCGAGAATCTCCATGCTGCCCGCTTGAGCCTCCTCGATCTCCTCCAGATCCATGATAAGGCGGGTCCTGATTTCCTCCATGCCAAGGGCTGTCATCTAGGGCCTCCTATCAGTTTTGTGGACGCTGTACACTGCCTTAGGGCCTCCGTATGGCCGCCATGTGACGCTCGGGTCCCGGTCGTGCGGCCGCGGCCTGGCGATCTCCGGATCCCATCAATACGGCGTCCGCCCTCCGCCAGGGGCCGGAGGGCGAATCGCCAAACTATTCCAGTTCCGAGGCTTGGGCAAGTGGGCGACGGTTTTATTTGCACTCGTTCACACGGAGGGCTGACCTGGACAAGCGCACCGCGAAGGGCTAAAAAGGCTAAGCTGGTATAGGAGGTTAAGGTGAGCGAAGGGACGGTGCTGGGTCGCCGGCCGGGTTTCTGGGCCGGCGCGATCATTTTGGCGACCGGTCTGGCCAGGCTGGCCTTCCTCTTGGGCGGCCAGCTCGACCTTGTCATGGACGAGGCGCAGTACTGGGACTGGACCCGCAGGCTCCAGCTCTCCTACTACTCGAAGCCGCCGCTCATCGCCTGGATCATCGCCTTCTGGACCTCCCTGCTCGGCGACACGGAGATCGGGGTGCGCATGGGAGCCGTCGTGGGCGCGGCGGCGTCCCAGGCGCTCCTGTACCTAGGCGTGGCCAAGCTTTTCGGGAAGCCCAAGGCCGCCCTGTGGACCCTGGTCATCGCCTCGACCACGCCGCTCTTCCTGGCCTCCGGCCTGCTCATGACCACGGACAACCCCCTGTTGGTCTGCTGGCTGGGCGCGCTCCTGTGCCTGTACGCGGCCGGTCGGGGCCAAGGCGGGGTCTGGCCCTGGCTTGGGCTGGCGGCGTGCATGGCCGTGGGCCTTCTGGCCAAGTACATGATGCTCGCCTTCGCGGGCGTGGCCGTGCTCCACGGCTTCATGCTCGGCCGGGCCGGCCTGCTGCCGCGCGGCTTCTGGCCCAGGCTGGCCGGCTCCCTGGGCATTGGCGCGGCCCTGGGCTTGGCGCCGGTCATCGTCTGGAACATCGAGAACGATTTCGTGGCCTTCAAGCACGTGGGCAGCCAGGCCGGAGTGACCGGCGCGCGGGCCAAGGCCTTCCTGCGGCCGGAGAAATTCCCGGAATACGTGGGCAGCCAGATCGGGCTGCTGACGCCCTGGTGGCTGGCCGCCGTGCTGGCCGGCTCGTGGGCGGCCCTGCGCCAAGTGCGCGGCGGGAGCCACCCGCCGCTCGGCCTGGATCACCACCAGGCCTCGCTCCTCGTGGCGGGCTTCTGGCCCATGTTCGCCTTCTTCCTCGTCTGGAGCCTGCACACCAAGATCGAGGGCAACTGGCCTGCCATGTGCTACGCAAGCGGCTTGATCTCGGCGGGGTTTTTCTGGCAGTGGTTCTGGAGGGAAGGAACGGGGGCGCTCTTCAAGGCCAGGAAGATCTGCCTGGTCTTGTCAGGGCTGGTCTTCGCGCTCCTGCACGCGCAGGGCGTCCTCCCCGTTTCACCCGAATACGATCCGGCCCTGCGGCTCAAGGGCTGGGACGACCTGGGAGGCAAGCTCGCGGAGCTGCAACGGGCACGCTTCGGCGATCCGGCCAGGGTCTTCTTCTTTTCGAGCGCTTACGACACGACAGCGGCGCTGGCCTTCTATGCCCCAGGCCAGCCTGTCGCCTACTGCCTGAATCTGGGGCGGCGCATGAACCAGTATGACCTCTGGGCCGGACCCCAGGACAAGCTCGGCTGGGATGCGGTGTACGTCGAGCGCAAGCCCGGACGGCCCGTGCCTCCCGATCTGCTGCGCATGTTTGACACCGTCGAGCCGGTGTATTACCGGACGCGGCACAAGGGCCGGCCAGCCCAGGAGTTCACCCTCCACTTGTGCCATGGCTTCAACGGCTACTGGCCGCCAGGCCCTACAAGGGATTACTAGGTTTTTTCATGCCCGCTCAATACATATGCGCGCGCTGCGCGTCCGTTGGCCCGACCTGCTGCCAGCTTACTCCGGGGCAGGAGGAGTTCTGTTTTCCGCTCTCGGACATCGAGATGGATCGCGTACGCGACTTCGTCGTCGACAAGGGCTGGTTCGCGCAGTCGCCGAACTCCTCGGCCTTCGTCAACCACGTGGCCATGCTCTTCCCCGGGGAGCAGAAGTTCGTGGAGGAGCTGTTCCACCCGCGCAAGTTCCATTTTCGCCTGGCCGTGGACAAGGCCGGCAAGTGCATTTTTTTGTCCGACACGGGCTGCAGCTTGCCCACGGAGGCAAGGCCCTATTATTGCAGGCTCTTCCCACTGTGGGTAAGCGGCGGCGAGGTCATGGTCCTCGGGGCCGAGTGCCTGGCCAGGCGCGAGGCCCGGGGCATGGGCATGCTCCTGCGCTCCTTCGGCCAGACGCCGGCCAAGGCGCGCGAATTGCACGCCAGGCTGCGAATGGCTTGGGGCCTTCCGCCCGAGCGGGGCATGCCGCGGCCAACAGTCAGCTTTGCGAGAAGTAACAGATGAAGAAATTCCTGCTCGTCTCCCTCGTCGTCATGGCCCTCGGCGTCACGGCCCTGGCCGCCGCCACCGTGGGCCTCTACCTGTGGGCCTCCAACGACCTGCCCGGATTCAAGCGCATCGCCGACTACAATCCGCCGCTGGTGACCACGGTCTACGCGCGCGACGGCAAGATCCTCGGCTACTTCTACAAGGAAAAGCGCTTCCTGGTCACTCTGGCCGAGATGCCCAAGCACCTTCCGGACGCCTTTCTGGCGGCCGAGGATTCCGGCTTCTACCAGCACGACGGCGTGGACGTCACGGCCATAGCGCGCGCGTTCATAGCCAACATGCGCGCCGGCGGCATCCGCCAGGGCGGCTCGACCATCACCCAGCAGATCATCAAGCAGCTTCTGCTCACGCCCGAGCGCAGCTATACGCGCAAGATCAAGGAAGCCATCCTGGCCTACCGGCTGGAGCGCTATCTGACCAAGGACGAGATCCTGACCATCTACCTCAACCAGATCTACCTCGGCGCGGGCGCCTATGGCGTGGAGGCCGCGGCCAGGGCCTACTTCGGCAAGCACGTGAGCGAGTTGAGCCTGGCCGAGGCGGCCGTGCTCGCCGGCCTGCCCCAGGCTCCGTCGAGCTACAACCCTTATCAGCACCCCGAGGGGGCCATGGCCCGCCAGCGCTATGTGCTGGGCCGCATGCTCGATTCCGGATGGATCGCCAGGGAGCAGTACGAGCTCGCCCTGGCCGAGCCCGTGGAATTCAAGAGCATGCCCGAGCCTTCCTGGAAGCTCGGGGCCTACTACCTGGAGGAGGTGCGGCGCTGGCTCGTGGATCGCTACGGCGAGCAGGCGGTCTACGAGGGCGGCCTGCACGTGCGCACGGCCGTGGATCTGACGCACCAGGAGGCGGCCGAGCGCGCCCTGCGCAAGGGCCTGGAGAACTCGGCCCGCCGCCGGGGCTGGGAAGGCCCCGTCGTGCGCCTGCGGACCGAGGAGCACGCCATGTTCCTGGCCGACGAGGCCATGCCCGCCGAGGCCCTGGAGCCCGGCGTGTGGGTCAAGGTGCTCGTGTCCCAGGTCTCGCCCCAGGGCGCGCTGGTGCGCTTCGGGGATTTCACGGGCGAGATCCCCGTGGCCGAGATGGCCTGGGCGCGCGAGCCCGATACCGGCAAGTCGCCCGAGGAGGTCGGGCCCGTGGCGGACGCCAGCCTGGTCCTTCAGGCGGGCGACGTGGTCTGGGCCGAGGTGCTCAAGCGCCCGGCCAAGCCCGAGGACGAACGCTGGTCCATGACCCTGCGGCGCGAGCCGGGCGTCGAGGGCGCGCTCGTGTCCATTCGGCCCGACACGGGCGAGGTGCTCGCCCTCGTGGGCGGCTACTCCTTTGCCCGCAGCCAGTTCAACCGCGCCACGCAGGCCTTGCGCCAGCCCGGCTCGGCCTTCAAGCCCATCGTCTACTCCGCGGCCTTGGACAACGGCTTCACGCCCGCCAGCATCGTTCTCGACGCGCCCGTGGTCTATACCGACGAGGCCACGGCGCAAATCTGGAAACCGGACAACTTCGAGGGCGTCTTCCACGGGCCGACCATCCTGCGCACGGCTCTGGTCAAGTCGCGCAATCTCGTGACCATTCGCATCGCCCAGAAGCTCGGCATGAACACGATCATCCAGCGGGCAAAGGCCCTGGGCGTACAGTCCGATTTCCCGCAAGATCTGTCCGTGGCCCTGGGCTCGGCCGTGGTCACGCCCATGAACCTCTGCCAGGCTTATACGTCCTTTGCCCGCGACGGCTCCTACGTGAAGCCGCGCATGGTGCTCGACGTGGTCAGCGCCTGGGGCGAGACCCTGTACTCGTCCCAGCCCGAGGCCGTGGAGGCCATCAGTTCCCAGACGGCCTACATCGTGACGAGCATGCTCAAGGACGTGGTCCAGAGCGGCACGGGCTGGCGCGCCAAGGCGTTGAACAGGCCCATCGCGGGCAAGACCGGCACTTCCAACGACGAGCGCGACGCCTGGTTCATCGGCTACACGCCGTATCTGGTCACGGGCGTGTTCGTGGGCTTCGACACCAACGAGCCCATGGGCAAGTACGAAACCGGCTCACGGGCGGCCTCGCCCATCTGGGTCGATTACCGTTCGGAGATCGAGGATCAGTTCCCCTACCAGGAGTTCCCCAGGCCGACGGGCATCAGCATGGTGCGCGTCGACGCCCAAAGCGGGCTCCTGGCCGGGACGGACTCCAAGGAAAGCCTGTTCCTGCCCTTCCTGGAAGGCACCGCGCCCACGGAAATGGCCACGGGAACGTCCACGTCCACACCCATGGGCGCCGTGCCCGCCGAGGGCGAGGACCTGTTCAAGCAGGTCTACTGAGGCCGGGCATGAAGGCGGTACGCACGCGGCGCGAGCATCTGGAGCCGTACCGCACCAAGGACGGCTCCCTGGTGCGCGAGCTCATGCATCCGGATGTCCATGCCGGCGCGCGCAACCAGAGCCTGGCCGAGGCCGTGGTGGAGCCGGGCGGCCGGACGCTGCTCCACCGTCACGCAAGGAGCGAGGAGCTCTACCACGTGCTCGCTGGCAGGGGAGTCATGCGCCTGGGGGAGGAAATCCTGGACATCGCCCCGGGCGACACGCTGCTCATTCCGCCCGGCACGCCCCACGGCCTGGAGAATCCCGGCCCGGACGCGCTGGTCGTCCTGTGCTGCTGCGCCCCGCCGTATGCCCACGAGGACACGGAGCCGGCCTGAGCGCCGCGCCCAGGTTTCGCCCACGCGAGAGGCGGCACAAGCGCATTGACATCCGCTCCCAAGTTCCTGCTATGATAGGAGTCTCCTGCTCGTGGCCGGTTCGCCCCTTGGCTTGAGCATGCGGCCAAGGCGAGGCCGGCCTGGAGCCCATTGATAATTCAGGCAGGAGCGGGGGCTGGCGAGGGTGGGGCCCAAGGGCCCAGGGTTTCGTGGCGAGCGGGGCGCTCGACTCCAAGCAAGGACCAGTCATCGGCATGTCCCACGGCATCCTCCTCTTCCTCCTCTATGCGCTCGGAGTCGGGTTTCCCTTGCTGCTGGCCGTGCTCCTGGGACACACGACATCGCGGTCGCTGCTCCATGAGCTGGGGCTCGGGCTGGCCCTGTCGGGCTCGGCCGTGCTCCTCCTGCAAGTCGTGCTGGCGGCCAGGCTCAAGTGGACCGAGCGGCCCTTCGGCCTGGACATGCTCCTGCGCTTCCATCGCAACATGGGCGCGCTCGGCCTGGCCATGCTCGTACTGCACCCGGTCTTCCTGGCCCTGGGCGGATCGGGTTGGGGCCTCCTGTACAGCCCGTCCGTGCCATGGTTCGTCTACATCGGCAGGCTGACCCTGCTGCTGCTCATCGCCAACGTGGTTCTGAGCCTCGCCCGCAAACGGCTCGGGCTGCGCTTCGAGCGCTGGCGCCTGATCCATGACCTGCTCGGCCCCGCGCTGCTGATCCTGGCGCCCCTGCACGGCCTGAGCGCCGGCCACGATCTGGTCGACGGCCTGGGCATGGGCTGGGCAGCGGCTTTCGGGCTCGCCTTCCTGCTCTTCCTCCACCATCGCGTCCTCCGCCCGGTGCTGCTCGGCCGCCATCCGTACCGCGTGATGGAGATCAGGCCCAAGGCCGAGGGCGTATGGACATTGCGCCTGGCGCCGCCCAAGGGCGGCAGGCGTTTCGACTACCTGCCCGGCCAGTTCCAGTTCCTGACCCTGCACCGGCCGGGGCGCGGACTCCCGACCGAGGAGCACCACTTCACGCTTTCCTCCAGCCCCACGGAGACCCGCTACATCTCCTCGACCATCAAGGCCGCGGGCGACTTCACGGCCACCATCGGCAAGACCCGCCCGGGCGACACGGCCACGGTGCACGCGCCTTTCGGGAGGTTCTCCTACCTCCTGCACCCCGAGGACAAGGACATGGTCTTCATCGCCGGCGGCATCGGCATCACGCCCCTGCGCAGCATGCTGCGCCACATGCAGGACACGCATGCCGACAAGCGCGTGCTGCTCATCTACGCCAACCGCACGGAGGCGGACATCGTCTTCCGCGAGGAGCTGGAGGAGCTGACGACCCTGCCCAAGCCGAGGCTCACGGTCGTGCACGTGTTGAGCAATCCCGGTCCCGGATGGACGGGCGAGAGGGGCCGCATCGACAAGGCGCTCATCTCCCGTCTGTGCGGCGAGGAGTGCCTGAGCAAAGCCTTCTACCTGTGCGGGCCTCCGGGCCTTGTGCGCGCGACGCTCAAGTCCCTACGCGAATTGGGCGTATCCGAAAGGCAAATCCGCCTCGAATACTTCTCGTTCCTGGACTGAGACCGACACACCGGAGCCGAGCATGAGAACCACGCAGTTGCGCAACGCCTCCATGGCCATGGCCTGCCTCGTGGTGGTCACGGTCCTGACCTTCGCCTGGTACCGCAGCGAGGCGGGCGCGCCCGAGGGCGTGTCCAGCCTGGGCGCGGTGATCTTCAACAAGAGCTGCGCCGGCTGCCACCCGCGCGACTCGGTGCACGGAGGCTTCGGGCCGGGCTTCAGGAACCTCAAGGAGCGGGGCGTGCTGCCGGTGAGCGAGAGGCCCGTGAGCCAGGCCAACATCCTGCGCCAACTCAACGAGCCCGTGGGCGTCATGCCCTCGTTCAAGGACATGGACGAGCAGGGCAAGGCCGCGGTGGCGGACTACCTCATGAGGCTGTAGGAGTGGAGCGCATCGCCCGCTGGGCGGGCCTGGAGGACGGGGGGCTGGAGCACCTGAGCCTGCGCGTCGAGTCCGAACGGGTCGTCGCCGACGCAATTGTGATCGGCGACGCCTCCGCGCCTTTCGGGCTGAGTTATCGTCTGACCTGTGATGGCGACTGGCGGGTGCGGGAGGTGCAGGCGGCCCTGGTAGGCGCGGATCGCGCCATCAGCCTGCGCTCGGACGGCCATGGCCGCTGGTCCGACGCAGCGGGCCAGCCCGTGCCCATGCTCGACGGATGCATCGACGTGGACATCGCGGCCACGCCGTTCACGAACACGCTACCCATCCGCAGGCTCGGCCTGCGGCCTGGCGAAAGCCGGGACATCCGCGCGGCCTACCTGGCGGTCCCGTCCCTGGAGCTTGCGGCCGTGAGCCAGCGCTACACGCGTCTGGACGTGAGCACCTACCGCTACGAAGGCTTCCCTCCGGGCTTCTCGGCGGACATCACGGTCGATGCCGACGGGCTCGTGGTGGAGTATCCGGGCTTGTTCCGGCGCGATTTCTGATCAGCCCACGATAGACAAGAGAATCGGGAAGGGCGTCGCCCTCCCCGAACCCCACCCACCAAGGGCCAC
>JAEYTO010000082.1 GCA_023433925.1 Pseudomonadota bacterium | reverse complement strand
GGCAAGGAGCGGGAGCCGCGGACGCGGCTTCCGCGCCAGGCGGCAGCTACTTGCGCATGGCCCTGAGACCGTTGGCCACGACCAGCAGGCTGGTGCCGACGTCCGCGAACACGGCCATCCACATGGTCGTCTGTCCGGCGAAGGTCAGGGCCAGGAAGACCGCCTTGACGCCCAACGCCAGGGTGATGTTCTGCATAAGGATGGCGTGGGTGGACTTCGACAGGCGGATGAAGCGCGGGATTTTACCGAGGTCGTCGTCCATCAGGGCCACGTCCGCGGTTTCGATGGCCATGTCCGTGCCGGCCGCGGCCATGGCGAAACCGATGTCCGCCTTGGCAAGGGCCGAGGCGTCGTTGATGCCGTCGCCCACCATGCCGACCGTGCCGTCTCGCGCGAGCCGCTCGACGGCGGCCAGCTTGTCCTCGGGCAGGAGGTTCCCCCGAAAACCGTCCACGCCTACCTGTTCGGCGACGGCGCGGGCAGTATGCTCGTTGTCGCCCGTCAGCATGACGGTCCTGATGCCGAGCTGCTTCAACTCCCTGACAGCCTCGATGCTGCTTTGCCTCGGGGTGTCGGCCACGGCGAACAGGCCCTGCGCGCCCTGTTCGCCCACAAGGGCCACGACGCTTTTACCCTGCCCCTCCAGGGCGGAGATCCGCCGCTCCAGTTCGGGCGAGCATCGTTTCAGGCCCTCCACCAGGCGGTGGTTGCCCAAATGCCAGTCCTTGCCGTCGAACACGCCGCTCACGCCCTGGCCCGGAATGGCCTTGAAGTCGCTGATGTCGAGCAGGGCCACGCCCTTGGCCGCCGCGGCTTCGGCAATGGCCCTGGACACCGGATGATCCGAGCGGGCTGCGAGGCTGGCCGCCAGGGCGACCGTGCGGGCTTCGCCAAGGCCGCCCAGATCCACGAAATCGGTCTGTCTGGGCTTGCCGTGCGTGATGGTGCCGGTCTTGTCCAGGGCCAGGCAACGCAGCCGTCTGCCCTGTTCGAGGAACAGGCCGCCCTTGATCAGGATGCCGTGGCGGGTCGCCGCGGCCATGCCGCCGACGATGCTGATCGGGGTGGAGATGACCAGGGCGCAGGGGCAGCCGATGACCAGAATGACCAGGGCCTTGTATATCCACTCGATCCAGCCCCCGGCCATGAACATCGGCGGAACGGCCGCGACAAGCAGCGCCACTAGGAAAACGGCGGGCGTGTATATCCTGGAGAAGCGATCCACGAAGCGCTGGATGGGCGCGCGGCTTGCCTGGGCCTTTTCCACCGCGTGCATGATGCGGGCCAGGGTCGAGTTGCCGGCCTCGGCGGTCACACGGAACTCGAACGAGCCGGATTCGTTGATGCTGCCCGCATACACGGCGTCGCCCGCTGTTTTTTCCACGGGCAGGCTTTCACCCGTGATGGGGGCCTGGTTGACGGCGGATTGTCCCTGCACGACGATGCCGTCGAGGGCCACGCGCTCGCCCGGCTTCACGCGGACCAGACTGCCAACGGCCACCCGGCGGATGTCTGTTTCCGCCCAGGAGCCGTCGGAACGCCGCACGGTGGCCTTCTCGGGCATCAGGTCGAGGAGGCCCCTGATGGCCTTCCTGGCCCGATCCAGCGACCTGGCCTCGATGGCTTCGGCAAGGCTGAACAGGACCATGACCATGGCGGCCTCCGCATACTGCCCGATGATCATCGCGCCGGTCACGGCCACGGACATGAGCGCGTTGATGTTCAGGTCCCGATTTTTGACCGCGATCCAGCCCTTCCTGTAGGTGGTGAGGCCGCCGGCCAGAATGGCCGCCACGGCCAGGACCAGGGGCAGCCAGGCCATGGGCGTGACGCCGTTGACCGTCCAGGCGTTCAGGTCCAGGCCCAGGGGGCGCCAGTTCCATGCGCCGATCAGTTCGCAGGCTTCCGAGGCGGCGGCGAACACGCCCGCAATGGCCAGCCGGCCCCAGGGGATTTCAGGGGCGGGTAGCGCCGCGCCGGCGTCCTGGCCCGCGCCGATGGGCTCGGGCTTCATGCCTATGGATTCGAGCGCCGCCTCGATGGCTTCCGTCGACGCAAGCTCATGGTTGACCGTGAGCACGCGCTGCATGAGGTTGAACTCGAGCCCGGTGATGCCCGGCATGCCGCCCAGCCTTTTCCGGATGAGGGCCTCTTCCACGGGGCAGTCCATGTTCATGATGCGGTAGACGGCCCTGGTGGCGGAAGCCTGTCCGACGGCGGACAGGTCAACAGGCTGAGGGACGGCGTGCGCGGACGGGCGGCAGCTTGTCCCGCCCTGCTCGCGCGCGCAGCCGCAGGTCGTCGTCTGCCTGATATGGTTCAGCACCGGGGCGCATTGGCGGCAGACGGCTCCCCGTGGGTAACAAGCGCCGCAGGAGCACAAGACGCTCGCAGTCGCATCGGTCATGGTGGTTCTTCTCCGTTCACTGGTCACTGGCTTGTGAAAACGAGGCGTAGGCGTCCATCGGCCCGCCATCCTGCTCAAGCTAGTGTCTATAGTCGCTATAGGGTCAAGGGGATTGTCCTGGAACTTTTTCGCTCGGCCGGGCAACGCTTTGACAAGGCTAATGTCTATAGCTACTATAGAGTCAAGATGATTTCCCATTCCGGAGAAAAAGATGAAAATCGGTGAATTGGCGAAGAAGACCGGCTGCAAGGTCGTCACGATCCGGTACTATGAAAAGGAAGGGCTGCTCAGGGAGCCCGAAAGGACGGAAGGAAACTACAGGCTGTATGGCAAGGAAGACCTGGAGCGCCTGGAATTCATCATGCGCTGCCGCAGGCACGGCATGAAGCTCGATGAAATCAGGAAGCTGTCGGCCTTCCAAGACCAGCCCCAGCGGGATTGCACGTGGGTCACCGAACTCGTCGACGCGCACATCAAAAACGTCGATGAGCAGATTGCCTCACTCGAGCATCTGAAAAAGCACCTGGAGCAATTACGGCATCGCTGCGCGGGCGGACGCAACGGCGATCTCTGCGGCATCCTGCGGAGCCTGAACGGCCCGAGCACCGTCTGCGCCTCCTGCGCGCATCGTCCCTTGGATTCCCTAAGCCGTTCCTAGGGCCGTTTGACTTTGAGACGCTCGCTCCGGCGTCGACGGCGCAAGCGGATTGCGCCTACGCCTGCGCGGCGGCAAGCCATGCCTCGGCATGGCTTGCAGGGCATTTTCAAAAGCAAAATGCCCTAGCGTCCGGCCGGCAGCCATTTGAGCCAGACCTGCCGCGTCCTGGGCCCGTCGAACTCGCAGAAGAACACGCGCTGCCACGTGCCCAAGCGGAGCTGCCCGCCCTCGATGATGACCGTCTGGCCGCAGCCGAACAGGCTCGACTTGATGTGCGCGTCGGAGTTGCCCTCGGCGTGGCGGTAGTCGCCGCGCTCGGGCACGAGGCGGGCCATGTTCACGGCGATGTCGCGGGCCACGTCCGGGTCCGCGCCCTCGTTGATGGTCACCGCGCCCGTAGTGTGCGGACAATGGACGTAGAGCAGCCCGTCTTGCCAGCCGTTGCGCTCGACAGCCTCGCGCAGCATGGCGGTCACGTCCACAAGCTCCTCGCGCCTGCCCGTCCTGACGCTCAGCGTTTCCATGAGTTCCTCCGCTGGTTCTACTCCCCGCCTTTCGAGCGCCAGCCATGCCCGAAGTCCGGATCATACAGCTTCGAGCGCGCGCCGTCGTCGGCGGCCTCGCCAGGCAGCACGAGGAACACGGCCTGCCTACCGATGTCCGCCTCGCGTGCTGCTTCGGCCATGTCTCGAAGGCAGGTCCGTACCACGCCGCCGCCTGGCCAGCCGATCCTGTGGCCGATGACCACGGCCGTATCCGGCGCATAGCCGCCAGCCAGCAATTCGTCGCGCAGGCGCGGGGCGTCGCCGGCCGAAAGATACACGGCCATGGCCGCGCCGTGGGCGGCCAGCCCGGCCAGGGCTTCGCGCTCCGGCACGGGCGTGCGGCCCGCCAGGCGGGTGACGATCAGGGTCTGCGTGGTCTCGGGCACGGTGAAGGAGATGCCGGCCTCGGCGGCGGCGGCAAAGGCCGCGGTCACGCCGGGCACGACCTCCCAGGGGATGCCCTCGCGGTCGAGCAGGCGGGCCTGCTCGCGCACCGCGCCGTAGAGCGACGGGTCGCCCGTGTGCACGCGGGCCGCGCTTTGGCCGCCGCGCACGGCCTTCACGAGGAGCGCGTGCGTCTCCTCCAGGGTCAGGCCCGAGGAATCGACCACCTGCGCATCGGACCGGGCGTGGGCCACGACCTCGGCCGGCACGAGGGAGCCGGCGTAGAGCACCAGCCCGGCTTCGGCGATGAGCCGCGCGGCCTTGAGGGTCAGAAGCTCCGGATCGCCGGGGCCTGCGCCGATGAAGAAGACCTTGGGCTGAACAGGCATGCGCGCCTCCGAAGGCATGTCACGGGCCATGTGTGGTCAGGCGGCCAGCCGGGCGCTTTGTGCCCGCCCGGGCATTCCGTGGCTGAAAAGTCCGGGACGGATTTTTCAGCTTCTCTAGGGCATTTTGCTTTTGAAAATGCTTCGCAAGCCATGCGCCGGCATGGTTTGCCGCCGGTAGGCGTAGGCGCAATCCGCTTGCGCCGTTGACGCCGGAGCGAGCGTCTCAAAGTCAAACTGCTTTATTGGTGCTCGCGGGTCGTGCGGAACTCGATGTCCGGCCACAGCTCCATGGTCCGGCCCAGCCGCCAGGCGTTGGGCGCCAGATAGGCCAGGTCGCCCTCGGCGTCACGGGCCATGCTCGCGCTCATCTCCTTGACGAAGGAGTCGAGCTTGTTGCGGTCCTTGCTGGCCACCCAGCGCGCGGTCTCGATGGGCGCGGGGTCGTAGAGCGCATCCGCGCCGTACTCGGCCTTGAGCCGGGCCACGATGACGTCGAACTGGAGCACGCCCACCGCGCCCAGGATGTACTCGGTGCTCGTGAGCGGCCGGAAGACCTGCACGGCGCCCTCCTCGGCGAGCTGCAAGAGGCCTTTCTCCAGCTGCTTGGACTTGAGCGGGTTGGCCAGGCGCACGCGCCGGAAGTGTTCGGGCGCGAAGTTGGGGATGCCCGTGAACTTGAGCGGCTCCTTGTCCGTGAAGGTGTCGCCGATCTTGATCGTGCCGTGGTTGTGGACGCCGATGATGTCGCCCGGCCAGGCTTCTTCCACGCCGGCGCGGTCCTGGGCCATGAAAATGGTCGCGTTGGAGATCTGCACGTCCTTGCCGAGGCGGTGGTGGCGGACCTTCATGCCGCGCTGGAAGCGGCCCGAGCAGATGCGCATGAAGGCGATGCGGTCGCGGTGGGCCGGGTCCATGTTGGCCTGGATCTTGAAAACCACGCCCGAGAACTGCTCCTCCCAGGGCTCGACCAGGCGCGTGGTCGTGAGCCGCGGCTGGGGTCCGGGCGCAAGCTCCGTGAAGGTGTCCAGGAGTTCCTGCACGCCGAAGTTGTTGATGGCGCTGCCGAAGAAGACCGGGGTCTGCTTGCCGGCCAGGTAGCGCTGCACGTCGAAGGGATAGCCAGCGCCATGGAGCAGCTCGATGTCCCGGCGCAGGTCGGCCGCGGCCGACTCGCCAATGTGCTCGTCGAGCTTGGGGTCGTCCAGGCCCTTGATGAGCACCGTGTCCTTGGGCCGCACGCCCTTGGTCCCGTGGGCCGAGAAGAAGCGCAGCTCGTTGCGGCGCAGGTCGTACACGCCTTGGAAGAGCTTGCCCGAGCCGATGGGCCAGGTCAGCGGCGCGGCCTCGATGCCCAGGCTCTTCTCGATGTCGTCGAGCAGGTCGAAGGGCTCGCGGCCGTCGCGGTCGAGCTTGTTGATGAAGGTCATGATGGGCGTGTCGCGCATGCGGCAGACGTCCATGAGCTTGCGGGTCTGTATCTCCACGCCCTTGACGCTGTCGATGACCATGAGCGCCGAGTCCACGGCCGTCAGCACGCGGTAGGTGTCCTCGGAAAAGTCCTGGTGGCCCGGCGTGTCGAGGAGGTTCACCTCGTAATCGCCGTAGTCGAACTTCATGACCGAGGAGGTCACGGAGATGCCGCGCTCGCGCTCCACGGCCATCCAGTCGGAGGTGGCGTGGCGCGAGGCCTTGCGGGCCTTGACCTCGCCGGCGAGCTGGATGGCCCCGCCGAAGAGGAGCAGCTTTTCGGTAAGCGTCGTCTTGCCCGCGTCCGGGTGGCTGATGATGGCGAAGGTGCGGCGGCGGGCCACCTCGCGGCGCAGGACGCGGGAAAGATCGGTTTCGGGCATGGTCGTCATATTGTCTCCGGGCCGAGGGCGCGCGGGCGCCGTGGCGGCAGGGATTGTCTTGGCGGGCTTGGCCATGCAACGCGCTTGGGAAAATCGCGCTGCGGAAGGGAGTAAATAATCGCTGCGGGGCAGGGCGTCAACGCGCGGGGCGCGAAGGGAGAAGATGCCTCCGGCGGCCGGGGAGGCCCGACCTCTCCGGGCTCCTCGAGCGGTTGCGGGTTCCAAGGGCCCTCGGCCCTCGGCGGGAGAGCCCTCTCTCGGTGGCTTACGGCTTCACGCCCTGCAGGATGAACACCGGGTTCATGCCTTCCAATCGTGCATCGCCGGCCAGCGGCCGCGACCGGCAGCAGGTTATCTGCGTCACGTCCGTGTCCCAGCCCAGGCCGTCCAGGTAGCCCTTGGCGCGCGTCAGGCCGTCCAGGAGCACGAGGTTGGCCACGAGGATGCCGCCGGGTCGCAGGCGTGCGCAGGCCGGCGCGAGCGCGCGGGCGTCCTTGGACAATCCGCCGCCGAAGAAGATCCTGTCCGGCTCGGGCAGGCTCGGGATGACTTCATCCATGTCCCCCTGCACCGGCTCCACGCTGAAGGCGTGGGTGCGCCGGATGTTCTCCCTGATGCGCGCCATGCGCGCCGGGTCGCGCTCCACGGCCAGCACCCGGCCGCGCTCCATGAGCGCCGCGGCCTCGATGGACACCGCGCCGCTGCCGGCGCCCAGATCCCAGAGAGTGCCGTTCGCGGGTAGGTTCAGGGCCGACAGGCTGGCGGCGCGCACCGGAGCCTTGGTGAGCATGCCGTCCGGCGCGAGCTTTTCGTCGGGCAGGCCCAGGCGCAAGGGCAGCTCCGGGCCGCGCTCGCGCTCCAGGATGACCAGGTTGAGCGGAGAGAAGTCCAGCCCGGCGGCCTCGACCAGGCTGTAGCGGCCCACGCGCTCGCCGGGCTCGTGCAGGTTCTCCAGCACGTGCATGCCGAAGTCGCCGGCCCCGCGCTCCAGGAGGCGGCTGGCGATGGCCGCCGGCATGCTCGCCGGGTCGGTGTACACGGCCACGCGCGGCCTGCGCGACAGGGCGGCCCACAGCGGGGTCCAGTCGTCGCGGCCGTGCAGGGACACGGCCGGGATGTCCTCCCAGGGGAGCTTGAGCAGGGCAGCCCCGGCTTGCAGGGCCGTGATGCCCGGATGGATGCGCACGCGCTCGGCGCCCAGGGCCTCCACCAGGCGGCGGCCGATGCCGAAGAAGAGCGGGTCGCCGTCGGCCACGACCACCACGCGCAAGCCGAGAATCAAGTCGCGCTCGATGGCTTCGATCACGGCCGACAAGGGCGCGGCGATCTCGATCTTCTCGGCCGGGTGAGCCGCGTAGCGGGCGAGCATGCGCCGGCCGGCCACGAGCACATCGGCCGCGCGCAGCACGTCGTAGACATGGCGGCACATGTGGCCTTCGGTGAGGCCGGCCCCGATGACCTGCACGGGTGGGGCGACGATCTTTTTCTCATGCGCGCCGTTCATCCTTGCACTCTATGCCGGAGCGGGCTGCGCAGGCAACCGGGCAATTCGCCCGGCGGATCGCCTGCTCGGGACTGGCTTTGTGAAAAAAAGAATTATATTGTCGTCTGCGTGGAGCGCGGATCCGTGGCCGGTGATCCGGGCGACACACCCTCGGAGGAATCAGCCAGTGCTTGAAAATCTTTATTTCGACAGTCGCGACCGCGACCTGCTGCGCGTGGTCAACGGCGTGCTGGAGAGCGAGGGCGCGCCAGGGGCCAAGAGGCTCCTGGAGCCGCACCTGCACCCGCACGGCATCAAGGACATGGCCTCGGACAAGGGGCTGCGCATCGCCTATGCCGTGGCGCACCTCCTGGGTAGCCTGGAGACGGGCGAGGCGGCCGAGCGCCTGGAGGCCCTGCGCGCCCTGCGCGACGAGGTGCTGACCACGGCCCAGGGCGTGCTGCGCAAGAACACGGCCCGCGTGCTCCTGTCCATAGTCAAGGAGCTCGTGCGCGCCAGGGGCGACGAAACCCGCCAACTCATGCTCGCCCGCGATTTCCGCGCCGCGTCCACGGGCAAGCCGCGTGTGGTGCGCGCCTTCCTGCGCGAGTACCACCTGCTGGAAATGCCCGAGGAGTGGAACCAGATCGCCTTCGATGACCACGTGCACGACGCGAACACCAAGGGTCGCAAGTCGGCCACGCACCTGATCATGGACGCCTGGATCAAGGGCCTGCGGCGGCTCATGGTCGTGTACTACAACCATGTGCGGCCCGAGGTGGCGGCCGAGCTTCTGGAGTCGGCGGCCATCATGGGCGTGAGCGTGCGCATCGGCATCGAGTACTCGGCCGCCCATCGGGGCCGCTACGCCAAGATCATCTGGGTGCCGCGCGGGCTGACCGAGGCCGACGACTTCCAGGACTTCCTGGACAAGCCCGCTGTGGGCGAGCTCATGGCCCTGGGCCGCGAGGCCTCGGCTTGGCGCGGGCGCTACGTGGACCTCGTCTTCCGGGAGTTCGACGAACAGCACCGGCCGGCCCTCAACGAGGCCTTCGACATGGACGTGCCGCCCTTGTCGCGCGAGGAGTTCGCGCGCTTCGTGGGCACGGGCCAAGCCTCGCTCCTGCATCTGGGCAAGTACGTCCACGGCAAGCTCCTGCCATACTTCCAGGAGCGGCTGGAGCGGCTGCGCATGGCCCATGCCGCCGCGCCCGAGACCGAGAAGGCGCGCATCGCCAACTTGGCCTGCGACATGAACAGCCTGGACGCCGAGGGCATCATCGACCATTTCCTGCGGCCCGAGGTGAACCCCGACCTGCCGGACCCCGAGGCTCCGCCGGCCGAGGGCGAGGAGCGACCGCTCCTGCTCACGCTCAGCCCGCCCGAGATCGTGGCGCGTCTTAAGGAGGTCCACGCCGGGAGCAGAGTCATCCTGACCCTCAGCGGCCTGTGCGTGGAGGATGTCCTGGAGATCCTCTACGACTGCCGGGGGGCGATCACGCACCTGGAGCTTTACAACCTCAAGGATCAGGCCGGGGGCAAGGCCGCGGAACTGCCCCAGGTGCTCGCGCTGCAAGAGGCCTTCAACGCGCACAACGCCATCAAGCTCAAGCGTATCATCGCGGGGATGCTGCGCCAGGCGCGCGAGAAGGGCGGCCCCGAGGCCGCCGGGCGCGTGGAGAAGTTCACGGCCATGCTCTGCGACATCGCCACGCTGCGCGACATGTACAGCAGGAAGCCCCTGGGCTCGCGCATCGGTTCGGACTCCACGGGCCGCTCCTGCCGCAAGCCCGGCATGGGCCTGGTGGTGGGCCGGACCCTGCCTGCCCGTTCCCGGCGCGAGCTGGCCTCCGGCCGCTGCATCCCCTTGCGCGCCGTGCACTTCTCGCGCGTGGCCATCATCCGCGAGACCCAAGCCAACGAGTTCGAGGAGAACGGCGGGCCATTGCCCCTGCTGACCCGCCTGGCCCGGCGCGAGCCCCTGGCCACGCTCCTGGCGCGCCGCCGGCACGAGCACGTGGTCCAGGGCTACCGGCCGGCCCTCGGCTGCTGCGGCGACATCTACACCCTGGGCGGCAAATCGGCCGACTGCGGCAACGGCTTCTGCCTGGAGGGCCGCCCGGACGTTCCGGCCAGGCCGCGCATCAGCCTGGGCTACCTGAACAGCAACCTCAAGAACGCCCTCAAGGTGTTGCTCGGCTTCATCCCGGCCTTTCTGACCTTCGCCCTGACCAAGGACTGGTGGCTGCTGGCCTACCTGGGCGCGTTCATCTGGTTCGGCATCACCGGCGTGCGCAACGTCATCCAGTCCGTGTTGGGCGGCGGGGGCATCGGCCGCTCCAGCCTGCTGCGCTGGAACGACTACGTGAGCTGGGATCGGCTGTGCGACTCGCTCCTGTACACGGGCTTCTCGGTGCCTCTCCTGGACTGGCTGGTCAAGACGGTCCTCCTCGACCGCGGCTTCGGCGTGACCGTGAGCAGCGCGCCCGTGACCCTCTATGCGGTCATGGCCCTGGCCAACGGCCTGTACATCTCTGGCCACAACCTTCTGCGAGGCCTGCCCAAGGAGGCCGTCGTCGGCAACCTGTTCCGCTCGCTTCTTTCCATCCCGCTGGCCGTGGCCTTCAACGCCGCGGCGGCCGGGCTCCTGGGCGCGGCCGGGGCCGTGGCCGTGGCCGAGACGCTGCAAAAGTGGGCCGCGGTCATCTCCAAGCTGGCCTCGGACTGCGTGGCCGGAGTCATCGAGGGCCTGGCCGACCGGGCGCACAACATCCGCATGCGCGACTGGGACTATCGCGGCAAGCTGGAGCAGGTCTTTGGCGCCTGGGAGAAGCTGGAGATGCTCTACCCGCAGGGCGAAGCCGGACAGATCCTCCAGTCCCCGTGCACGTGCATGCGCGAGCTGGAGCGCCATCCCGGCGAGCTGGCCAGGGTCTTCATCGTCAACGCCCTGGACCTGCTCTACTTCTGGATGTACCAGCCCCGCGCCCGCAGCGCGCTCAAGCGCTACATGCGTCGCATGACCCGCGACGAGCGCCGCGCCTTCCTGCTCTCCCAGTACGTGCTGTCCTGCAAACGCGAGATATGCCAGCTCTTCCTGGACGGCCTCGTGGGTCAGAACTTCTCCAAGCCCATGGCCTTCTACCTGGGTCACGGCGAGGCTTACCTCGATGACGTGCAGCGGCTGGCCATGCGCCTGGGCGCCGCTGGCAACGGCCTGCCCGAGGTGGACACCCACTGCGCCCTGGCCGAGCCGGCCAAGGACATCCGGGAGATCGTGCCGAACTGAGAGCCGGGGAGGGCGCCGCCCTCCCCGGACCCCACCCGCCAAGGGCCACGGGCCCCTGGACCCCGTTTTTTTCAGGTGGACGACCCAAGGCTTGGCCTTGCATCGCCCACGAGAAAACGCGGGGTGCCTATTCCGGTATGGCCCGGCGAGAGAGGGTCCGAGAACTGGCGGCGCTCGCTCGGTTCGCGAATTATGCGTCCCGCGTATTCGGGAACCGCGCCAGCAGCCTGCCGTCGAGGGTGAACAGCACGTGGCGGACCTCGATGTCCACCCCGGAGAACTCCCGCGCCCATTCGGCCGCGCGGCGGCACAGTTCGGCCAGGATGGCGGGCAGGGCCGGGTCGGGTTCCAGAATCGCCAGGGCGTGCAGGGCCGTGTTCGCCTGGGCCACTGCGTCCACGTTCCCCGCCGACGCGCCAAGCTCCGCGCACATCCCGGCCAGGGCGCGCATGTCGGCCCGCGCATGGCGGGCATGGGTCTGTCCAATGCCCTGGGCCTGCTTGACGAGCTTGCCGAAGAACACGCCCCAGGTCGCGCGGCGAAAGCCCTTGCGGCCGGCCTCGGCCAGGGCGTGGCTGAAATGGTCCGCGGCCTGGATGAAAGCCACTTCGGGCAGGTCGGGCCGCAAAGCCATGAGCAGCCGTTCGCTGCGGCCGCCCGTGGAGAGGCAGATCTCGGCGAGCCCGGCGGCCCTGGCCACGTCCAGAGCCTGGCTGACCGTGGCGGCCCAGGCCTCGTGGCTGTAGGGCCGCACCGTGCCGCGCGTGCCGAGGATGGAGATGCCGCCGACGATGCCCAGGCGCGGGTTGAGCGTGCGCCGGGCCAGGGCCTCGCCGTCCGGGACCTCCACGAGCATGCTGGCCGAGCCGCGAAAGCCAGCCGTGTCCAATGCCTCGCGCACGGCCGCCTCGATCTGGCGGCGCGGGGCGGGGTTGATGGCCGGCTCGCCTGGCGGCACCGGCAGGCCGGGCCGCGTGACCAGGCCCACGCCCCTGCCTCCGGCAATGGCCACTGCTCCGTGCGGGCCGGACGGGTCCAGCCTGACGAAACACTCGATGGCCGCGCCGTGCGTGGCGTCCGGGTCGTCGCCGCCGTCCTTGATGACCGTGGCCCGCGCGCCGGAGCCTTGGCGCACGCAGGTGGCGATGGGAATCTCCAGCCGGCCTCCGGCCGGCAGGGGCACGTCCGTGCGCGGGGATGCCGCACCCGTGAGCAGCAGAAGCGTCGCGGCCTTGGCCGCCGCCGCGGCGGCCGTGCCCGTGGTGAAGCCCTCGCGCAAAGGGCGCGTCACTTGTCCCCGGCCTGCCCGGTGGAGCAAGAGGCGCAGGCGTCCACGAAGCTCCGGGCCAGAGCAGGGTTGCTGCCGAAGTGGAGGTGGATGTACGAGGCCACGACGCCGGCCTCGGCGAAGCCCTCGGGCCTGGCCAGGGGACCGTTCCTGTCCGAGGCGGCATACAGCCCGGCGCGGGCGTAGGCCTCGTCCGGGATGGAGGAATAGTGGAACTCATGGCCGCGGGCCAGGGAGCCGGCGGCTCCCAGGGCACAGTCCCGGGCCAGGCGCACCTCGCGGTAGCCCAGGGCCGCGAAGCGCTTGTTCAGGGCGGCCGTGAAGGGGAACACGCCGGCCATGGGGAAGTTCTGGCCGTGCTCGCCGATGAGCGAGTCCATGAGGTACATGAAGCCGCCGCACTCGGCGAGCACCGGCCGTCCCGAGCGGCAGAAGTCGCGGATGTCGCGGCGCATGGCCGTGTTCTGGGCCAGGCCGCGGGCGTGCGCCTCGGGATAGCCGCCGCCGAGGTACAGGCCGTGCAGGCCGGCGGGCAAGGCCTGGTCGGCGAGCGGCGAGAAGAAGACCAGCCTGGCTCCGCTCTCGCGCAGCAGGCGCAGGTTCTCCTCGTAATAGAAGCAGAAGGCCTTGTCCCAGGCCACGCCGATGTTCGCGCGCGGCTCGGGCAGGTCCGGGTCGTCGGGCGGGTAGATGGCCAGGTGGGGCAGGCCGGCCACGAGCCGGTTCAGGTCCAGGCCCTGCTCGATCCAGTCGGCCAGCCGGTCCAGGGTTCCGGGGGCCGGCGGCGCCTCGCAGGCCGTGACCAGGCCCAGGTGGCGCGAGGGCATGGCCAGGTCGTCCCGCCGGCGGAGCACCCCGGCCAGGGGCACCCCAGGGATGAGCGTCATGGCCTCGGTGAGCACCCGGGCATGGCTGTCGCTGCCCACGCGGTTGAAGGCCACGCCGGCCAGGCTCAGGAAGGGGTCGAACTCGGCGTAGCCCTTGACCAGCGCCGCGGCGGAGCGGGCCATGGAGCGGGCATCGGCCACGAGGAGCACGGGGAGCTTGAGCCACTTGGCCGCCTCGGCCGTGGAGCCCTGCTCGGACACGGGCGAGAAGCCGTCGTACAGGCCCATGACGCCCTCGACCACGGCGATGTCCGCATCCCAGGCATGGCGCGCGAACGTGTCCTGCACGGCGCGGCGGCCGCACATCCAGCCGTCGAGGTTGTGGCTCCGCCGGCCGGCGGCCAGGGCGTGATGGCCGGGATCGATGAAGTCGGGGCCGACCTTGAATGGCTGGACCACGAGCCCTTTGCGCCGCAGGGCGGCCATGAGCGCCAGGGTCACGGTGGTCTTGCCGCTGCCGCTGGTCGTGCCGGCGATGACGATTCCCTTGGCCATGCTCCATTCCCGGATGATCGTTGCGAGGGCGGCGGGCTGCCGCCGGCTGCGCAGTGTAGCAGGAATCGCCCCGAGGGCAAATTCCCTGGATAGCCTGCCAGCCGTGCGCCGAGAGCATCACGGGGAACCGTCCTCGGCTGGCCTGGCAGTGCTCGGCAAGTCCGTTATCGAACCCAGGGGAATCACGCGGCTCATCCGTCGGTATCATGCTTGCGACTGGTTGTAACATGCCCTTGAAGGGCGTAATGGCCAATACTGGAGGCTCAGGAGAGGAGTCGTGCCGTGAACGAGTTTCTGTTGGCCGGGTCCATCGCGATTCAGCTTGCCGCCGCCCTGCTGGCCTTCAGGCAGGGCAGGCAAGGCAGGGCGGGAATCGGCTGGGGCTTGATCGCCACGGCCATGCTGCTCATGGCCGTGCGGCGCTTCCTGACCTTGGCCTTCCATATGGATTGGCCATTCTTTAACCTGCCGAGCGGGTTCATCATCGTCACGAGCCTGGCCATCTCCATCCTTCTGCTCGCGGGCATAGCCCTCATCGGCCCGCTCATGGCCCGCCTGCGCGAGGCGGCCGAGCGAAAGAGCGAGGAGGAGCAACGCCTGCGGAGCCTGGTGGAGGCCATGCCGGTCATGATCCACGCCCACGACGCCAGGGGCGACATCGTCTACTGGAACAAGGAGTGCGCGCGGGTCACAGGCTACTCGGCCGAGGAGATGCTCGGCACCCGAGGCACGGGCGACATGCTCTGCCGAGGCCGGGTCTGCCTGCCGGACGACGGGCTTTGCGAGGGCTTCCCGCAGGCCGAGTTCCGCGAGGCCGAGCAGGAATTCACGGCCAAGGACGGCAGCCGGCGCGACGTGCTCCTGACCAACGTGTCCCATGAGTCGCCCATGCCGGGCTGGGCCTGGTGGATGACGGGCATCGACATCACCGCGCGGCGCCGGGCCGAGCGCAGGCTCCGCGAGCGCGAGGAGAGCTTCCGCAAGCTCTTCGACAGCGCCATGGACGCCATGGTGGTCATGGACGCGCGGACGAGCCGGGTGGTGGAGGCCAATCCGGCGGCCCTGGCCATGTTCGGCTACAGCCGCGAGGAGATGCTCGCCCTGCGCGCCCTGGACCTCATGACCGCCCCGGAGCGCGCCCGCGAGCGCTTCCGCGAGCTCATGACCAGCGGTTTCCTGCCGCGCACAAGGACCCGGCAGCGCCGCAAGGACGGCTCCACCTTCCATTCGGACCTGACGGCCGCGACCTACGAATCCGGGGGGCACACGTACGTGTGCGCCTTCTTCCGCGACGTGTCCGGCGAGGTGGCCGCCAGGCGCAGGCTGGAGCGCGCCGTGTACCAGGCAAGGCGGGCCAGCCAGGCCAAATCCGAGTTCCTGGCCAACATGAGCCACGAGATCCGCACGCCCATATCCGGCATCATCGGCACGGCCAGGATGGCCATGACCAGCGAGCGACGGGGAAGCCAGGCCGAGAACCTGCGGCGCATCGAGGCCGCGGCCCGCTCGCTCCTGTCCATCATCAACGACATCCTGGATATGTCCAAGATCGAGGCCAAGGGACTGGAGCTTCACGAGGTCGACTTCTCCCCGGCCTGGGTCATGAGCGCCTGCGCGGACGAGTTCGCGGCCCAGGCCCAGGCCAAGGGGCTGGGCCTGGGTACGTCCGTGGAGCCCGACGTGCCCGCGTGCCTGCACGGCGATCCGAATCGCCTGCTCCAGATCCTGCGCAACCTCGTGGGCAATGCCCTCAAGTTCACGGAGCTCGGGTCCATCACCATAACGGCCAGCCTGGCCGAAGGGCCGGCCGACCCTGGGCTCGTGCTCTTCTCGGTGCGGGATACGGGCCAGGGCATCCCCAAGGAACGCCAGAAGGATCTGTTCAAGCCCTTCCACCAGCTCGATGCGTCCTATGCCAAGCGCCACCAGGGCACGGGCCTGGGCCTGTCCATCAGCAAGCGGCTCGCGGAACGCATGGGCGGCGAGATATGGGTCGAGAGCGAGGATGGCCGGGGCAGCGAGTTCTGCTTCACGGCGCGCTTCGGCGTGGCGAGCGGCGAGCTGTGCCCGTGGCGGCCCGAGCCGGAGGCCGCGGTGAAGCTCCCGCCGCTGCGCATCCTGCTGGCCGAGGACGACCATCTCCATCGCGAGTTCGTCTGCTATTTCCTGGCCGCCGAGGGGCATGAGGTCGCGGTGGCGGTCAACGGCCGCGAGGTTCTGGAGTTCCTGGAGCGGCAGGACTTCGACGCCGTGCTCATGGATGTGCAGATGCCCGAGCTGGACGGTGTGGAGGCCACGCGGCGCATCCGGGCCATGGGCAGGCCCGAGACGGCTCGCGTGCCGATCATCGCCCTGACCGCCTACGCCATGAAGGAGGACCGGGAGCGCATCCTCGCCGCGGGCATGGACGACTACCTGACCAAGCCCCTGGACATGGACGACCTGCGCCGGAGCCTGGCTCGCATCCTGGAGAGCAAGGCCGCTGTCAGAGCCTAGAGTGTGTTATGAACCATCCGACAAGATCTTGAAATTAAACAATTAAATTTCTTAGTTTACGAACTGGCTTAAGCTTTATTTCGGCCGGTTACGAGTGGATTCATAACACGCTCTAGACTGGCCTGCGCGCTCCGGCGCGAAACCTTCCTCTCTCCGCGCGCGACACTTCCGCGTGCCTCGCGCCGACGGCGCAAGGCCCGCGCATGGCGTTGCATGCCTGCCCGTTTCGACTATGCTGGCTCCAGCCCGGTCCATGAGCTTGCGGCCCACGGCGCGAGCGGGCTCGGCACAGGAGGCAAAGCCAATGATCGAGACTGTCCGCGACCTTTTCAGGGGTGCGCGGCGCGACGGCCGGCCCAGCTCATGCGGGGCTCCCGATGCGTGTCTGGACGAGATCATCGACAATCTCGCGCAGATCGTCTCGCCCAGAATCCTGACCATGCGCGGCTACCGCAAGCGCCTGCGCGAGCCGGTCAGGCAGGCCGTGAGCTATTTCAGGCGCGCGAGCGACGCGCTTCCAGGCCCCCTGGCCTTGGCGCACGAGCGCTGGCGGGCCGACCCGGCTCTCGCGGCCTGCTTCGGGAGCCCGGAGCGGTTGGACGCGTTCATTCACGGCGACCCGGCCCTGCGCCGGTTCGCGGACAGGGCGCGCAACGGGAGCGCGTTCTTCCTGCTGACCATGACCCGCTGCGAGCCACGGGCGGGCGGCGACGGGCCTGCTTGCGAGGCCGGCGGCAAGAGCGCGCCCCAAGGCGCATGGGGCTTCGTCAATCATCGCGCGCTGGCCGTGACCGCCAGCCTGGCCGAGACCAGACGGAGCCTGGTGCGGGCCGGGCTGGAGCGATTGGCGGCCATGGCCGCGGCGCAGATCATCGAGACGCACAAGAAAATCGAGGAGCAGGAGCGTGTCAGGGCCGCGCTCAAGCACGAACTCAAGCTCCTGCGCCTGGAGGGCCGGGGCCTGGGCGAGGCCTTCGTGGATCAGGAAGACCTGCGGCGCAGGTTGGAGACGCGTGAGCGGGCCATGCGCGAGCTGGTCTCGGACCTTGCGCAGCTCAGGTCCGAGTTCGTGGAGCTTGACGACTATCTGGAGTTCGCGGCCCACGTGTTCGAGGCGCCTTCGGAGTGCATCGCCTTCAGGAGCGTGCCCCTGGCGGCCGGCTCGGCAGACACGGGAAGCGCATCGGACAGGCTCGCCGAGCTTGTGGAGATCCGCCTCCCGGACAAGACGCGCGTGGCGATCCTGGCCGAGTGCGCCGCGGCGGACATCCTGGCGGGCAGGGCCTGACGGCTCGCGGCCGCCTTTTGTCCGCCCAGGCGGATTGCTCCTGAACCGGGAGGGGCGTCACTTGCCCGACGGCATGAAAAAGGCCCCACCCTCGATGAGGATGGGGCCTGACTGGCTTTCATTCGGCCTGTCGAGCGGTCCGAGCGTCCTACCAGGAGCGCCTGGAGTAGGAGCCGCCACCACCGGACGGCCGGGGGGAGCGCTCCTGGGCCTCGTTGACCTTGAGGGTGCGGCCGCTGAAGTCCTTGCCGTCGAGGGCCGCGATGGCGGCGGCGGCGCCCGCCTCGTCCATCTCGACGAAGCCGAAGCCGCGCAGGCGGCCGGTCTCGCGGTCAGTGATGAGGCTCACCGACTTGACCTCGCCGTGGGCGGCGAACAGGTTGCGAATTTCCTCGTCGTACGTGGAGAAAGGCAGGTTGCCGACATAGAGTTTCTTGGACATGTGTTTTAGCTCCAACTAGTTACGGCACTTCTTCTCATCAACTCGGAGCCAAGCACATGCGACGGTCCAAGACTCAATGGGATTCATGCCCTGAAGGTGAACAGGAAGAATAGGCCTGTTTCTGGCTTTAGGCAACCCTTCCCGCAAAGAAATATTCCAGCCCCGAGCGGGCCGGCAAGATCGGGGCCGCCGAGCCCCAAGGCTCGCCCAGAATGTTTTGCCCAGGAAATAGAGGTCCAGCCTTCCCGGTTCAAATACAATTCGCCTAGCCTTTCAGCACCCGCAGCACGTCCTCCGGCTCCATGGCGTTGAGCACGTGCTCGGGGCCCAGACGGCCGCGGCGGGCCTGGCCCAGGCCATAGACCATGTTGTCCATGGCCTCGGGCGAGTGCGCGTCGGTGCACAGGGCGATCAGGGCGCCCGCCTCGCGCGCCAGGTCGCAGTGGAAGCCGTCCAGGTCCAGGCGGTCGCGCTTGGCGTTGGCCTCGAGGATGCGGCCCCGCTCGGCCGCGCCGGCGATGATCTCGCCCATGTGCGCCTGGTGCCCGCCGGGGTTGCACAGGACCCGCCCGCTGGGATGGGCCAGGATGCGGAAGCGCGGGTGATCCATGGCCTTGAGGATGCGCGCGGTCTGCTTTCCGGCCGGCAGGTCGAAGCGCGTGTGGATGGAGCAGACAGTGTAGTCGAGCATGGCCAGGATGGAGTCCGACAGGCCCAGGGAGCCGTCCGGGAGGATCTCCACCTCGGCGCCCTTGAGCAGCCGGAGGCCCTGGAGCTTCTCGTTGAGTTGGTCGATGGCCTCAAGCTGGCGGCCCAGATCGCGCTCGTGGACGCCCCAGCCGTCCTCCAGGCGATGCGCGTGATCGGTGATGCCCAGGTAGGCGTAACCCAGGGATTTGGCCTTGGCGGCCATGTCCTCCAGCGTGCCGGCGCCGTCCGACCAGTTCGTGTGCACGTGCAGGTCGCCGCGCAGGTCGTCGCGGGTGATGAGCCTGGGCAGGTCTCCATCGGAAGCCTCGACAATCTCCTCGCCGTTCTCGCGCAGCTCTGGCGGGACATAGGGCAGCCCGAGCAGGGAGTAGACCTCCTCCTCGTGCGCGCCGCCCATCCGGCGGGCGCCCCTGAAGATGCCCTGCTCGCTCAGGGTCAGGCCCTGCTCTCCGGCCATGGCCGTGATCGAGGCCACGTGGGCATGGGAGCCGGTGCGCAGGAACAGGGACACGCCGAAGCACTCGTCGGGCACGAGCACGATCTGGGCCGGCAGCCCGCCCTCCAGGCGCACGTCCCTGCGGTTTTGCCCGCTGCCCGGCTCTGGAAGAGTCCCGGAGCCCGCGGCCTTGTTCCCGACGCCGGCCACGATGGTCACGGAGCGGACGGTCTCCACGTGCCTGCGCACGGCCCCGGCCAGGGCCACGCGGCGGATGCCCGGCGCGCCTTGCAGGGCCTTGAGCGGCACCCTGGCGGCCTCGACCGCCTCGGGCAGGGAAAAGCATCTGTCCATGTATTGCCCCCACACTCATAGGATTCATGTTGTCGCGCGGGAGACTACCCACAGGGGGCCGGCGTTGTCCATGCCAAGCGAGGGGGCGGCCTAATCTCCCTCCATGCTCAGGCGCACGGAGATGGCCGCGGACACGTCCTTGAGGGTGATGAGCCCGGCCAGCCGGCCCTGGTCCATGACCAGGAAGCGGCTCGTGCCGCTTTGGGTCATGCGGCCCAGGGCCTCGCCCATGTCCATGTCCGGCGGCAAGGTCAACTCCTCCGAGAGCGGGCTGAGCACGTCGGCCACGGTGCGTTGCGCGCGCTCCTCGCGCGGTACCCGGCGCACGTCCTTGATGCGCACCGCGCCCACGAGCCGGCCGCCGTCCAGCACCGGATACATGTCGTGATGGTGCCTGTAGATGAACTCCTCCACGAGCTCGGAGAGCGCCAGGCCGGGCGGGACCGTGACCGGATCGCGCACCATGAGGTCGCGCACGCGCTCGCCCTGGAGCCGCTGGCGGAGGATGACCTGCCTGTAGGAACCTTGGGCCGCGCCGCGCAGGAAGATGCCGATGACCAGATACCACAGCCCGCCCACGAGCGCGCCCGTAAGCATGTTGAGCAGCCCCAGGCCTATGAGGATGGCGCCGATGATGGAGCCCATGGAGGCGGCGACGCGCGTGGCCCAGGCCAGGTCCTTCTTCCAGCGCCACAGGAGCGAGCGCACGATGCGGCCGCCGTCCAGCGGGAAGGCCGGCAGGAGGTTGAAGGCGGCCAGGATGAAGTTGATGAACGACAGGTAGGCGATGACGCCCAGGACCGTGTCTGGCCAGCGCTCGCCGCTGCCCCAGCGGTGCACGCCCCAGAAGGCCAGGCCGAGCATGAGGCTGGAGAAGGGGCCGGCGACGGCCATCCACAGCTCGGTGCGCGCGTTGCGCGGCTCGTCGCTCATCTCGGATACGCCGCCGAGGAGGAACAGGGTGATGCCGCGCATGGGCAGGCCCATGCGCCGGGCCACCACCGAGTGCCAGAACTCGTGGAAGATGATGGATGCGAACAGCCCCAGGGCGCCGATGGCGGCCATGATCCAGTAGGTCGATGCGGCCAGGCCGGGGTAGTACAGAGGGAAGAAGCCCACGGCCAGGGACCAGGTCACGAGCACGGCGATGATGATCCAGCTCGCGTCGATGCTGACCTTGAAGCCGAACAGGCTGAAGAGCTTGATCTTTTTCCCGAACACCGTTGCCTCCTTCAGGGTATGCCGGGGCCCGGCCGCGAGGTCGCCCTGGCGAGCAGTGCCTTGACGGACAGGGCGCCCAGGATGCAGGTCAGGACGCTCGTCAGCACCACGGCGGCGAAGATGGCGCCGCTGACCGCCCAATCGCCCAGGCCCTGGCCCATCTGCATGATGATCAGGGTGATCTCTGCCCTGGGGACCATGCTCGCGCCCACGAGCATGGCCGCCTGCCGACCTTCCATCAGCCAGACCGGCACTCCGCTGCCGACGAGTTTCCCGAGCGCCGCGGCGGCCAGGAGGACCAGGGTGGCCGCTCCCGAGGCGGACAAGGCCGAAGGATCCACGCGCATGCCGATGCTGATGAAGAAGAACGGGCTCAGCAGCTCGTGGATCGGGCTGTAGACGCGGTCCAGTCCCGACGCCCTGGGGTCCCGGCTGAACATGAGCCCGGCGAAGAATGCGCCGATGGCCAGGGATAGGCCGAGCATGCTCGCCAGGGCGGCGAGCATGAACCCCAGTGAGATCGCGGTCAGGATCAGGTTCTCCGGCGCTTCCCAACGCCGGAGGAAGGCTAGGAGCGGCCGTTCCATGTAGCGGGCGAAGGCAAGGCAGACCGCCGCGAACAGGGCCAGCTTGGCCAGGGAGAGCGCGAGCACGACCTCCAACGCCTGGAGCCGCACCTGTCCCGCGTGCAGGCCGGGGGCCAAGGCCAGCACAAGGCCCAGGATCACGACGCCGGCGATATCGTCCATCTCGGCCACATCCACGAGCAGGGCTCCGGCCCTGGTGCCCAGCATCCCCGCGCCCTGCCACAAGCTCACGGCCACGCTCACGCTTGTCGCGGTCAGGGCGGCGGCCACGATGAGGCTCTGGGGCAGGCTCATGGACAGCAGCCAGCGGCAGGCGGCGTAGGCAACGAAGCCGGAGATGCAGATTTCACAGATGGCCACGAGGCTGGCTCGGCCGAGCTCCGACATGAGCCTGCGCAGGTTGCTCTCCAGCCCGACCCGGAACAGAAGGACCACCAGTCCGGCATCGCCCAGGAAAAGGAAAATCTCCCGGCCGTTGGCCGAGGGAAAACCCCAGGACTGATGCGTCAGGCTCAGCCCGAGGCCGAGGCCGATATAGCCCACCAGGGCCGGCAAGGGGGTCCGGTCCAGGAAGGCCTTGAGCAGCATGGACAAGGCTATGACCATGCCGAGTATGAGCACGATCAGCGCCGGATCGTTCGCGTTGGCCATGATCACTCCAGCCGTTGCGGCATGGCTCGCCCCTGTCTCGACCGCGCAGGCTAGCACGGCCCGGCCGTCATGTCCAAGCCGCCGGGGCTGATCGCGGGTCACGCGCGCCCGGATATGAATGGCGCGGCCCTGGTGGGGCCGGGGAAATCACGGCCTCGGCGGAGCGGGTTCGGAGGCGCGGTTTTTGCCGGGTCGATTTTCAGAAATTCTAGTCGTCCATGCGCAGCGTGTAGGCCGTGGCTGCCGGGGTCGAAACGGCCCGGACCTCGATGACGTACTCGTTGTCCACGCTGAACGTACGATTGATGACCTCGGGCGAGCCGGACGACTCGGAGAAGTCCAGGAGAAGGCCGTTGCGGGCGTAGAGCAGCAGGTCCAGGTCGCTGGCCCCGAAGCCGGACAGGGTGATCTGGCGGGGGCCGCTTGCGAGCACCGTGAACAGGAAAAAGTCCGACGGGTCGCTGGTCTCGTCCACGGACCCGAGGAGGGGCTGGCCCGGCAGGATGACCCCCGCCTGGACGATCGTGTCGTTGGGCTCGATCTCGGCCCTGATGTCGGCCGTTTCGTCATCCCCGCCGCCGTTGCAGCTGGCCACGAGCAGCAGGCCCATCATGCACGACGTGACACAGTCCTTGGCCAGACCGCGCAGTCGGAAAAGGCGGGCAAGCATACCGCTCCTCCTCTCCTCCGGCCCCGGAGGATCATAGGGGCGGGAAAGGCCGGGCGGTCAATGATTTGCGGCGGCGGATAATGGAGCATTGCGCAGAGCAGCCGGGGAGGGCGTTGTCCTCCCGGGACCCCCACCCACAAGGAGTCACTGGCCCCTTGCCCCGCGTTTCATGCGCAAATCGCTTCGGGGTGCGGGTGATGCCCATGGGACGGCCCAGTCCCCTGTCAGGTGGCGGAATCGGGATGGGTCTCGGACGTGACGACCTGCGCCTCGGCCTGGGGCAGCCGGGCCAGGATGGCTTCCACCAGCGGCTCCAGGCTCGCGCGCTCCTTGGCCACGATGGGCACGCCGTCGGGATACTGGTTGCGCACGAGCTCGCGCTCCTCCGCTGTCAGGGTGTCCCACTTGTTGAGGGCCAGCACGCGCGGGAGGTTCCCAAGCTCCATCTCGCCCAGGATGGACTCCACGGCCTCGACCTGGGCTTCCAGCTCGGGGGCGCCCGCGTCGGCCACGTGCACGAGCAGGTCGGCGGACTCAAGCTCCTCCAGGGTGGCGCGGAAGGCTTCCTTCAGCTCGTCCGGGAGTTGCCTGATGAAGCCCACGGTGTCCGTGAGCACGACTTCGCGCTCGCGCGGGAAGCGGATGCGCCGGCTCGTGGGGTCCAGGGTGGCGAAGAGCTTGTCCTCGGCCAGGACCCCGGAGCCGGTGAGGGTGTTGAGCAGCGTGGACTTGCCCGCGTTGGTGTAGCCCACCAGGGCCACCACGGGCACGCCCGACTTGGCGCGGCGCTCGCGGGTGTAGCCCCGGCGGCGGCGCAGGTCCGCAAGCTCCTGCTTGATGCGCGTGATGCGCTCGCGCACGCGGCGGCGGTCGATCTCCAGCTTGGTCTCGCCGGGGCCCCGGCCGCCGATGCCGCCGGCCAGGCGCGACAGGGCCCGGTTCTGGCCCACCAGGCGCGGCTGGAGGTACTTGAGCTGGGCCATCTCCACCTGGAGCTTGCCCGAGCGCGAGGTGGCCCGCTGGGCGAAGATGTCCAGGATGAGCTGCGTGCGGTCGATGACCTTGCGCTCGGTGATGTCGGCCAGGGCGCGCAACTGCGAAGGCGTCAGCTCGCGGTCGAAGACGATGACCTGCGCGTCCTGCTGCAGGGCCTGAACCTCCAGTTCGGCGATCTTGCCCTTGCCGAGCACGGTTTTGGGGTTCATCTGGCGCACGCGCTGGGTCACGCGGCCGACAACGGCCAGGCCGGCCGTGCGCGCCAGCTCGGCCAGCTCGCCCAGCCAGGATTCCTGCACGGGGCGCGGCTCCGTGGACACGGAAACCAGCAGGCAGCGCTCCTCGCTGGCCACGGTTCTGGCCTCGAAGCCTCGGGCCAGCTCGTCCTCCAGGGCCTGGGCCATGGCGGTGAAGTCCAGGTCCAGGCGATCCCAGCGCCGTGACGGCAGGACTTCCCAGGAGCGGTTCTCGGGGTTGGGCGGCAGGAGATGCGCCACGTGCAGCTCGCGGGGCTGGCCGAGCTTGTCCACGCTCAGGGCCGCCACCGAGTCCAGGCGCAGGAAGAGCATGTCCGTGAGATCCTCCTCGGACAGCCCTGTGTCGCCCATGTGCGTGTGCAAAAGGCGCAGGCCGCGCAGGCGGCCGCCGGCGGCGCGCTCGCGGCCCAGCTCGGGGATGAGTATGGAGTGGGCGTCGCCCACTACGACCATCTCGGGCTTGCCCTGGCGGTCCAGGAGCAGGCCGATCTGGCGTCCGCAGGCGGCCGAGAGCATGGCCAGCTCGCGGGCCTGCTCCACGGTGTAGCCGCCGGCGGGCGGGTAGCGGCGCTGGTAAAGCCGCTCAAGCCCCTTGATCTGGCTGGCCTTGAGGCCTTCGGTCTTGCCCTGGACCTTGGCGATGGCGCTATGCCTCCCTGGTGGAGAGATAGTCCGCGATCATGGCGTCGTAGTTCGACACGCGGCGGAAGGTCTCGGCCGCAAGCTCGCGGCGCAGTTGCAGGCCGGCCTTGAAGCCGTTCGCCGTCAGCTCGGCCATGACGCGAGCATAGTGCAGCGGGTCCGGGATAACCAGCATGGAGTGGAAATTCTTGGCCGCGGCGCGCAGGAGCGTTGGCCCGCCGATGTCGATCTGCTCCACGGCGGCCTTGAGCTCCGCGTGGCCGCGCACGGCCGAGGCGAAATCATAGAGGTTCACGCAGACGAGGTCGAAGGGCTTGATGCCGTGGGCGGCGAGCGTCTCGCCGTGGGACGGGTCGTCCTTGTCGGCAAGCACGCCGCCGTGGATGTGCGGGTGCAGGGTCTTGACGCGCCCGCCGAGGATCTCGGGGAAGCCCGTCACGGCGCTGACCGAGGTGACTGTAAGGCCGGCGGCCTCCATGGCCTTCTTGGTGCCGCCCGTGGAGACGAGCTCCACGCCGCCCTGGGCCAGGAAGGCGGCGAATCCGGCGAGCCCAGACTTGTCCGTGACGCTCAAGAGCGCCCTACCGATCGGCAGCATGTCCATGCGCAGACTCCTCTTTTTCGGGAGCCTGTGCCAGATTTGCCGGCCCTTGGCAAGCCGGGCCCAGTATTGGCTTCCCGCCCCTGGGAGTAGGGTAGGGTGGGCGGGACGGGAAGCCGTTCCGGGAGGGAATGCCTGACGGAAAACTTAGGCCGCCTGGCTCATCAGCTCCTTGGCCTGGGCGTTTTCGGGATCGTTCTCCAGGATGCGCGCCAGGTGCTCCTTGGCCTCGGCGTTGCGGCCCAGGCAGATGAGGCAGCCCGCCAGGGAATAGCGGATCTCGTTCTTCATGGGGTCGAGCTGGAGGTAGTTGTCCAGGTGCGGGATGGCGGCCTCCAGGCGGCCCATGGTGTGGGCCAGGCGGATGAGGCCGAAGATGGCCACCATGTTCTCGGGGTTCTTCTCCAGGGCCTTGACCATGTGGGCGAAGGCGTCCTCCTCGCGGCCGATTTCCATCTCGACCAGGGCCATGCCGGCCAGCGGCTTGTCGCCTTCCTCGATGGAGGCGGCCTTCTGGTACAGGGAGAGCGCCTTGTCCAGCTCGCCGCGCTGCACGGCGATGGTGGCCAGGCCGAGGTACGGGTCCGCGTGCACGCCGTTGGAGCCGACGGCCTTTTTGTAGTAGTCCTCGGCCTTGTCCAGCTCACCCATGAACAGGTAGCATTCGCCGAGTTCCTTATTGATCTCGTAGTCCAGATTCGTGCTCATGATCCCCTCCCTAGGGTGTTTGCATAGCGGATGGAAGTGCCGTTGTTCGCCGAGATGCAAACGCCTTGCCAAAGCACATTCAGTCGTAAGTTATTGAAGTTAAATATTTTTACAGGATAAACCCTGCCCTTGAAAGGGGAAAAATGGGACCCTTTCGGAGCCATCCGCCCCCAAGAGGCAGGGAATTGTTTTCCCCTCCAGGTTTTTTTCCGTGGGCGCGGCGCTCGTCGGCTTCCGGACAGGTGTTTTAATAAAAACAATCCATATCAAATAGTTACAGAGTGGAATGGCCTTTGCTTATGCACGGGTGTTTGGAACCGACTACATGGGGCGAGCGTGCATGCCCCGGCCCGCTCAAGGAGGACGGATAGCCATGAAGACACTGTTCCAGCCGCATCTGGAGCTGACCAAGAAGGTGATGGACCTGCGTCTGCAACGTCAGAATCTCGTCATCGCCAACATCAGCAACATCAATACGCCCAACTACAAGCCGCGCAGGCTCGATTTCGAGGAGAAGCTCCAGAAGGCCCTGGACATGGACGCACGCGGCAAGATGGCCAGGACGAATGAAGGCCATGTGCCCGCGACGTTCAACGCCAAGAACTTCGCCGGCGACTGGGAAAAGGAGTTCAAGCCTCGCGCCGAGCACGGCCAGGACTCCGTGGATCTGGATCAGGAGATGGCCATCATGAACAAGAACATGATGCTCTATGACGCCCTGGCCCAGATCGCCAAAGGCAGCTACCAGGGCCTCAACAAGGTCATCAACGAGACCAAGTCGTAAAGGAGCGCGCCATGGATTTCATGACAGCACTCGACGTGGCCGCCTCGGGCCTTTCGGCCAAGCGGACCCACATGAACATCATCTCGTCCAACCTGGCCAACATCAACACCACGCGCACGGCCGAGGGCGGACCCTACCGGCGCAAGAGCGTGGTCTTCGAGACCACGCCCACCCGCTCGCCCTTCGACCAGGCCATGATGGACGCCATGGAGCGCGAGCTCAAGGGCGTCAAGGTTTCGCACGTCATTCAGGACAGGCGGCCCTTCAAGGTCGTGCATGACCCGAGCCATCCCGATGCCGACGAGCACGGCAACGTGCGCTTTCCCGACATCAACGTGGTCGAGGAGATGGCCAACATGATCACGACCATGCGCTCATACGAGGCCAACGCGGCCTCGGTGGAGACCATCAAGAGCATGTTCACCAAGGCTCTGCAGATCGGCCAGAGCGTGTAGCCCGGGATTAACCGCAAGAAGAAATACAGGAGATCATGATATGAGCGTTTCCAACGTCGCCATCAAAGCCTACGCCAAGGCCCTCGACGCGCGCAAGGAGGCCGAGAAGAAGGCCCTGAGCACCGGCGGCTACAATCCGGACGCCGGGTCGAGCTTCACCAAGACCCTCCAGGCCTCGCTCAAGAAGGTCAACGACATGCAGATCGAGAAGGATTCCATGATCGAATCCTTCGCCGCGGGCGAGAACCAGAACGTGCACGAGCTCATGATCCAGATCCAGAAGGCCGGCCTGGCCGTCAACATGACCAGCGCCGTGCGCAACAAGATCATGACGGCCTACCAGGAAATCATGCGCATGCCCATCTAGGGCCCCGCGCATGACAAGGAACCGACACCCCGCATGACACTTGTGAGCTGAGGAGCACGGACAATGCCTCCTTTCCTGCGACAGAGCCTGGACAAGCTGATGGCCTTATGGGGCGACCGAAGCGCGGCCCAGAGGGCCCTGATCGGCGGACTGGCGGCCTCCATGGTCGTCATCTTCATCCTGCTCATCGTCTGGCTGAACCAGCCGGACTACAAGATCCTCTACTCGAACCTGCCGCCCGAGGACGCGGCAAGGGTCGCCGAGCAGCTGAAGCAGCAGAAGGTCGACTACAAGCTGGAGGATGGCGGCAAGACCGTGCTCGTGCCCACGGACCAGGTCTATCAGCTCCGGCTGGACATCGCCGGCAAGGGCATGCTCCACGGCACGGGCCTGGGCTTCGAGATCTTCGACGACATGAAGATCGGCCAGACCGACTTCGTGCAGCGCATCAACTACCAGCGCGCCCTGCAAGGCGAGCTGTCGCGCACCATCACCGAGTTTCCCGAGATCGAGCGCGCCCGCGTGCACATCGTCATGCCGCACAAGAGCCTGTTCATCGAGGAGCAGTCGCCGACCACGGCCTCGGTCATCCTCAAGCTCGTCGAGGGCAAGACTCTCAACCAGAAGCAGATCGAGGCCATTGTCAATCTTGTGGCGCTCTCCGTGGAGGGCCTGGACAAGAGCCAGATCACCGTGGCCGACGTGGCCGGCAAGCTCCTCTATCAGCCCGACGCCGACGACTCGGTGCAGGGCCTGACGCTCGGGCAGCTCGAATACCGCACGGCCCTGCAGCGCAACATCGAGCAGCGCATCGAGCAGCTCCTCACGCCCGTGGTCGGCATGGGCAAGGTCATCGCCAAGGTCAACGCCGACGTGGACTTCAGCCAGAAGACCATCAGCAAGGAAATTTACGATCCCTCGTCCGCGGTCGTGCGCAGCGAGCAGCGCACCGAGGAGCAGACCCGCGGCAGGGCCAACATCGAGGGCGGCGCGCCAGACCCCAATTTCCGCGGCGACGGCTTCAACGGGAGCCTGTCCAGCCAGGACTCCGACCGCGAGACGCGCACCACGAACTTCGAGATCAACAAGGAGCAGCAGAGCATCGTCGTGCCCGTGGGCGAGATCGACCGCCTGTCCGTGGCCGTCATCGTGGACGGCACCTGGCAGGCGCCCGCCGATGGGAAGGGGGAGCCCGTGTGGGTGCCTCGCACGCAGGAGGAGATCACGCGCATCACCGAGCTCGTGCGCAACGCCGTGGGCTTCAGCCAGGCGCGCGGCGACAGCATCGAGGTCTCCAACATCTCCTTCGGCGAGCCCGACCTGTTCGGCGAGCCAAGCCTCATGCAGACCATGCTCGAGTACATGCACCGCCTCGGCAAGCCCATCCTCAACGGGCTGCTCATCTTCCTCTTCCTCCTGCTCATCGTGCGGCCGGTGGTGCTCTCGCTCATCAAGCCCAAGGTGGCTGACGAAGAGGTCGAGGAGCTCATCAGCCTGCCCGAGGCCGACGAGCGCCTGGCCCTGGAAGAGGGCGTGCAGGACGAGGTGCTCGACCTGAACAGGCGGCTGGAGCTTGCCAAGGCCCAGGCCTTGCAACTGGCCGAGAAGGACATGGACCAGGCCGTGGCGGTCCTCAAGAATTGGTTGAAGCAAGAGGCAGCCTAACATGATGCAGCAGTATTCCGGCCCCCACAAGACGGCCATCCTGCTCCTGGCCCTGGGGGAGAAGTTCACCTCCGAATGCTTCAAGCGCATGGACCGCGCCGAGATCGCCCAGGTCTCCAGGGCCATGCTCAACATGGAGTCCGTGCCCAAGGAGGACGTGGAGGAGGTCATCAGGGAGTACAACGAGACCCTGGCCTTCGGCCACGAGCTGCTCACGGGCGGCGCCGACCAGGTGCGCAGGCTGCTCACCAAGTCGCTGGACGGCGACACGGCCAAGTACATCATGGATCAGCTCAACCTGGACAGCGGCCCGGCTCCCTTCCGCGAGCTGCAGAACGTCAGCCCCAGGATACTGGCCCAGATCCTGCGCAGCGAGCATCCGCAGACCCTGGCCCTCATCCTGGGCCACCTGCACTCGGAGCAGGCCGCGGAACTTCTGTCCAACCTGCCCGCCGGCGTGCGCGCCGAGGTGCTCATGCGCCTGGCCAAGCTGGAGGCGGTCGCCGAGGAGATGCTCATGGAGGTCGACAAGGTGCTCCAGAGCCAGCTCATCGCCATGGGCGGCAAGGAGGGCAAGAAGGTCGGCGGCGTGGCCGCGGTGGCCGAGATCCTCAACGCCGTGGACCGTCAGACCGAGGAGGAGGTCCTCTCCGAGATCGAGGAGGAGTCCGCGCAGATGGCCGAGGAGATCAGGAACCTCATGTTCGTCTTCGAGGACATCAAGGCCATCGACGACCGCTCCATCCGCGAGCTGCTCAAGGAGATCTCCAACGACGAGCTGACCCTGGCCCTCAAGGGCGCCAGCGAGGACCTGAAGATGAAGTTCTTCAAGAACCTGTCCGAGCGCGCCGCGACCATGATCAAGGAAGACCTGGAGATCATGGGCCCCGTGCGCCTGGCCGATGTGGAGAACGCGCAGCAGGCCGTGGTCAAGGTCGTGCGCCGCATGGAGGCCGAGGGCCGCATAGTCGTGGGCAGAGGTTCGGGCGATGTCTTTATCTAGCGAGCAGGCCGAGCTCCTCGTGCGCGAGGCGCGGGAAGGCAAGCCCGCGCCGGCGGAGGACGGCATCCACCTTGAGCCTGACGCCGAGGGCGTACGCTTCGTCACGGGCCGGGTCATCCTGGCCATGAGCGACGGACTGCCCAAGGTCACCTCGGTGCAGGAGATCGAGGGCCGGCGGCCGCCGGTGTGGGACGAGAAGGTCGGCCACGAGTATCTCGCGCGCGTGCGCGACAAGGCCCAGGCCAAGGCCAGGGAGGTCATCGCCCAGGCCATGACCGAAGCCGAGGAGCTAAGGCGACAGGCCTACGAGGCGGGCCTGGCCCAGGGGCGCGAGGCGGCCCGCCAGGAGGCCTTGGCCCGGCAGGCCGAGCTGGCCGCCAAGTTGGCCGGGACGCTCGCCGCGGTTCAGGCTGCTGGCCGGCAGGTCTTCGAGCGCCAGGCCGCCGACATCACCCAGCTCATCCGCCTGGCCGTGGAGCGCACACTGGCCGTGGAGATGGACCAGCGCCGCGCCGAGATCATGGACAGCCTGCTGCGCGAGTCTTTGGATCTCATCGACTCGCAGCGCAACCTGGCCATCCTCGTGCGTCCCGGCGAGCGCGAACTGCTCGCGCCCCTGCTGGAGGGGGTCAAGGACCGTTACCCGAGCCTGGCCGGCTGGACCGTGCGCGAGTCCGCCGACATCGAGCCGGGCGGGCTGTGGATCGAATCGAGCGACGGCATCGTGGACAACACCCTGAACGGCCGCTGGGCCGGCGTGGAGCAGATCCTGGCCCAGCTCGCGCTCGATCAGGAGGGCTAGCGCCGTGAACCCGGCCGCCTGCCTGCACCATCTCTCGGAGCTCAAGCCCGCTCGCAGCTTCGGCAAGGTCACCAGGGTCGTGGGCCTCATCGCCGAGGGCCGGGGCATCAAGGCCCCGGTGGGCTCGGTCTGCCACCTCGTGCCCGACCAGGCGGGAGGCGAGCCCCTGGCCGCCGAGGTCGTGGGCTTCAAAGACGGCGGCTGCCTGTTCATGCCCTACGGCGACATGCGCGGGGTGCGGCCCGGCAGCCTCATCCAGAATTCCAGCACCCCACCTAACTTCCCCGTGGGCTTCGGCTACCTGGGCAGGACCCTGGACGCCTTCGGCGCGCCGCTGGACGGCCGCGCGGCGCCGGCGCCCGAGGCCTATTACCCGCTGCACTCCGATCCGCCCAGCCCGCTCACGCGGCCGCGCATCAACGAGCCCCTGGACGTGGGCGTGCGCGCGGTGAACTCCCTGCTGACCCTGGGCAAGGGCCAGCGCGTGGGCATCATGGCCGGCTCCGGCGTCGGCAAATCGACGCTCATGGGCATGATGGCCCGCTACACCAAGGCCGACGTGAACGTCATCGCGCTGGTGGGCGAGCGCGGCCGCGAGGTGGTCGAGTTCATGGAGCGCGACCTCGGCCCCGAGGGCATGAAGCGCTCCGTGCTCGTGGTGGCCACCTCGGACACGAGCCCGCTCGTGCGCATGCGCGCGGCCTATGCCGCCACGGCCGTGGCCGAGTTCTTCCGCGACCAGGGCAAGGACGTGCTGCTCATGATGGACTCGGTGACGCGCTTCTGCATGGCCGGCCGCGAAGTGGGCCTGGCCGTGGGCGAGCCGCCCACGCGCGGCGGCTTCACGCCGAGCGTCTTCGCGCACCTGCCCAAGCTCCTGGAGCGCGCGGGCAAGAGCCCCAAGGGCTCCATCACGGGCATCTACACGGTGCTCGTGGACGGCGACGATTTCACCGAGCCCGTGGCCGACGCCACGCGGTCCATCCTCGACGGCCACATCGTGCTGACCCGCGAGCTGGCCGACGCGGGCCACTTCCCGTCCATCGACGTGCTCAAGTCCGTGTCGCGCCTGCGCTCGGACATCACCAGCGCCCAGGCCCAGACCGCCGGCCGGACGCTCATCAAGCACATGGCCACCTTCAAGCGCGTGGAGGACATGGTCAACATCGGCGCCTACGCCCAGGGCTCAAGCCCGGAGATCGACAAGGCCATCAAGATGATCGGCCCCATCAACGAATTCCTGCGCCAGAACGTGGCCGAGCAGGCCGACCTCCAGTCAAGCTTCAAGGTCATGGAGGACCTGGCCAAGAAATAGTTTCCGTGGGTTCACTGCGGATTCATGGCGAAGCAGGGCGGCATGGGGCCGCCCTGCTTTTTTCGCGCACGCGCCATGATTATCCGCCTCGGCCATTAGCATTGCCACGCAGGCCCGCCGCCGCGATATTGGTTGCGGTGGAGGGCCGCATGGATTGGAACATCGCCACGCACATCGCTGAACGTCTTTCGCCAACGGCCGCGCTCATCGATGCGCGGCGCGGCTCGGCCATTGACGCGGGACTGGCCGCGGCCATCGCCGCCGCGGCCGGAGGGCTGCGCGCCGCCGGGCTTGCGCCCGGACAGCGGCTGGCCATAGGCTGCGATCACACCATCTGGACAGTGCTCGCCTACCTGGGCGCGCAGTACGCGGGCCTGACCGCCGTGCCCGTGGAGCGCGACAAGCTCCCGGTCGCTCTGGAGGTTCTGGGCGCGGAAGGCGTCTGGGTCCCCGAGCCCGAATGGCTCCAGGGCCTGGGCGCGCCGCGCGTGTCCCTGGCCGGGTCCGAGCCGCTCATGGCCGAGCCCATCGGGCCCGAGCCGCGCGGCCCCGACGACCTGGCCGCGCTCATGGCCACCTCGGGCACCACGGGCCGGGCCATGCGCTTCATCATGGTCACGCACCGCAACCTGCTGACCAATACCCGCGACATCGCGGCGAGCCAGCACCTCGCGCCCGGCGACCGGGCCATGCTCATCCTGCCCATGAGCTACTGCTTCGGCGTGAGCGTGCTCCTGTCGCACCTGTGGGCCGGCGGCGACTGCGTGCTCGATTCGCGCTTCACTTACCCGGACACGGTGCTCGCGGCCATGGACGAGCACCGCTGCACGAGCTTCGCCGGCGTGCCCTCGGTCTACCGCATTCTCGACACGCGCTCGGCCCTGGCGCGCATGGAGCTGCCGCACCTGAGCCGCTTCCTGCAGGCCGGCGGCCCGCTCGACGCGCCGACCATCGAGCGCATCCGCGCGGCCAAGCCGGGCGTGCCCTTCTACGTCATGTACGGGGCCACCGAGGCCACGGCGCGCATCACCACCCTGGACCCGGCCATGTACGAGGCCAAGCGGGGCAGCGTGGGCCGGGCCATTGGCCAGCTTACCCTGCGCATCCACGAGCCCGATTCCTCGGGAGTGGGCGAGGTCATGGTCAGCGGCGATTCGATCACGCCGGGCTACTGGTGCTGCGAGCAACAGAAGACCGTGCTCCTGGAGGACGGCTGGCTGCGCACGGGCGATCTGGGCCTGCTGGACGAGGATGGCTGCCTGTGGATCAAGGGCCGCAGCAAGGACATCGTCAAGGTCAAAGGGCTGCGCATATCCCTGTCCGAGGTGGACGCCATCGTGAACAACGTGCCCGGCGTGCTCGCGGCCGCGGCCTGCGGCGTGCCGCACACCCTGGCCGGCGAGGCCCTGGCCGTGTTCGCGGTGGCCCGCGAGCGCACCGAGGATCTGCGCCGGGAGATCCGCAAGGCCCTGCCCCTGCAATGGGTCGTGGATAGGATCTGCTTCGTGCCCGAGCTGCCGCTCACGCCCAGCGGCAAGGTCGTGCGCGGCAAGCTCCCGGAATTGAGCTGCGCGTAAGAACCGAGAGAGGGTTTCACCCTCTCTCGGGCTCTCACCCACCAGGGCCACGGGCCCTTGGAACCCGTGTTTCATGGTGGATGGCCGCGCGCTCGCGTGATTCCAATTCTAAATAAAATATGCCATAATTATTTCATCGGAGGATAATTATGGCACGTCCAGCGCGTGGTCGGGATGTCTTGGAGATAGCTCAGAGCCTACTGGCAACAGCCACTGAGGCCGAC
>JAEYTO010000053.1 GCA_023433925.1 Pseudomonadota bacterium | reverse complement strand
GCCAGGCACTGGCCCAGGCACAGGCCCACGTCCTCCAGGGTATGGTGCGCGTCGATCTCCAGGTCGCCCCGGCAGGACAGGCTCAGGTCGAACCCGGCCCAGAAAGCCATGAGCGTGAGCATGTGGTCGGCGAAGCCGAAGCCCGTATCGACCTCGATCTTGCCCGAGCCGTCCAGGACCAGCCGGACGGAGATGCGTGTTTCCCTGGTCTCGCGGCTCACGGCCGCGCTGCGCGGATCCATGCGATTCCCCTTGTGCCGAGCCATGCTACAGAAAAGAGCTCCCGGGAACAACGGCGCTGGCTCGCGAGCGCGCCGCCCGGGCGTCCGGGAACTGAAGGCGGGAGCTTATCGCATCAAGTCCGGTCGGGCGAGCCGGACGCCTCCGCGCCCTCGGCCCGCCCGACCGGCATGCAGCGGGCCAATTTGTTAAACTTCGGCTTCATCGGCCTCCGTGGCCTCGGCGGCCTCGTCGGGCTTCTTCTTCTCCTTGCCGAAGAGCGCCGCCACGATGATGCCGATCTCGTAGAGCAGGATCATGGGGCCGGCCATGAACGTCTGCGTGAAGGCGTCGGGCGGGGTGAGGATGGCCGCCACGATGAAGATGCTCAGGATGGCGTATTTGCGCACCCGGCGCAGGCCCTTGGCCGTGACCAGCCCCAGCCGCGCCAGGAACAGGATGACCAGGGGCATCTCGAAGACCAGGCCGAAGGCGAACAGGAGCTTGAGCGAGAAGCTCAGGTACTCGTCGAGCTTGGGCGTGAAGACGATCTTGTCCGTGGAGTACGAGGCGAAGAACTCGAAGCCGAACGGGAAGACCACGAAATACCCGAACAACGCGCCAACCGTGAAGAAGAAGGCCGTGAAGACGGCGATGGGCACGAGCCACTTGCGCTCGCTCTCGTACAGCCCCGGCGCCACGAAAAGCCATATCTGGTAGAAAATATAAGGGCTGACGAGGAAGAAGCCGGCCACGAAGGAGACCTTGATGTAGGTGAAGAAGGCCTCGGGCGGATAGGTGTAGATGAAGTTGCTGTTATGGAGCACCCGGACCATGGGCTCCATGAGGATGTCGAAGATGTCCTCGGCAAAGGCGTAGCAGGCCAGGAAGCCGACAAAGAGGGCGATGAAGCTGCGCACGAGGCGCACGCGCAGCTCTTGCAGGTGCTCGATGAGAGTCATCTCGCTAGGGCCCCGATCGACTTCCTCCTCCGGGGTCTCCTTGGGGCCGCCGGCGTCGGCGGACGCCGAAGCGTCCCCGTGTGAAGCGATCTCACCCGGCTCGCCGGCGCGCGGATCAAGGCCGTCCTTGTCGGAGCTCATGCCTTGTCCCCTCCGGGCGCGGCTTTGGTGTCGGCCTTGTCATGATCCTTGCCGCCCGCCCCTTCCCGCTCCACCGTCTGCGCGGCGGCCTGGACGACCGGACCCGCTTCGGCCTCGGGCCGGGCGGGCGCCGCGTCGTCCACGGGCTTGGCCGCGCCCGCCTCGGCGGCCTCGGCGGCCAGGGAAGCCTCGTCCTTGGCGGCCTTGCTGGAGGCCTCCTGGCTGGCCTTGGCCTTCTTCTCGGCCAGCTCCTTCTCCTTGCGCTTATCCTCGCGCTCGGCGCGCGTGACCTCGGCGTCAAGGGTGGACTTGACGTCCGTGCTCAGGCGCTTGAACTCGGCGATGCCCTTGCCCATGGCCTTCATGATCTCGGGCAGCTTGCTCGGTCCGAGGACGATGAGCGCCACGAGGATGATGATCAGAAGCTCGGTGGTTCCGATGCCGAACATGGTTTCACACCTATGGGCGGCCGGGACGGAATCCCGCCGCCATCTGCGGTTTCTCCAGGCGGTTCCGCTATTCCCACTCGATGGTGCTGGGCGGCTTGGAGGAGATGTCCAGCACCACGCGGTTGACGCCCTTGACCTCGTTGATGATGCGATTGGACATGCGCGCCAGGATCTCCGAGGGCATGCGCGTCCAGTCCGCGGTCATGGCGTCGAGGCTGTCCACGATGCGCAGGGCGATGACGCTCTCATAGGAGCGCTCGTCGCCCATGACGCCCACGGTCTTGAGCGGCAGGAGCACGGCGAAGCCCTGCCAGACCTTGCTGTACCAGCCCGAGGCCTGCAACTCGTGCTGCACGATCTTGTCCGCCAGGCGCAGGATCTCCAGCCGCTCATGGGTGATCTCGCCGATGACGCGGATGGCCAGGCCTGGGCCGGGGAACGGGTGACGCCAGATGATGAAGTCGGGCAGGCCAAGCTCGTAGGCGACCTTGCGCACCTCGTCCTTGAACAGCTCGCGCAGGGGCTCCACGAGCTTCAGGTTCATCTTCTCGGGCAGGCCGCCCACGTTGTGGTGGCTCTTGATGACCGCCGAGGGGCCCTTGAAGGATATGGACTCGATGACGTCCGGGTAGAGCGTGCCCTGGGCCAGCCATTTGACGTCCTTGAGCTTGCCCGCCTCCTGGTCGAAGACCTCGATGAAGGTATGGCCGATGATCTTGCGCTTCCGCTCGGGATCGGTGACGCCTTCGAGTCTGGACAGGAACAGCTCCTGGGCTTCGACGTACTTGAGGTTCAGGTCGAAGTGCTGCGTGAGGAAATCGATGACCTCCTCGCGCTCGTTCATGCGCAGCAGGCCATTGTCCACGAAGATGCAGTGCAGCCGCTTGCCGATGGCCTTGTGCAGGAGCACGGCGGCCACGGTGGAGTCGATGCCGCCGGACAGGCCGCAGACCACGTGGTCGTCGCCGATCTTCCGGCGCAGCTCCTCGATGGTGGACTCCGCGAAGGAGGCCATGGTCCAGTCGGGCTTGAGGCCGGCGATCTTGAACAGGAAGTTTCGCAGGATGAGGTCGCCTTCGTCCGTGTGCGCCACCTCGGGGTGGAACTGGATGGCGTATAGACGCCGCTTCGGATCGGCCATGGCCGCGACCTTGAGCGACTCGGTGCGCGCCAGGATCTCGAAGCCCGGCGGCGGGGTGTCCACGTGGTCTCCGTGGGACATCCAGACCTTGTGCTTGCCTGCCGTGCCGGCCAAGCCCTCGAAGAGCGAGCAGGGGCCGACGACCTCCAGGTCCGCGCGGCCGTACTCGCGGTCCTTGGCCGCATGGACCTTGCCGCCCATGGCGTGGGCCAGGAGCTGCATGCCGTAGCAGATGCCCAGCACAGGCAGGCCCCAGCTCAGGATGGACGCGTCCAGCCCAGGGGAACCGGAAGCGAGGACGCTGGCCGGGCCGCCGGACAGGATGAGCGCGTCGGGCGCAAGCGCCTTGAGCTCGGCCGTCGGGATGGTGCAGGGATGGATTTCCGAGTAGACGCCCGCCTCGCGCACCCTGCGGGCGATGAGCTGCGTGTACTGCGACCCGTAGTCCAGGATAACGACCTTGTGCATGTGCCTCTCTCCTCAGCGTCGTCCGGGCTGCGTCGCGGGGGTTTTGTGGTCCGCGGCCGGGTGTGGGCCGGTGCTACGCTTCCCGGCCAAATAGTAGAATTTCGCCGACCTGTCGAGGACAGGGCTTAGGGCTTGTCCAGGTTATAGTTGGGCGATTCCTTGGTGATGATCACGTCGTGCACATGGCTTTCGCGCAGGCCCGCCGCGGATATCTGAATGAAGGAGGCCTTCTCCTTGAGCTCGGCGATGGACGCGCAGCCGCAGTAGCCCATGCCCGATTTGAGGCCGCCGACCATCTGGTAGAGGTTGTCGGCCACGGAGCCCTTGTAGGGCACGCGGCCCACGATGCCCTCTGGCACGAGCTTGGAGGCCTTCTCCTGGAAGTAGCGGTCCTTGCTGCCCTCGCGCATGGCGTCGATGGAGCCCATGCCCCGGTAGATCTTGTACGTGCGGCCCTGGTAGAGGATGGTCTCGCCGGGGCTCTCCTCTGTGCCGGCCAGCAGGCTGCCCATCATGACCGTGTCCGCGCCCGCGGCGATGGCCTTGACGATGTCGCCCGAGAACTTGAGGCCGCCGTCGGCGATGCAGCAGCGGTCGAACTCGCGGCAGGCCCGCGAGGCCTCCATGATGGCCGTGATCTGCGGCACGCCCACCCCGGCCACGATGCGCGTGGTGCAGATGGAGCCTGGGCCTATGCCGACCTTGACCGTGTCCGCGCCGGCCTCGATGAGCTGCTTCGCGCCTTCGTAGGTGGCCACGTTGCCGGCCACGAGCGGCGTGCCCGGAAACTGGGACTTGAGCGCCTCGACCGAGCGCAGGATGTTCCTGGAGTGGCCGTGGGCCGAATCGAGCACGAGAAGGTCGGCCCCGGCACGGATGAGCGCCTCGGCCCGGGCGTCGCGGTCCGCGCCCACGCCCACGGCCGCGCCCACGCGCAGCCGGCCCTTCTCGTCCTTGCACGAGTTGGGGTACTTGCCCTTCTTCTCGATGTCCTTGATGGTGATGAGGCCCTTGAGCTTGTTGTTCTCGTCCACCACGAGGAGCTTCTCGATGCGCGCCTCGTGCAGGTGCATCTTGGCCTCCTCCAGGGTCGTGCCCTCGGCCACGGTGACGAGCTTCTTGCTCGTCATGACCTCGGAGACCTTGGTGGACATGTCGGTCACGAAGCGCACGTCGCGGTTGGTCAGGATGCCCACGAGCCGGTCGCCCTCGACCACGGGCAAGCCGGAGATGCGGTACTCACGCATCTGCTCCAGGGCCTGGCCCACGGTCATCTCGGGGCTGATGGTCACGGGGTCGTGGATCATGCCGCTCTCGGACTTCTTGACCTTGCCGACCTCGTAGGCCTGGTCCTCGATGGACAGGTTCTTGTGCACCACACCCACGCCGCCATGGCGGGCCATGGCGATGGCCATGTCCGACTCGGTGACGGTGTCCATGGCCGCGCTGAGGATGGGAATGTTGAGCCGGATGGTGGGCGTGAGCCAGGTCGAGACATCCGCCATGTCCGGAGTGGTCTCCGAGTATGCTGGCACAAGGAGCACGTCATCGAAGGTCAGTGCCTGGCCCCTGATCTTGTCCATGAAAACCTCCCTCGGGTATGGCTCGCGGAGCCGACTGCGGCGGGCCGGGCCGGCGCCCGGCCGCTTTCGGCCATGAACCTGTGCGGCGTATGCATGAAATGCCAGGCGACGGCGGGTCTCCGTCCCCATCAAATGATTATCCACCCAGAATATACCTTGGCAAAGCTCCTGGCAACCGCCAGCGCGCACCAGGGCGAGCGCGGGCGAGCGGGCTTGCCGCCGCGTAGGCGTAGGCGCAATTCACTTACGCCGTCAACGCCGGGGCGAGCGTCTCAATGTCAAACCGCTCTAGCGACCCAGGTAGGCCTCCACGACCTTGGGGTCCTCGCGCACCTCGGCCGGCGAGCCCTCGGCTATCTTGAGGCCGTGGTCGAGCACGGCTAGACGCCGGCACAGGCTCATGACCAGGCGCATGTCGTGCTCGATGAGCACCACGGTCACGCCCATGGCCGAAACCTGCTCGATAAGCTCCACCAGGGACGCGGTCTCGCTCGGGTTCATGCCCGCGGCCGGTTCGTCCAGGAGCAGCAGGCGCGGTTCGCCAGCCAGGGCGCGGGCTATCTCCAGGCGGCGCTGATCGCCGTAGGCCAGGCTCCCGGCCGGGTCGGCGGCCCTGGACTCCAGGCCCACGAAGGCCAGCCGCTCCCACGCGGCCGCGTCGATGGCGCGCTCCTCGCGCCGCTGGGCCGGCAGGCGCAGGGCCGCGCCCCAGAAGCCCTGGCGCGAACATGAGTGGCGCCCCACGCGCACGTTGTCGAGCACGCTCAACTCGGCGAACAGGCGGATGTTCTGGAAGGTGCGGGCGATGCCCAGACGGGTGAGCTGATCGGGCCGCTGACCGTCGATCCTGCGGTCCTGGCCGTCTCGATGGAGAAAGATGCGTCCGTTGCTGGGCCGCAACGCACCGGCCACGCAGTTGAAAAGCGTGGTCTTGCCCGCGCCGTTGGGGCCGATGATGCCGAAGATGGTCCCTTCGTCCACGGCAAGGCTCACGTCGGTCAGGGCCATGAGCCCGCCGAAGCGCATGCCGAGGGATTCAATGGTCAGGATCGGTGTCATGCGCACTGTCCCTGGCGCTATCCCTGGCTCCGTCTTGGACGCGCGGCTTTGGCGATTCCTCACGGGGAGCGGCTACAGGCCCAGGTAGGCCTTCTTTACGTCCTCGTTCTCCAGGAGCCTCGCCGCCGAGTCGCTCATGGTGATGCGGCCGTTCTCCATGACGTAGCCCCGGTGCGCCACCTTGAGGGCCTGGTTGGCGTTCTGCTCCACCAGGAAGATGGTCGTGCCGCTCTCCTTGTTGATCTTCTCGATGATCTCGAAGATCTGGCGGATGATGAGCGGGGCCAGGCCCAGGGAGGGCTCGTCCAGGAGGAGCAGCCGCGGCCTGGCCATGAGCGCGCGCGAGATGGCCAGCATCTGCTGCTCGCCGCCCGAGAGCGTGCCGCCGAGTTGGCGGCGGCGCTGGGAGAGGATGGGGAAAAGCTCGTAGATGTATTCCTGATCGCGCTTCACGCCCGCGCGGTCGCGGCGCAGGAAGGCGCCCATGTCCAGGTTTTCCGTGACCGTCAGGCCGGGGAAGATGAGCCGGCCCTCGGGCACCTGGGAGATGCCCAGGGCCACGATATGGTCCGTGGCCTTCTCGTGGATGGGCTCGCCCTCGAAGAGTATCTCGCCGGACCTGGGCGGGACCACGCCGCAGATGGACATGAGCGTGGTGGTCTTGCCCGCGCCGTTGGCCCCGATGAGCGTGATGATCTCGCCCCGTTCGACGCGGATGCTCACGTCGCGCAGGGCCTGGATGTTGCCGTAGAACGTATCGATATGCCGAAGCTCAAGCATTCTCTTCCTCTCCGAGGTAGGCCTGGATGACCCGGGGGTTGGCGCGCACTTCCCTGGGCGTGCCTTCGGCGATCTTCTTGCCGTACTCCATGACGTAGATGCGGTCCGACAGGCTCATGACCATCTTCATGTCATGCTCGATGAGCAGGATGGACAGGTTGTCCTCCTCGCGGATGCGCACCACGAGACGCTTGAGCTCCTCGGTCTCCTGGGGGTTCATGCCCGCGGCCGGCTCGTCGAGCAGGAGCAGGAAGGGGTCCGTGGCCATGGCCCGGGCGATCTCCAGCCGGCGCTGGGCGCCGTAGGGCAGGTTGCTGGCCAGCTCGGCGTAGTACTTGTTTAGGCCCAGGCGCTTGAGCAGCGCGTAGCTGCGGTCCACGACCTCCTCCTCCTCGCGGCGGGCGCTCGGCGTGCGCAGCACCGCGCCGAGCACCGAGGTCCTGGTGCGGCAGTGGCGGCCGATCATGACGTTCTCCAGCACGGTCATGGCCGGGAAGAGACGGATGTTCTGGAAGGTGCGGGCCATGCCCAGCTCGGTGACCTGATTGGGCTTGAGGCCCTTGATCCGCTTGCCGTCCTTGCCCGGCGGCGTGACGACCACCTCGCCCTCGGTGGGCTCGTAGATGCCCGTGACGCAGTTGAAGAAGGTCGTCTTGCCCGCGCCGTTGGGGCCGATGAGGGCCACGATCTCGCCCTGGTTGATGTCCAGGTCGACCTCGCTCAGGGCGCGCAGGCCGCCGAAGTCCATGCTTATCTTACGTACTTCGAGAACCGGTTTCATGATTCCGCTCGCTCAGGCCTTTTCGCCTGCTGCATTGAATTCGGGGCGCTCCCGCTCGGCCTCGGCGTCCTTGATCGCGTAGCGCCGGCGCTCGAACTTGACCAGGCCCTGGGGCCTGAAGACCATGACCAGGACCATGGTCGCGCCGAACAGGAGCATGCGGTACTCCGAGAAGGCGCGCATGTACTCGGGTAGGAGGATGAGGATGAACGCGCCGAGGATGACTCCCAGGATGGAGCCCATGCCGCCCAAGACCACGATGGACAGGATGAACGCGGACTCCAGGAAGGTGAAGCTGGCCGGATTGATGAAGGTCGTCTTGGCCGCGAAGACCACGCCGGCCATGCCGGCCCAGGTGGCGCCCATGGCGAAGGCCAGGAGCTTGGTCTTCATTTTATCGATGCCCATGGCCTGGCAGGCTATCTCGTCCTCGCGCAGGGCCAGCCAGGCGCGCCCGATGCGCGAGTCCTTGAGCCGGTTGACCACGACGATGGTCACGAGCACCAGGGCGATCAGGATGTAGTAGACGTAGGTGACCGACTCGCTGACCGTGAGGCTCATGCCGAACAGGCCCGGCCGATCTATGCCGGAGATGCCGCTCGGGCCCTTGGAGAACTCGTTCCAGTTCTCCAGCACGAGGCGCAGAATCGAGCCGAAGCCCAGGGTCACGATGGCCAGGTAGTCGCCGCGCAGCCTGAGCACCGGGAAGCCGATCAGCAGGCCGAACAGCGCGCCGAACACGGCTCCGATGGGCAGCACCGTCCAGAAGCCCAGGCCGAAGTGGTGGTTGAGCAGCGCGTAGGAGTAGGCGCCCACGGCGTAGAAGGCCACGTAGCCCAGGTCGAGCAGGCCGGCCAGGCCCACCACGATGTTGAGGCCCAGGCCCAGCATGATATACAGCAGGGCCGAGATCATGATGTTGACCTGATACGTGGAGAACAGCAGCGGGAAAGCCAGGGCCAGAACGGCGACGAGCGCCAGCACGGCCACCCGGAAATGGCGGTGGCCCGTCAGACGCTTGGCCAGGGGCAGGTCGGCGGCCGCGCCCCACTCCTTCTTCTTGCTGCCAAGATCGCGGCGTCGCAGGAGGTAGCGCCAGAGAAAGGACAGGGCGAAGCTGCCCAGGCCGACCCACACAAGATTCATCCAGCGCCATTCGATGGTCTTGTAGATCGTGTTCACGCGGATGACCATGAGGGGAAAGGTCAGGAACATGAACCAGGCGCTGATCAGGAGCGATTTCTTCAAGCCTTGCATACAGGTTTAAGCCTTATCGTAACGGATTGCTGCGTCTCATGGCGTGTCCGGCCCGGCTAGTATCACGTCAAGCGACACGAGTCGCTGCCCCGCCAGGGTCAACGCGCCGCCATGGGCGGCGTGAGCCAGGCGAAAATCGCATTTTTGCCTGGCGATCTTCACGTCGAACCGACAGGTGAGGCGTGACATGGTGCTAGACCTTCTGGGTGGGCGCCTTGCCCAGGATGCCCGAGGGCCTGAAGATGAGGATGATGACCAGCAGCGCGAAGGCGAAAACGTCCTCGTAGTCGCTGGAGATGTACCCGGTGGCGAAGCTCTCGGTCCAGCCCAGGATGAGCCCGCCGAGCACGGCTCCAGGTATGCTGCCGATGCCGCCGAGCACCGCGGCGGAGAAGGCCTTGATGCCGGCGATGAAGCCGATGAAGAAGTTGATCTGCCCGATGTGCGAGGCGATGAGCACGCCGCCCACGGCCGCCAGGGCCGAGCCGGTGATGAAGGTGGCCGAGATGACCCGGTCCACGCTGACGCCCACGAGCATGGCCATCTTGCGGTTCTGGGCCGTGGCGCGCATGGCCTTGCCCATGCGCGTGTACTTGATGAACAGGGTCAGGCCGACCATGACCACGGCCGAGACGGCCACGATGACCAGATCGCTGGAGCCCATGACCATGGCGAAGGGCTCCATGAACCCGAACTCCGGGATGAGCCGGGGAAAGGGCAGGAAGTCCGAGGTCTGGGCCAGGAGCACGTAGTTCTGGAGGAAGATGGACATGCCGATGGCCGAGATGAGCGGGGAGAGGCGTGGCGCGTTGCGCAGCGGCCTGTAGGCGATCTTCTCCACCGTGAAGCCGTAGGCCGAGGCCCAGATGACGGCGGCCACCGTGGCTATGGCCAGGATGGCCAGACCGGGGAAGCCGAGCAGGCCCAGCACTCCGGCCACGATGAGCCCGGTGAAGGCGCCGATCATGTATATCTCGCCATGGGCGAAATTGATCAGCTCGATGATGCCATAGACCATGGTGTAGCCCAGGGCTATGAGCGCGTAGATGGCGCCCCTGGTCAGGCCGCCGAAGAAGTATTCCCAGAAATATTCCATTGCTTTCCGCCGAATGTTCCGATTCCGTCTTGCATCGGCCCTTCCTTCGGCAAGCATGCCCGCCAGGCATTGCGCCGGAGCCAAGCCGGCGCACCCGAGGTCCCGATGTGAAGGGTCGAGGCGTGGGGTTGCGGGCATGCGCCCGCTGTCGCCAACGGGTGTACCGGGATACGGTCCGTTTAGCAACAATCAGGGGCGGACATATTGTCCGCCCCCGAAGAATCAGGGCAGGCCGCCGAGCCTACTTGAGTTCTACATACTGGCCGTTCTGGACCTGGTACATGGAGAAGCCCACGCCGATGGCGTCGCCCTTCTCGTCGAAGGAGATGTTGCCGAGCGGAGTCTCGACATACTCGGAGCGCAGGGACTTGACGATGGCCTCGTAGTCGGTGGAGCCGGCCTTCTCGATGGCGTTCAGCAGCGCCATGGACGCGGAGTACGCCTCGGGGAAGAACGCGCCGGGCTCGGCGCCGAAGACGGCCTTGTGCTGCTCGATGGCCTGCTTGTAGAGCGGATTGTTGGAGATGTCGCGCGGGCCGGAGGCGTAGACGCCCTCGGCGTCGGCGCCGGCGACCTTGATGAAGGTGTCGTCCTTCACGCCGTCATCGGACAGGAAAGGCGTCTTCATCTGCTTCTTGCGCATCTGGGAGACGATCTTGGAGGCCTCGGGATGGTAGCCGCCGAAGATGACCGCGTCGGCGCCGGACTGGCGGACCTTGTTCACCACGGCGGAGTAGTCCACGGCGCCGGGGGTCACGCCCTCGAAGAGCACGACCTGGGCCTGGCCGCCCTGCTCGATGAAGGACTTGGCGAACTCGGCGTAGCCCTTGCCGTAGTCGCCCTTGTCATGGAGCACGGCGATCTTCTTGGCGCCCAGCGTCTGGATGGCGTAGTCCACGCCGAGCTTGGCCTGGGCGTCATCGGAGGCGATGGTGCGGAAGAAGTTGGGGTACTCTCCGCTCTGGGTCAGGGGCGGGTTGGTCGCCGAGGGCGACATGAGCACCAGGTTGGCGTCACGGTAGATGGGCAGGGCGGCCTTGGTCGCGCCGGAGCAGATGTGGCCGAGCACGACGTCAGCCTTGTCCGAGACGAGCTTGGTGGCCACGTTGGTGGCCAGCTCGGGCTTGCACTGATCGTCCTCGGTCTGGACCACGACCTGGCGGCCGAGCACGCCGCCCTTTTCGTTGTACATCTTGGCCACCAGCTTGGCGGCATTGGCGGAGGGCAGGCCGTAGGAGGCCAGGTCGCCGCTGTGGGCGCCGGCCGCGCCGAGAATGATGGGGGCGCCGGAGGCCTGCGGGGCCGCGGCGGGAGCGGTCTCGGCCGCCGGAGCCTCGGTCTTGGCCTCTTCCTTCTTGGGCTCGCCGCCGCAGCCGGCCAGGGCCAGGACGCCAAAGGCCAGGACCAACAGGAACAGAACGCGTTTCATAACCCACTCCTTGCACGAATGTTAAACGACCGGCGCGCACGATGGCCGGCTTTTCCCTGAAATGGTGAAATCGATGCAGACTCGAAACCGTTATATTGTAAAGAAAAGTGCAATCCTGTCAACGCAGGCTCAAGGCCGTGGCTTTGACAGCCTCCAGGGTGACGCCCCTTGACGGATTATCGAAAAGTTCGCCATGGCTTTCCACCTTCGCAATGATCGAGCAAGCCCAGCATTGCTCACGAATGATGCGTCTTCGGCGGGATCTTCCGGATCGCCCTGTCTGCCTGCGACGGACTGTCAGGCCTTCATTCCGTCTCTGGAATGAACATGCATGCCTAGCCTCCGTGCTCGGCGGCCTCGCGCTCGATCAGCTCCATGAGCTCCGGATCGTCCTGGGCGTGCTCGCGGGCCTTGCGCAGATGGTATTCGGCCTTCCGCGCATCCTGGAGGTAGTGGCTGTAGAGCACGGCCAGGTTGAAGTGCGCTCCGGCGTCGTCGGGCCGCTTGGCCAAAAGGCGCATGAGCGTCTCGGCGGCCTGCTCGTGTCGGCCGGACTGGAAGGCCGACATGGCCAGCAGCCGCAAGGCCTCGATGTTGCTCGGATCCGCCTTGAGGGCGCGCTGGAGGAAGACCTCGGCGCGCTCCGGGTCCTGCATGCGCAGAAAGGCCGTGGCGATGTCCATGTTCGCCCGCGGGTCGTCCGGGTTCTCGCGCAGGGCGGCCATGAGCTTGCCCATCTCGTTCATGCCGGCCTGATCGGGCATGCCCTGCTGTCCGGCCTGCTGCTGATGCCCGCGCAGGAACTCCTTGCGCGAGGGGTTCTCCAATCTGTGCACGACGGACGAGGCGAACATGGCCACCAGCCCGACTGCCGCCAGCGCCGCCACGAGCTTCGGCCCAAGGCCCGCCCTGCCCTGAATGGTCTCAGCCATGGTCTCTCCTATTCCGTTCCGCCGAAGCGGTCGTTCAGCAATTCGAGCTGCGCCAGCCGCCTGTCGAGGTCGGCCGCCTTGCGCGACATCCAGAACACATACAGGCCCAGGGCGGCCCAGACGATGCAGCTGGCGGTCAAGACATATCCGGTCGCGGTCATTGCGCCTCCTTGATTCCTTTGGAGAACTAGTCCCACTGCCTGGACGCGGCCATACCCTCGATGCGCCGCGCCGCGTCAAGCTGCCGCCAGCGCACGAGGAGCAGCGCGAGCCACAAAAGCCCCACGGCCCCCAGGTTGGCCAGGGCCGCGTGCCACATCTCCGGCTCCATGCCTCCGCCCTGGCCGCCGAGCACGGCCGGATGGATGGAGCGCCACATGCGCGCCGAGTAGAACACGAGCGGCACGTCCAGGAAGCCCACGATGCCGAGCACGGCGCAGGCCATGGCCTTGCGCTCGCCGCCCAGGGGCGCGGAGCGCAGGACAAGGTAGGCCGCGTAGATGAACCACATGATGAGCGTGGTGGTCAGCCTGGGGTCCCAGGTCCACCATACGTTCCAGGCCGCGCGGGCCCAGATGGAGCCCGAGGCCAGGGCCAGGCCCGAGAAGAGCACGCCCAGTTCGGCGGCCGCGCCGGCCAGCAGGTCGAGGGAATCCTTGCGGCGCAGGAGGTACAGGCCGCTGGCCGCGAAGACCAGGAAGAAGCTGAACATGGCCCACCAGGCCAAGGGCAGGTGCGTGTAGAAGATCTTCTGCACCAGGCCCATGGTCTCTTCCGTGGGCGCGTAGGCCCAGATGAGCCACTGTCCGGCCACCAGGGCCGGAACGGACAACAGGGCGATGATTCCCGCGCGCGACACGTCCTTACTCCTCGCCTGTGAACACGAAGGGGAAAAGCACAAGGGCCGCGGCCGTGAACATGGCGTCGAAGCCGAATACCAGGCCGAGCCAGCCCATCTCCTCGCCCGAGCCCGCCGGCTGAAACAGCCCCGCGCCGATGCGGATGCCGGCCAGGAGCACGGGCACGAGCAGCGGGAACAGGGCCACGGACAGCAGCGACTCGCGGCCGGCCTGGCCCTGGGCCAGCGCGCCCAGGAGCGAGCCGAGCACGGCCAGGCCCCAGTCGGCGGCCAGGAGCGCCGCCAGCACCGGCCACGGCGAGCCCTGCACGCCCTGCCCCAGGAAGACGATCACGGCCGGGGCGAACACGGCCTGGGACACGAGCAGCAGCGCCAGACCCGCCAGGGCCTTGCCCAGCCAGACGGCGTGCGGCGGTACTGGCGCGAGCAGGAGCCCGATGCGCGCCCCGCTGCCTTCCTCCAGGCCATACAATGTGTTGAACACGAGCACCAGCCCGAAGGCGCTGGACAGCCAGAACACGGCCGCCGCGCCCTGGGCGGGCATGACCTGGCCCACGGGCGTGGCCAGGCTGAAGACGAAGATGAGCAGCAGCCCGAGCAGCACGGCCTGGGACAAGCCCTGGCCGCCCGCGAGCACGAGCCGCAGATCCTTGGCGGCGATGGCCCAGGCCGCGCTCAGCACGCCACGTCCTCCGTGGGCCGATAGCCGGCGGCCGGGCCGGTGTAGCGCACCGCGCCGCCGCCGATGGCCAGCACGTCGTCGGCCAGGGGCAGGTCCGCCGCGACCTGGTGGCTGACCCAGACCAGGGCCGCGCCCCGATCGCGCGCGGCGACGATCTCGCGGCGCAGGGTGTCCATGGAGCGGGCGTCCAGGCCCGTGCCCGGCTCGTCGAGAAAGATGAGGCTGGGCTCCACGATGAACACGCGCGCCAGCGACAGCCGCTGGGCCATGCCGCGCGAGAAGCGGCCGGCCTGCTCCTCGGCCGCCGAGGCCAGTCCGGCGCGCTCCAGGGCCGCGTCGATATCCTGGCGCGTGGCCTTTCGGCCGTACATGCGCGCCCAGAAGATGAGGTTTTCGCGGGCCGTGAGGCGCGGATAGAGAAAGGTCTGATGGCCGAGGTAGGCCAGCTTGTCATGGCCCACGCGCAGCTCGCGGCTGCCGGCCGTGGGCCGCACGAGGCCGGCCATGATGCCGAGCAGGGTCGATTTGCCCGCGCCGTTGGGGCCCACCAGGAGCAGGACGCTCCCGGCGCGCACGTCCAGGCTCACGCCCTTGACCACGAGCTTGCGGCCGTAGAGCTTGCCCACGCCGCGCAGGGCCAGCAGCGTCTCGCCGGACGTGCCGGAGCCGCGCCCGACCACGCTAGGCCTGCCCTCCCGAGGAGCCGTCGCGGCCCCGGCGCAGGGCCAGGAACCCGGCCAGGCACATGATCGTGCCCCCGATCCAGATCCAGTTGACCAGCGGGTGCAGGCTGAACTTGAGGCTGGCCTCGCCCTTCTGGGTCACGCCGAGCAGCGTGGCGTAGACCTCGCTGCCCAGGGAGAAGACCGTGGAGACCTCGGCGAAGGGCTGCTCGAAGTTGCGGTACAGGCGGCGCTGCGGGGTGAGCGTGCCGACAGTCTGGCCGTCCCTCTCGACCCTGACCTTGGCCTCCACCAGGATCAGGGCCTCGGTCTGGCGCTCCTCGGTGCCCTCGTAGGTCAGGGTGTAGCCGCCCATCTCCATGGACTTGCCCGGAGTGAGCACGGCCTCGCGGCTGAACTGATAAGGGCCGGATACGGCCACGCCGAGCACCACCAGGCCAAGGCCGAAGTGCACGCTCCAGGCGCCCCAGGAGGGTCGGCGGGCGCGCACGGCCTTGTCCAGGCCGAAGACGAGCAGCACGCCGGCCAAGCAGGCCGCGGCCACGGCCGTGCCGGCCACGGCCAGGGGCTTGTCCATGCCGGTCAGGACCAGGGCCACGGCCGCGGCCACGAGCACGCCCAGGGCGATGCCCAGGCCGCGCCTGTCGCGCAGGCCCTCCTTCCATTGCAGCCAGGGGCAGATGACGAGCAGCGCCGCCACGGCCACGAAGAGCGGCAGGGTCACGCGGTTGTAGAAGCCCTGATCCAGGCCCACGGGCTGCGCGCTCCACAAGGAGCTGATGACCGGCCACATGGTGCCCATGAGGATCACGCCGCCGATGGCCAGGAGCAGCCAGGCCGTGAGCAGCAGGAAGCCGGGCCGGCTGTGCAGGCCGGTCATCTCCCGGCCCGTCTCGCCCTGGCCGGCGGCGATGACCACGGCGGTCAGGGCGAGCCCGCAGAAGATGAACAGGAGCAGCGGCGTGGCGATGCCGCCCTCGCCGAAGGCGTGCAGGGACTGGATGACGCCGCTACGCACGAGGTAGGTCGCGAAATAGCACAATATGAGCGTAAGCGAGACCAGGACCACGTTGGTGCGCCGAAGCGCCCCGCGCCGCTCCTCCACCAGGGCCGTGTGCAGAAAGGCCGTGGCCGAGAGCCAGGGGATGAGCGAGGCGTTCTCCACCGGGTCCCAGGCCCAGTAGCCGCCCCAGCCGAGCTCCATGTACGACCACCAGGCCCCGAGCACGATGCCCGCCGTGAGGAAGATCCAGGACACGATGGCCCAGTTGCGGCCCACGTCGAGCCAGGAGCGCCGCTCGCCCGTGAGCCAGGCCGCCAGGGCCAGGCAGGCCGGGATGGTGAACCCGGCATAGCCCAGGAAGAGCAGCGGCGGGTGGAAGATCATGCCCGGATTCTGCAGGAGCGGATTCAGGCCCCGGCCGTCGGCGGCCGCGGGCGAGAACTCGATGAACGGGTTGCTCCAGTTGGAGAGCGCGAGCAGGAAGAAGCCCTCGATGAGGAAGAAGAACAGCCAGTAGAACACGCGCGTGCGCTCGGCCAGGTCGCGGTAGCCGCGCGTGAAGGGAAAGATCGAGCCCATGAGCGCCACGGTCCAAGCCCAAAAGAGCAGCGAGCCCTCCTGGCCGGCCCAGAAGGCGGTCACGGCGTAGAACAGGGGCAGCAGCGAGTCCGAGTACTCGGCCACGTACTTGAAGGAGAAGTCCCGGCCCACGAAGGCCGCGAAGAGGATGGCCGAGGCGAGCGTCAGCACGGCGGCCACGGCGTGATGGGCGTATTCGAGCAGGTCGAGCCCGGCCTTGCCCTGCCAGGCCTGGTAGGCCGCGGCGGCTCCGGCGAACAGGCTGAGCAGGAGGCAGAATAGAAGGCTCCAGTAGGCGGCGAGGATCATGCGCGCTCCGTCGATGAGGTATTTGGGCGTGGGGAAGATAGACCGAGCCGGGCAGAAAGACAACCAGGCCGCCGCTTTCCATCGGAATCCAGGCGCGAGGCGGCGCCCGGAACGGGCCGTGCGCCGCCTGGATTCCCTTCTGGAAACCATCTGGCCGAAGCGGATTTCGCCCGAGCCGGGAAGGGTCACCCTTCCCGGCCCCGTCAATCCAGGCACGCTCATGGCGGCGCGGTCCGCCCGCAATGCATGGGATGCCCGGGGGCTGTCATGAGCCCATTCCCAACAGGCCGAAATCCTCTTAAACCAGTTCGCAAGCCAATAGGCTTTCTTAATTAAATTTCAGGTCTTGCCGGATGTTTCATGACACGTCCTAGCCTCGGTTCTCCTTCTGGTATTTGGACGGGCACTTGGTCATGAGCGTCGAGGCCGTGAAGACCCGCGTGCTCGGATCCAGGCCGCCCTCGACGATGACCTCCACGCCGGGCTTGAACGTGTCGGGCACGGCCCCGGCGTACTCGACCATGATGCCCTTGGAGGCGTCGTCCTTGTCCACGAGACGGAAGGACACGCCCAAACCGCCCTCGCCTTGGCGCAGGTCCTCGGCGGCCACGTTGCCGAACAGGCGGGCCTGGGACAGCTTGGAGGCGTCCACGGCCATGGCCTCGGACACGTTGAGGAAGTAGACGCTGCCGCCGGACAGGCCCGACCAGAGCAGGTAGCCGAGCCCGGACAGGAAGAGGGCCAGGGCCGCGATGTAGATGCCCTTGCCGCTCTTGGACTTGTTCATGAGACCTCCATGGAGGGGGATTGCATTGCCTTGGCCGCCATCCGGCCGGGATGGACGCCCGCGTCCGCGCATGGATCACCCCAAGGCCCTGGGGATAATCCCGGAAAAACTAAGATCGAGCGCGGCAAAGGCAACCAAAAGACAGGGGCATGGGACCGGCGCGCCCGCGCGGAAGCTCAGGCTCCACCTATCAAAAGGCGCGGGACGCCGCAAGACGCCCCATGTCGCGCCTTGACTCCCCGCCCCTTCTGCCGCATTGATCAGCCCTGACCATGAGCAACCCCACCCAGTTCACGACCATCGGCGTGTGGCAGACCGCCTTCCTGGGCGACAGCGTGCTGACCCTGCCGCTCCTGCAAACCCTGGCCAAGGCCTGGCCCGAGGCTCGCATCCATTTCTTCGTGCGCCGGGGCTTCGCCGGGCTCTATTCGGGCGTTCCAGGGCTGGCCGGCGTGCACGAGTTCGACAAGCGCGGCTCTCGGGCCGGGCTGGCCGGGGCCTGGCGCCACGGCAACGAATTGCGGCGCATGGGCTTCGATCTGTGGGTCTCGGCCCACCGCAGCCTGCGTAGCGCGGCCGTGGCCCTGGCCGTGGGCGCGCCCGTGCGCGTCGGATATTCCACGCCCCTGTTCAACCGCCTGGCCTACACGCGCGTGGTGGACCGGCGCTTCGGCCAGGCCCACGAGATCGAGCGCCTGAATCGCCTGCTCATCCCCCTGGGCGTGCCGCCCGAGATCGCGGCGGCCGAGGCCTGGCCGCGATTCACGCCTCCGGCCAGGTCCAAGGAGCGCGCCGAGAATTTCTGGTCCGAGAGCGGCATCGACGGCCCGGTGATCGGCCTGCACCCCGGCAGCGTCTGGCCCACCAAGCGCTGGCCCGCCGCGCACTATGCCCGGCTGCTGGACCTGGCCGTGGAGCACGGCCTGCGCGTCATGGTCCTGGCCGGTCCGGGCGAGGAGGCCATGGCCGCCCAGGTCGTGGGCGAGGCCAGGCGCGGCAGGGACAAGGCCGTCATCGACCTGGCCGGCAAGCTGTCCCTGCCGGACCTGTCCGCCTACCTGGCCAAACTCTCGGCGTACGTGACCAACGACTCGGGTCCCATGCACTTGGCCTGGGCCCAGCACGTGCCCGTGGTGGCCATGTTCGGCCCGACCGTGGAGCGTTTCGGATTTTTCCCGCGCGGCCCGCGCTCGCGGGTGCTGGAAGCGCCCCTGGACTGCCGGCCCTGCGGACTGCACGGACACAGGCAATGCCCCAAGGGCCATCACAAGTGCATGACGCGCATTGCGCCCGAACAGGTCTGGCAGGCCGTGCGCGAGGTCATGGGCCTGGCCGGGACCTCGCCAAGCGCCGGGCGCGACGGCCCGGGGGACGCATGAGCAGGCCTGGGCGCATCACCGTGCACGAGGAGACACCCGCCTTTGGGGCCGAAACCGGCGCGCGGCCCGTACCAGCCGGGGGCGAGACGCCGCAAGCCGCCGAGCCCGCGCGCGCCGCCGTCTTCCGGCTGAGCGCCTTGGGCGACGTGGTGCTCACCACGGGCGTGCTCGACTGGTGGCATCGCACGCGCGCCATGCGCTTCACGGTCATCACCCGCGACGCCTACGCCAGGCTCTTTGCCTACCATCCGGCCGTGGAGCGCGTGGTGGGCGTCAACCAGCGGGGCCTGGAGCGCTGGTTCAGAACCGCCCGCGAGCTCGCGCGGGCCTACGGCGACCGCCTGCTCGTGGACCTGCACGGCACGAGCCGCTCGCTCCTGTTGGCCTCCATGTGGAAAGCCGAGGTGCGCCGCTACCCCAAGCGCTCGCTCCTGCGCCGGCTCCACCGCCTGGGCCGCTTCGGCTGGGCCGGCAGGCGGCTCGCCGCGCACAGCGTGCCCCAGCGCTACGCCATGGCCCTCGGCGCGGATGCGCCGGCCCCCTCGGAGCTGCGCCCCAGGATATTCCTCCAGGAGCGCGAGCTGTCCCAGGCCCGCGCGTTCCTCCTGGAGCGCGGAGTGAGCGATGGCGTCCGGCCGCTGGCCGCCCTGCATCCCTACGCCACCCATGCGGCCAAGGCCTGGTCCGTGGAGAGCTGGTTCCGGCTCGTGGATCTGCTGGAAGAGAACGGCTGGGACTGGCTCGTGGTCGGCCACGACCGCGCGCCCTTCCTGCGCGAGCGCGCCGGGGCCAGGGACCTGACCGGCGGCTCGGACCTGCGCGGGAGCTGCGCGCTCCTGGCCGCGTGCGACGTGTGCGTGACCGGCGACTCCGGGCCCATGCACATGGCCACGGCCGTGGGCACGCCCGTGACGGCGCTGTTCGGGCCGACCACCAGAGCCTGGGGTTTCTTCCCCTCGGGCGCGCGGGATATGGTCCTGGAGCGCGCCCTGCCCTGCCGCCCCTGCTCCCTGCACGGCGGCGCGGGCTGCTCGCGGGGTCGCGAATGCATGGCGTCCATCACGGCCGAGGAGGTCTTCGAGGCGCTCGTGCAAGCGGCCAGGCCTCGCGAGTGATCAGGAGCCAGGGAATTTTACAAATGAAACGGGGCCGGGGGACAATCGTGCAGGACGGCACGATTGGACGTCGCTCGCTTGGCGACGCCCGCAGGGCGAGGGCCAGGACGGCCCGAGTCACAATCGTGCAGGACGGCACGATTGGACGTCGCCGCTTTGGGCGACGCCCGCAGGGCGAGGGCCAGGACGGCCCGAGTCACAATCGTGCAGGACGGCACGATTGGACGTCGCCGCTTTGGGCGACGCCCTCGGGGCGAGAGTCAGAGAGTCTGAGAGAGGGCAACGCCCTCTCTCAGGTCATTCGCGAAGTGCGCTAAAGCGGCCTTGCTCAGCGCACCACGAGCACCGAGCACGGCGCATGGGTCACGACCTTGTTCGCCACGCTGCCGACCAGGAAGCGCTCGATGGCCGAGCGGCCCTTGTGGCCCACGACGATGAGGTCGATGCCGTGCTTGTCCGCGTACTGGATGATGCTGTCCGCGGGCGATGCCCCCTCCAGCACCTCGATCTGAGCCTTCAGGCCCTTGTCCACGGCCTTTCTCCGCATTTCGTCGAGCCTGCGCTCGCTGTCCAGCCTGAACTGCTCGAGTATATCCGGATGGCCGCCAAGCTCGGCCGTGTTCACGAACGAGAACTCGACCACGGTCACGACGGTCAACTCGGCTTCCTCCCGCTTGGCCAGGTCAATGGCCCGGTCGAGCACCTTGTCGGCATAGATCGACTGATCGATGGCTGCCATGATCTTCAAGACGATTACCTCCGGTGTCATGGTTTACAAGGGAGCGCCGCCGGCAGGCCCCATGGGGAATCCTGATGAACTCATCCCCGGAAGCCGGCGATCTGGCCGGCGCGCAACTCGGCCGCGCCAGTCATGCGCTCGCCGGGAGGATCCAAGCTCATTGCGGCGGCGCCCTCGGCGCAAGGAATATGACAAATTTAAATTAAGCACATAAATCTGGAAGGGTCAATGCGGAGATGATGAGAGGGCGGAAGGATTGCTGTAAAGGGCCGCTAGTCCCGCCGCGCAAGCCGAATCACGCCCCGGATGCCGCTTTCAAGGCCCCGAAACGCATTCCCTGCGCCTAAAACGACGGTCGACGTTTATTGCAAGCGGGATCGAGCGCCAGGACTAGCCGTCGTGGGTATTCCGACAGCGCGTGCGCTTGCCTTCGGGCCTGGCGCTCCAGATGCGCCGCGCCTCGTCGCGCATCTCCATGAGCACCTGTCCGGCCTCGCGCGGCACGAGGAAGACGATGGACCGGCCGGCGATGAATCGGCGGCGGATGTCCGTGGCGCTCACATCCAGGCCCGGCGCGTGAACGTAGTGCAGCAGCCCGCCGCCCGGAAGCCGCCAGCAGGCCCGGCAGGCGCCCGGCAGGATGGACTCGGGGCAGGAGGCCAGGCGCGAGGCGCCGGGCCAGAAGCCGGGCACGAACTCGGCCACCTCGTCCAGCCCCTTGCCGAAGCGCGGCACGACCACGAGGTTGGCCAGCCGGTGCAGCTCGTCGCCGCGATGCCAGACATCGAGCTGCAAGAGGTCGCTCGCGCCGAGGATGAAGTACAGGGCGGCCTCGGGCAGGCTGTCGCGGTAGGCCGTCAGGGTCCGGAACGTGTAGGACGGCTCCGGAAGCCCGGACTCCAGGTCGCTCAGGGCCAGCCCAGGGGCCTGGCGCACGGCGGCCTTGATGATGGCGCAGCGCAGCTCGAAGGGCAGGAGATCCGAAGCCTCCTTGTGCGGCGGCGCGGCCACGGGCACGAGGTCCACCTGATCGAGCCCCAGGGCCTCGCGCACCTCGATGGCTATGCGCAGGTGCCCCACGTGCACCGGGTTGAAGCTGCCGCCGAAGACGCCCAGGCGCATCAAGTCCTGACCTGCCCCTTGCCCAGGACCACGAACTTGCAGCTCGTCAGCTCGCGCGCTCCCATGGGGCCATAGGCGTGCAGCTTGGAGGTCGAGATGCCGATCTCCGCGCCGAGGCCCAGCTCGCCGCCGTCGTTGAAGCGCGAGGAGGCGTTGGCCGCGACCATGGACGCGTCCACCTCGCGCAGGAAGCGCATGATGCGCTCGTGGTCGCGGGAGACGATGACCTCGGTGTGGTTGGAGCCGTGTCGGGCGATGTGCTCCTGAGCCTCGTCCTGGCTGTCCACGACCTTGACGGCCATGATCAGCTCGTGGAACTCGAAGCCCCAGTCGGAATCACGGGCCGGCACGGCGCGATGGCCGAGGAGCGGCAGGGCGCGCGGGCAGGCCCGGAACTCCACGCCCGCCTCGCCAAGCCGCTCGGCGACCATGGGCAGGAACTCCCCGGCTGCGTCCGCGTGCACGAGCAGGCCTTCCAGGGCGTTGCACACGCCCGGCCGCTGGCACTTGCCGTTGAAGACGATGTCCAGAGCCTGGGCCAGGTCCGCGCCCTGGTCCACGTAGGCGTGGCACACGCCCTTGTAGTGCTTGAGCACGGGCATGGTGGCCTGCTCCACCACGGCGCGGATGAGCCCTTCGCCGCCGCGCGGGATGACCACGTCGATGAGCTCGTCCATCTTGAGCAGGGCCGTCACGGCGGCGCGCTCGGTGGTCGGCACGAGCGTGGCGGCCGACGCCGGCAGGCCGGCCCTGGTCAGGGCCTCGCCCAGCAGGGAGGCCAGCAGCGTGTTCGAGCGGAAGGCCTCCGAGCCGCCGCGCAGGATGACCGCGTTGCCCGCCTTGAGGCACAGGATGGCCGCGTCCACGGTCACGTTGGGCCGGGATTCGTAGATCATGCAGACGACGCCCAGCGGGATGCGCATGCGGCCCACGAGCAGGCCGTTGGGGCGCTGCCACATGGTCTCGATGGCCCCCACGGGATCGTCCTGGGCCGCCACCTCGCGGCAGGCCTGGATCATGGAGTCCACAACCCTGGGCGTGATGGTCAGGCGGTCGATCTTGGGCTCGTCCAGTCCGCCCTGCCTGGCCTGCTCCACGTCCGCGCGATTGGCGGCGAAGATGTCCTCGCGCCGCGCGTCGAGCAGCGCGGCCAGGGACAGAAGGGCCTCGTTCTTGGCCGCGCCGCCGGCCTTGGCCATGCCGCGGGCGCCCTGCCTGGCCGCTTCGGCCAGGACGCGCATCTGCTGATTCAAGTCCATGCTCTTCTCCCGAATCTGTTCGCTCTGGCCGTGACTTAGCAGACCACGGCCCGAAACGCCACCGATCAGGCCCTGTCTCCACGCGCGCGCCTTTTGCCGGCGCGGGCTCGAAACGGCGTTGAATTTTTTCCCTTCGCCATTATAACGGCTTGACGCCGGGCATGGCCGGAAGCGTCGGGCGGGAAATCCCGATACAGGATTTTTTTGACCTTTTTGTCATTACCCCGTACAACCATGCCTTCTGCCCACGATTCCACCGGCACATACATCCGAATAAGGAGCATTCGACCATGGCCGACAAGCGACCCGCTGACCAGCAGGCCTCGCCCTTGCTGGCAGCCGCGCCCGAGGAAATGCACCCGATCATCGCATTCCTGAACGCAAACATGAAGCTCATCGCCCTGGGCGTGGGCGGATTGCTCCTGGCCGTGGCCGTCGCCTCGGGCTACAGGGCCTGGAGCCAGTCGCGCCTGACCGAGTCCAGGGAGGAACTGGCCAAGCTCGTGGCCGCCCAAGGCGAGGACCGCCTGGCCAACCTGAAGGCCTTCGCCAAGGACGCGCCTTCGGCCGTGCGCCCCGCCGCCCTCTACGAGCTGGCCCGCGCCGCCGACGAGGAGGAAGACCGGGGCATGGCCCTGGAGGCCTTCCGCAAGATGCGCGACAATGCCGAGGGCGAACTGCGCGCCGTGGCCGAGCTGGGCGTGGCCCGCACGCTCCTGGCCATGGGCGAGCCGGGCCAGGCCTTGCAGGAGCTCAAGGCCGCCCCGGCCGTGCCCGAGGCCTACAAGACGATCCTGACGCGCACGCGCGCCCAGGCCGCCGAGATGGCCGGCCAATGGAGCGAGGCCCTTGCGGCCTACGGCGAGCTGCGCGAGCTGGAGCCCGGCAACGAGGAATTCATCGCGGCCAAGCTGAGCCAGATCCAGGCCAGGCAGGGTCAGGCCGGACAAACCGGACAGGCCGCCCCGGCCGCGCCCGCGTCCTAGGGTGGTGACGACATGAGCAAGCCCCTGCTGACCGGAAAACCCGGCGAGACGCACCTGCTCCTGGGCAACCAGGCCATCGTCCGCGGCGCGCTGGAAGCCGGCGTGGACGTGGTGACCTGCTATCCCGGCACGCCGTCCTCCGAGGTCCCGGACACGTTCTTTGCCCTGAGCGGGGCCCAGGGCGGAGACGACTACTACTTCGAGTACTCGGTCAACGAGAAGGTCGCCCTGGAAGTGGGCGGCGGCGCGGCGCTGGCCGGCGCCATGACCCTCGTGACCATGAAGCACGTGGGCGTGAACGTGGCCGCCGACCCGCTCATGACCCTGGCCTACATCGGCACGCCCGGCGGGCTCGTGCTCCTGTCCGCCGACGATCCCGGTTGCCACTCCAGCCAGAACGAGCAGGACAACCGCTATTACGCCCGCCTGGCCGGGATGCCCTGCTTCGAGCCGGCCACGGCCCAGGAGGCCAAGGACATGGCCCGCGAGGCCCTGCTCCTGTCCAGGCAGTGGCAGCAGCCCGTGCTCCTGCGCACGACCACCAGGCTCAACCACCTGCGCGGCCCCGTGACCCTCGGCCCGCGCGAGGCCAAGGAGAAGCCCGAGGGCTTCCGGAAGAACCCGCGGCGCTTCGTGCCCATCCCGGCCGTGGCCCGCGTGCGCCACGCCGAGCTGCTCAAGAAGCTCGGGGAAGTGGCCGGGCACGCCGAGTCCTCGCCCTGGAACCGCGCCTGGGGCGACGGCAAGCTGGGCGTGATCGCCACGGGCATCAGCCGGGCCTACCTGTCCGACGCGCTCAAGGACCCGGTCCTGTCCGGCAAGGTCAGGGTGCTTGAGCTGGGCATGACCTGGCCCCTGCCCGAGAAGCTCATCCTCGATTTCATGTCCGGCCTGGACAAGCTCCTGGTCCTGGAGGAAGGCGAGCCCATCCTGGAGACCGAGGTCCGCGCCCTGGCCCAGCGGGACGGCTGGAATTCCGACATCCGCGGCAAGGGCGTCGGCGGGCTTTCGCGCCTGGGCGAGTATTCGACCCTGCTCGTGCGCCGGGCCCTGGCCGAATTCATGGGCACGGCCCTGAACGAGCCGGCCGCGTGCGCCGCGCCCGAAAACCTGCCCCAGCGGCCGCCCAACCTGTGCGCCGGCTGCCCGCACCGGGCCACGTACCACGCCGTGCGCCAGGTCTTCGGCGACGAGGCCGTCTATTCCTCGGACATCGGCTGCTACACCCTGGGCATCCTGCCGCCGCTCTCGGCCGCCGATTTCCTCCTGTGCATGGGTTCGAGCGTCTCGGCCGGCTCCGGCGTGTCCAAGGCCTCGGGCCAGACCACGGTGGCCTTCATCGGCGACTCGACCTTCTACCATTCGGGCGTCACGGGCCTCATCAACGCCGTGTTCAACAAGCACGACATCCTCGTGGTCATCGTGGACAACCTGACCACGGCCATGACCGGCCACCAGCCCAATCCGGGCGTGGAGGCCACGCTCAAGGGCGCGTGCGACTCGCGCGTGGACATGGAGGCCATCGTGCGCGGCTGCGGCGTGTGCGACGTGCGGACCGTCAACCCCCTCAAGCAAAAGGCCATGGTCAAGGCCCTGGAGGAGATGAAGGCCACCCCGGGCGTGCGCGTGCTCATCGCCCGCGAGGCCTGCCCGCTCCACGCGCGCAGGCTGGCGGGCCGCAAGGTCAGCCGCGTGGCCCATGTGGCCGAGCAGGGCGACGACGTGCTGGCCTGCCTGAAGAACCTGGCCTGCCCGGCCTTCTTCATGACCAATGGCGAGGTGCGCATCGACGAGGACATGTGCTCGGGCTGCATGGTCTGCCTACAGATGGCGCCCGGCATCAAGGCCAAGGACCGGGCCAAGGGGAGGGCTGAATGATGGCCATGGACATGGTGCGCATCCTGATGACCGGCGTGGGCGGCCAAGGCACGCTCACCGCCACCAAGATCCTGGCCGAGGCGGCCCTGGACAAGGGCCTGGCCGTCACGGCCGGCGAAGTTCACGGCATGGCCCAGCGCGGCGGCGTGGTCGAGTCCGCGGTGCTCATCGGCGGCTGGCTGAGCCCCAAGCTCGGCCAGGGCGAGGCCGACGTGCTCCTGGGCTTCGAGCCGCTGGAGACCCTGCGCGCCCTGCCCTATCTGGCGCCGGGCGGCGTGATCGTCTCCAGCTCCGAGCCCGTCATGCCCATCGGCGTGTCCCTGGGCCGCGAGGGCTACCCGGACCTGGGCGAGATCGAGTCCAAGTCCCGCGCCTGCGCCAAGGCCGCGCACTTCCTGCCCTGCCTGAGCCTGGGCCGCCAGGCCGGCGCCGTGCAGAGCGCCAACATGGTGCTCCTGGGCGCCCTGTGCGCCCTGGGGCTCGCGCCCGTCAACCTGGACGATCTCAAGGCGACCATGGCCAGGAGGCTCAAGGCCCGCTTCCTGGAGATGAACAACAAGGCCGTGGAGTTGGGCGCCGCCGCCGTGCGGCCCGCCTAGCCCGGGCAAAAGGACCTATGGACCCCATCAAGACCACGGACATCGCCTACTATCTGCGGATACTGCGCCAGATCATGGGCGAGATGGGTCCGCACGCGGCCCTGCAGCCGAGCATGAAGCGGCTGCTGGAGGTGCTGGCCGAGACCTTCGGCTACAAGCGCGCCTTTCTGGCCATATTCGACATCGAGACAGGCACGCTCAAGATCAGCCTGACCTTCACCCAGCCCAAGCTCTCGCAGGCCACGTACACGCCGGGCCAGGGCATCATCGGCCAGGTCTTCCAGACCGGCAGGCCCATCGTCATCCCGCGCATGAAGGACTACCCGGAGTTCCTGAACAAGGCTTTCGGACGCAGCCAGGAGGAGCTGGCCAGCCTGGCCTTCATCAGCGTGCCCGTGCTCCTGCCCTCACGCTCGGGCGAGCCCGAGGCCCTCGGCACCCTGAGCGTGGACGTCCACACCCAGGCCCAGGACATCCTGGACACCCACTGCCAGTTTCTGGAGGTCGTGGCCGGCCTCGTGGCCAACCAGGTGGCCCGGCTCCAGGAGGAGATGGCCCTGCAGCGCCACCTCATCGCCCAGGGACTCATGATCCCCCACGCCGGCGGCGAGATGGACGTTTCCGCGCCGAACATCGTGGCCACGTCCAAGTCCATGCGCCTGGTCCTGCAGCAGGTGGCCCAGGTCGCGCCGAGCCGCGCCACGGTCCTTTTGCGCGGCGAGTCCGGCACGGGCAAGGAGCTGCTGGCCGAGGCCATCCACGCCGGCAGCCCGCGCAAGGACAAGCCGCTCATCAAGCTCAACTGCGCGGCCCTGCCCTCGGAGCTTATCGAGAGCGAGCTGTTCGGCCACGAAAAGGGCGCCTTCACGGGAGCCGTGGCCGTCAAGAAGGGCCTGTTCGAGCTGGCGCACAAGGGCAGCCTGTTCCTGGACGAGATCGGCGAGCTGTCCCTGGAGGCCCAGGCCAAGGTGCTGCGCGCCATCCAGGAGCGGGAGATTCAGCGCCTGGGCAGCGAGCAGACCATCAGCGTGGACGTGCGGCTCATCACGGCCACGCACCAGCCGCTGGAGGAGCTGCTCGCCGAAGGCCGCTTCCGCGAGGACCTCTACTACCGCATCAACGTCTTCCCGGTGTTCATTCCGCCCCTGCGCGAGCGCCGCGAGGACATCCTGCCCCTGGCCGAGCACCTCCTGGAGTTCTTCTCCAAGGAGTACGCCAAGAAGATCAAGCGCATCTCCACCCCGGCCATAGACCTGCTCGTGCAGTACCACTGGCCGGGAAACGTGCGCGAGCTGCGCAACTGCCTGGAGCGCGCGGTGCTCATCTGCGACGAGGAGGTCATCCGTTCCTACCATCTGCCGCCCACGTTGCAGACGGCCGAAAGCTCGGCCACGGACACGAGCCTGTCCTTCGGCGAGTCCGTGGCCAAGTTCGAGCAGGAGATCCTCGTGGACGCGCTCAAGAAGGCCAAGGGCAACATGCTCCAGGCCGCCCGCGATCTGCGCGTCTCCTACCGCATCGTGAACTACAAGGTGAAGAAATACCGCATCGACCCCAAGAAATTCACGGGCTCCATTCGGCGCCGCAGGCCCCAGGCCTGACCGCCGCGCGCCGGCCGGAGGCGATCTCCGGCCGGCGCGGCATCCGGCCCGGCTCGGACGAGCTCTCGCCATGATCCCCAAGGACATCCTGCACAAGCACATCCAGGCCCTGGAGCAGGGCCGGCTCACGGCCATCCCCGAGCTCGTGGAGGACCTCAAGCGCCACGGCGGCCTGACCTTCTTCGACTGGGCCGCCTGGCACAAGGAGGCCTACCGCCTGCTCGCCGACGGCCAACTCATCGACGCCGCCGACCGCGACACGACCATCAAGCTGGTGACATTCCTCGTGCGCGCCGACCAGTACCGACCCGGCACGCTCAGCCGCGCCGTGCGCCGGGGGCGTCTCCTGGCCGTGCTCCGGCGGCTGGAGCGCCTGCTGTCCTGACAGATTGAAAAAGAACCATCAGACTGCTGACAAACCAGTTTTTGCGAGAGAGACCCCTTTTTGAGAAAAGGGACCTCTCTCGCGCTCTCTCCACCAAAAACTTTTGATATTATTTCAGCATATTGCCGGGTAACGCAGTTGAGAAACGGGGTTCCAAGGGGGCCGCGCCCCCTTGGCCGCCGGAGGCAGCATGAAACGGCCTTTGTCAATAATCTGAAAACCATCCGGCTTTTTCCATCTTCGCGCCGCGTGAGCAAAGCCCAAGCATTGCCAACGATTGCTTCGCGTCCGGCTGGCCATCCTGGCCGCACAGCCTGCTTTCGAGGCCTGCATTTTTCCCTGAACCCCGCTTTTCTAGCTGCCGCTCTCCGGGAATACGGCTATGCTGCCGGAGTTGGACCAACCCTGACCCGGAGCGCGCCCATGCAGTCCGCCCGGACACCGCCTCATGTCCCCCGCGTCGCCGTCATCCTGACGATCCTGGCCAGCCTGCTGCTCAGCCTGTCCTGCGCGGCGCGGAGCGCGGCGACATCCACGGAGGAGGACACGCTCGTGGTCTCGCCCGAGCCGCCCATGGTGCTCAAGGTGGACAAGAGCTTCGTCTACGCGGGCGAGGTGAGCATCGGCCCCGAGGAGACGGGCGAGCCCATGGGGCTCGCGCTCACCGAGCAGGTCTTCTTCGACGTGGACGAGGGCGGCCGCATCCGGCGGGCCATTACCATCGGCACCATGGCCCCGCCGGAAGGCGCGGCCTTCAACGAGCTCATCTGGGTGCCCACGGAGCAGCTCGTCTATGGCGGCGAGATCTTCGGCGGCGTGCCCTTCCGGGGCCGCACCGTGGCCGTGCCCGTGGACCAGGACTTCTACCTGCGCGAGCGGGCCGGCGAGAACGGCTTCAAATTCCCGGCCCTGCTCCTCGTGCGCGAGCTCGGCCTACTCGTGGACGACACGGGCGTGTTCCTCATCAGCTACGCCGAGGCCGTGGAGGGCAAGCCCGAGGATTGGGAGTCGGTGGAGACCCTCGACGACGCGCGGACGAGCCGCGTGCTCGGCATGTCGGCCCGGCTGCGCGGGAGCATCGTGCCGGTGATGCCCGAGAACAGCCGGCCAGCCCCCCCGGCCGGCCCTCCGGAAACCGGTGAAGAGCCCCTTACCCCGTCCCGCGATCCCGCCCCGGATTCCATTCGCGATCCCGCTCGCGATCCCGCCCGGAGCCCTGTTTGACCGCAGGCCTGTTTTTCCTTATTCCCTACCCTTCGCTGGAGTCCGGGCCTTGAACCCGGGCCGACACGCAACCAAAGGACCTCCCATGCCCCAGGACATCGACACGGCAGCGGCCCCGACCGCGAGCGCGCCCAGGAATTTCATCCGCGAGATCATCGAAGAGGACCTGCGCGCGGGCAAACACAAGACCGTGGTCACGCGCTTCCCGCCCGAGCCCAACGGCTACCTGCACATCGGCCACGCCAAGTCCATCTGCCTCAACTTCGGCCTAGCCCGCGACTACGGCGGACGCTGCCACCTGCGCTTCGACGACACGAACCCGCTCAAGGAAGAGGAGGAGTACGTCGAGTCCATCAAGGCCGACGTGCGCTGGCTCGGCTTCGACTGGGGCGAGCACCTGTACTACGCCTCGGATTACTTCGATCAGCTTTACGAGCACTCCGTCACGCTCATCAAGAAGGGCAAGGCCTACGTGGACTCGCTCTCGGCCGAGGAGATCCGCGAGCATCGCGGCACGCTCACCGAGCCGGGCCGCGACAGCCCCTACCGCGAGCGGAACGTGGAGGAGAACCTGGACCTGTTCGCGCGCATGCGCGCGGGCGAGTTCCCGGACGGGGCGCACGTGCTGCGGGCCAAGATCGACATGAAGAGCCCCAACATGGTCATGCGCGACCCGACCCTGTGGCGCATCCGCCACGCCGAGCACCACCGCACCGGGAACAAGTGGCGCATCTACCCCATGTACGACTACACGCACTGCATCTCGGACTCCATCGAGGGCGTGACGCACTCCCTGTGCACCTTGGAGTTCGAGAACAACCGCGAGCTGTACGACTGGGTGCTGGACACCCTGGAGCTGTATCACCCGCGCCAGTACGAGTTCGCGCGCCTGAACATGACCTACGTGGTGGTCAGCAAGCGCAAGCTCATCCAGCTCGTCAAGGAGGGCCATGTACGCGGCTGGGACGACCCGCGCATGCCCACGCTGTCGGGCATCCGCCGCCGCGGCTACACGCCCGAGTCCATGCGCATGTTCGTCGAGCGCATCGGCCTGGCCCGCTCGGAGAACGTGGTCGAGATCGAGCAGCTCGAAGCCTGCGTGCGCGAGCACCTGAACGATACGGCCCCGCGCATGATGGGCATCGTGCGGCCGCTCAAGGTGACCATCGAGAACTACCCCGAGGGCCAAGTCGAGCACTTCGAGTTCCAGAACCACCCCGAGAAGCCGGACCTGGGCACGCGCCAAGTGCCCTTCTCGCGCACCCTGTACATCGAGCGGGACGACTTCAAGGAAGACGCGCCCAGGAAATGGTTCCGCCTGGCGCCCGGCAAGGAAGTCCGCCTGCGCTACGCCTACTACGTGACCTGCAAGGAGGTCGTGCGCGACGCAAGCGGCGAGATCGCGGAGCTCATCTGCACCTATGATCCCGAGACGCGCGGCGGCTGGTCCAAGGACGGCCGCAAGGTCAAGGGCACCCTGCACTGGGTCAGCGCCTCGCACGCCGTGCCCGCCGAGATCAGGCTCTACGAGCGGCTGTTCACGGTCCCCAACCCGCTGGCCGACAAGACCAGGGACTTCCTGGAGTTCATCAACCCGAACTCGCTGGAGGTCGCGCACGGGTTCGTGGAACCCGCCCTGGACAAGGTCGAGCCCGGCTACCGCTGCCAGTTCGAGCGCATCGGCTACTTCTGCCGCGACCCGGACAGCATGGCGGGCAAGCCGGTCTTCAACAAGACCGTGGGCCTCAAGGACACCTGGGCCAAGATCGAGAAGAAGGAAGAGTAAAGCGGCATGCAAATCAACCGAGAGAGGGGCTGCCCTCTCTCGGGCTTTCTCCCCGCCGCCTGGGCGGGTCCATTGCCGGCGGAATGCCGCGATCCCATCCACATAGCAGGAAATTTTTTTCTGGCCGACCCATCCCCCTCTTGCGCGTTTTTGGACAAAACTATATGTTCCCGCGCAGTTTCACTTCGAGCAGTATTCGAGTCGATTCTTGGACAAGCCGTGCTTTGCTCCAGATGACTCTGAAGATGCCGAAAATCATTCATTTTTTTGATGGAGCTTAGTTCGATGACCAAGAATCTGTACGTCGGCAACCTGCCCTTCTCCGCCACCGAGGACGACATCCGCAACCTGTTCTCCGCCCATGGCGAAGTGACCTCCGTGAAGCTCATCTCCGATCGCGAGACTGGCCGTCCCCGCGGCTTCGGCTTCGTGGAGATGGACGCTGACGGCGCCACCTCCGCCGAGCAGGCCCTGAACGGCGCCTCTTTCGGCGGCCGCACCCTGAAGGTGAACGAGGCCCAGCAGAAGCCCCGTCGCGAGGGCAATGGCGGCGGCTTTGGCGGCCCCCGCCGCGAGCGCTGGTAGCCGATTCGCGCGCAAGCGCATAGAGCTTTTGCTTTTGAAAATGCTCCGCAAGCCCTGCCTCGGCATGGCTTGCCGCCGCACAGGCGCGATTCACTTACGCCGTCAACGCCGGAGCGAGCGTCTCAGAGTCAAACTGCTCTAATAGGCTGACTGCAAAGCCCCGTCCGGTTCGCCGGGCGGGGCTTTCTTTGTCCTTGCCCACCATGGGGCCTGGCGCACCACGTCATCGACGCGAACGGGGCGGGCATGTCCGGGGCATCCGCCACGTCCAGCCAAGGCCACGGCCGACGCGCCCGATGCGCCCGACGCCACGGCCCGCCTGGCCCTGCCGGCGGCAAGGCCGGCTGACGATCACTCCGTGATCTCACGGATGACGCGGCAAGGATTGCCCGCGGCGAACACCCCCTCCGGAATATCCCGCGTCACGACGCTTCCGGCGCCGATCACTGCTCGCGGTCCAATGGATACGCCCGGCAGTATGAGCGCCCCGCCGCCCACCCAGACATCCGATCCGATCTCCACCGGTTTACCGAATTCCTCCCGTCGGCGCAGCTCGGCATTGAGCGGGTGCATGGGCGTGTAGATTTGCACCGCGGGCCCAAAGAACGTGAAACTCCCGATGCGCACCGGGCACACGTCCAGCACTATGCAGTTGAAGTTAAAGAACACCCGTTCTCCCAGCTCGATATGAGATCCATAGTCACAGAAGAAAGGCGGCTGCATCCATACCGTGTCGCCGCCGGAGCCGAACAATTCGAGCAGAATGCGCCTGCGCTCCTCCTGGTCAGCCTCGCGGGTGGCGTTCAGCGACTGGCAAAGATCGCGCGCGCGTTCCCGAGCCGCGACAAGCTCAAGATCCAGGGGATCGTACAGCTCACCCGCCAACATCTTTTGGCGTTCAGTCTTCATTGGGCGCTCCTCACGGCGGTTTCAGGAATTGGTGCACGCCTTATGGCATGGCTGAAAGCCGGCCTGCCTGCATGGGCTCGTTTTCCCAGCGTGGCTCGGGCGTGATGATCGCGCCCCGGATCGGCCATGGTTGCTCTTGAGGCCGCGATCTTTCCGCACTCAATGTTTTTTTCATCCGCCGGCGCGCCTGTTCAACGCCGCTGGAGCCGCTCGCCTCCGCGGGGCGGCCGAAGCATGCCGTTCTGCATGCGCTTCCTGTCGAAGCGCATGAGCCCCCAAAGCACAAGGACGCTGACCACGAGCATGCTCAGGGACAGAAAGGCGAGCAGGACGTTGACCAGCACGTCCTGCGCCGGGGATCTCGCCTGTTCGGCTCCGGCCAGACGCATGAACGTCCCCTCGTCCCAATGCACGGCCAGGATCAGCGCCGTCCAGTTGGCCAGCGTGCCGCAGATGGCCAGCCCGAAGGCTAGCAGGAGCCAGGGGCGGGGCAGCAGCAGCCTCGGCCACACCAGACCCAGGAGCACGAGGAAGGCGCCGTTCACCACGCTGTGCAGCAGGCTCGCCAGGCCCATGCGCAGGCCCATGAACATGTGCACCGCGAAGCCGGCGACGAGCCCCGCCAGGAGCAGGACCAGCCCCAAGCGCACCAGACTTCGGCCCAGGATGGCGTCGCGGGGATGCATGTCCATGCGGACCTCCAGAATTGCCACTCTATTGGGCAAAGCCGGCGCGGGTCAATGACCTTGGTTTTTGCCTGCCCGCATGCGCGCGGCCCGGACCCGATCTCCCGGCCAAGCCTGCCGCGCCGCATGGCGCGCAGGCGGCACGCCCGCGCAACGGCGCGTGCGCGGGCATTCCCGGCACGCCTGCTGCACAAGACTCCGTGATTCGCGTCCGCCAGCCTGTTTCGCGGACGATCCGTGCGCACCGCGCCCCGCATGTGCGCACACAACACACGGAGACGCACTGAAATGATGACCGCACTGAGACGTTATATGCTCCTGCTGGGCCTGTCCTGCATGCTCCTCGTCCTGCACGCCTGCGCGACCGTCACCGCCCCCCCGCCCAACGGACTCAAGGCCAAGCCCGAAACCGTGCAGCCCGCGCCCACCGAGACCGCGCCCAAGAAAGCCCCTGCTCCCAAGTCCGCCCCCGACAACCTCGCCGGCTCGAAAAACGCCAAGCCCCGCATCCTCAAGGTCGTCGCCACGGCCTACACCTCCCATCCCGGCCAGACCGACAGCACCCCGGACCTCGCGGCCTGGGGCGACAGGCTCAAGCCGGGCATGAAGTGCATCGCCGTGTCGCGGGACCTCATCCCCATGGGGCTGGGACACAACACGCCCGTGAAGATCAAGGGCCTGCCGGGCGTCTATCTGGTCAAGGACAAGCTGAACAAGAGATTCAAGAAGCGCATCGACATCTACTTCGGGAAGGATTTGAAGGCCGCAAGGGCCTGGGGAAAGAGGAACGTGGAGATCGAGTGGGGCGCGCATGTGGTTGCCAAGGCGCTGTTTGGGGTGACGGGGGTGGAGGTGGCGGAGGCGGAGTAGCGGGCGATTCAATGAATCCGCTCGGGCTCGTGGGGGAGAGTGGCCCCGCACGTACCAGATGCCGCGAGCGGCCGGTACGCATTGACTTTACTCAAGAAATAACTTATTAATAGCAACCAATTAGCGGCAACCCGCGCCGGATTTCGTATAGCGGATCACGAGAGGATTGGGCGGGGGCGAGTGGAAAATTACAGAACGAACCCAATTACCCACTTAGCCCTACAGCCCCAACGCTTCCCGCCCTATCGCTCCGCCTCTTCCAATGCCTTTTGAAACGCCTCGCCGAGCAGATCGACCCGGTACAATCCGCCAATCTGCGGGATGAGCCGGAACTTGCCGTCGATGAAGCGCCGGGCGGTCTGGTTGATGCGCAGCACGTCGGCGTCGATGAGGTGGCCGAGGGTCACGCCGGCCAGGTGGCGCATGATGAGCGACTGGCCGCCGAACAGGGCGTTCTGGTAGGCCTCCAGGACGCACTCCTCGGGGTCGGGGCAGCGCAGCGGGTCGAAAAGCTTGATGGCCATGGCTAGCGGTCCGGGGTTGCGGTGGTCTTTCTCCCTCCTTGCCACAATCGCGGGAAAACCTGTAGGTAAAAGGCCAGCAACGTGACGATCCCGAACCACGGAGGCCCCATGCGCCAGCGCATCCACGCCCTTCCCCTCGCCCGCCTGGCCGCCTTGCCGCTCGTGCTGCTCCTGGCCATGACCCTGTCCTCCTGCGGCTACAACCAGATGCAGCGCCAGGAGGAGGCCGTGTTCCGCGCCTGGGGCGACCTGGAGGCCGCGCTCCAGCGCCGGGCCGACCTCGTGCCCAACCTCGTGGAGACGGTCAAGGGCTTCGCCAGGCAGGAGCAGCAGGTGCTCACGCAGGTCATCGAGGCCCGCGCCAAGGCCACGCAGGTCCAGATCAACGCGGACGACCTGGGCGACCCGCAAAAGCTCGAAGCCCTGCGCCAGGCCCAGGGCGAGCTGTCCTCGGCCCTGTCGCGGCTGCTCGCCGTGGCCGAGGCCTACCCGGAGTTGCGCTCCAGCCAGCACTTCCAGGACCTCATGCACCAGCTCGAAGGCACCGAGAACCGCATCAACGTGGCGCGCCAGCGCTACAACGAGGTCGTGGAGACGTTCAACGCATCCATCCGCACCTTCCCCAACTCGCTGACCAACGGCCTGCTCCTGCACCTGGAGCGCAAGGAATTCTTCCGGGCCGAACCGGGAGCGGAGAAGGCCCCGCAGGTGAAGTTCTAGATGGCCGCGCGCACCCGGACTCGCGCTTTGCGGCGGCCCATGGCCTTGAACCCGGCGCTGGCGGCCCTGGTCCTCGCGGTCCTCGCGGGCCTGTTCGCCCTGGCCGCCGCGCCAGCGGCCCTGGCCCTGGAGGTCCCGCGGCTCACGGACAGGGTCATGGACACCGCCGACATGCTCTCGCCCGAGACCGAGACCTGGCTGCGTGACTATCTGGCCGGTCTGGAGCGCACGGACTCCACGCAGGTGGCCGTGCTGACCATCCCGAGCCTGGAGGGCGAAAACCTGGAGGAGTACTCCGTGCGCGTGGCCCAGGCCTGGGGCCTGGGCCGCAAGGACTTCGACAACGGCGCGCTCGTGCTCCTGTCGCGCGATGACCGCGCCGTGCGCATCGAGGTGGGCTACGGCCTGGAAGGCGAGCTGACGGACCTGCTCGCCGGCCGCATCGTGGACAACGCGATGATCCCCCATTTCGCCCAGGGCGACATAGACGGCGGCGTGGTCGCGGGCGTCACGGCCATCGCCGACGCCGTGCGCGGCCAGTACGAGGCCCCGCCCGGAACGCCCGGCGCGCCCGAGGGCCGGGGCGGCGGGAGCTTCCTGGGGCTGCTGGCCTTCGTCCTGCTCCTGGCCAGCCAGCTCGGCCGCGCGAGCCGCCTCCTGGGCGGCCTGGCCGGCGGGCTGCTCATGTACTTCGCCGGCGGGAGCCTGTTCGGCGCCGGCCTCGTGGGCAGCCTGTTCCTGGGCTTCTTCGGCTTCATGGCCGGCCTCGTGATCGCCTCCATCTTCGGACGCGGACCGCGCGGCCCGCGAGGGCCGGGAGGCATGGGCGGGCGCAGGCGGCCGCCGCCGGTCATCTTCCTGCCGGGCCGGGGCGGCTTCGGAGGCGGGTTCGGCGGAGGCGGATTCAGCGGAGGCGGCGGCGGCTTCGGCGGCGGCGGGGCCTCGGGCCGCTGGTAGGAGGGAAGCGTGAAGAGACAGCCGAAGATCGGGCTCAGCGAGGCCGAACGCGGAACCGTGGCCGCCTGCGTGACCGAAGCCGAACGCGCCACCTCGGCCGAGATCGCCGTGGTGCTCGCCGAGAGCAGCTCGGACTATGGCCGCGCCGCCACGGCCGGGGCCATGAGCCTGGCCCTGCTCGCGGCCGTGCTCCTGGCGCTGGCCCTGGGCTGGACGAGCATGTGGCGTTTCCTGCTGCTCTTCGCCCTGCTCTACCCGGCCATGCGGCTGCTCACGGCCCGCCATCCGCTCCTGGCGCGGCCGTTCATCACCGACGCCGAGCTGGACGAGGAGGTCGAGGAGGCCGCCACCATGGCCTTCCACGGCCATGGCCTGAGCATGACCCGCGAGCGTAACGCGGTGCTCGTGTACGTCTCGGCCCTGGAGCATCGCGTGCGCCTGCTGGCCGACGCGGGCATCGCCGCCAAGGTCGAGCAGGCTGCCTGGGACGCCGTGGCGGGCGAGCTGTCGCAAGCCATGCGCCGGGGCGACGCCGTGGGCGGCCTGTGCGCGGCCGTGCGTCGCTGCGGCGAGCTTGCCGCGCCGCACTTCCCGCCCAGGCCCGACGACCGGGACGAGCTTGCCAACGTCATCGTGGGCCGGCCGGGCCGCGCCGGTTGAGCGCCTGCGGGGCCGAGCTTCCGCTGGGGCAACGTGCACGGAGGCCGCGCCCCTCGGATCAGGGCGACTTGCGGAAATACGGGGCCAGGAACAGTAACGCAGGACAGCCAGGACGGCGCGATTGGGCGTGCCCTTTTCCGCTTGATTCGCAAGAGGCCTCAGTTGTCCGGCCCGTAGCGCTGCACGATGTCCACGAGTACGTCGAACGGGTCGAGCGTGGCCCCGCAGACCGCGCAGCGCACCCTGCGCTCGGTGGTGTGGACGACGACGTCCTTGTGCTGGCACACGGCCAGGATTTCCTTACGTCTCTCCTCGCGCCTGCGCCGGGCTTCATGCATGGAGGCGATCTTGGCCATGCGCCGATTCGACTCCATTTGACGACTTCCTGTCAACCTTCATGACAGGCAATCCGCGTCCGCGCTCAGGCGGGGAAAGCAGCACCGCTTCGCTACGATTAACGGCCTCGCGGCACTGCTTGGGCCCGCCCACGGCGCGCGACGCCGTGCCGCCGGTCCGGCGGCAAATCGCGAAAGAGATGCGGGGCAAGAAGCCCGTGGCCCCTTGTGGGTGGGGCCTGGGAAGGGCCAAGCCCTTCCAGGTCCGGATGCCGTCCGCTTCGGGCTGACGGCCTATCGACCTGGAGCAGCCGGTCTCAGATGACGAAGCTGGCCTGATCGCCGCTGGCCTCATAGGCGAAGATGCGCGACTCGTGCCGCCCCAGTTTGGAGATGAAGCGCGCCAGTACCTTGGTCCGACCGAAGGTGTGCATGGGCACGAAGACCTTGGGCCTGACCGCGCGCACGAAGTCAGGCCCGCCGGCCAGGTTGGGCAGCCTGCCGTCCACGTTGGAGAAGGCCAGGTCCACGCCCCGCCGCGCCAGACGCTCCAGGGCCGTCGAGAAGAATTCTTGCGCGAAGCGCCGGGCCTGCTCCGGCTGACCGGGCCAGGACCAGTCGGCCAGATCCCCGCCGAAATAGACCGTCCGCCCATCGACTTCCATGAGCAGCGCCACGCCGAGGTCGTTGGACTCCAGGGCCTCCAGGCGCAGGCCGGCGAACTCGCGGGGTTCGTCCGGCTCGATGACCAGGGTCGTTTCCGGATCGTCGGGCAGCGCGTCCGGGAACATGTCCGGCACATCGTAGGAAACGATGTAGCGCAGCCTGGCGGCGCTGGAGAGGGCCTGGGCCAGGCCCGGATCGAAGTGGTCCTCGTGGCTGTGGGACACGACCGCGATGAGATCCTGGCCGGCGGCGAGGCGGCGCGCCAGCGCCGCGGCCCCGGCCGGCAGATGGGCCGAAGACGGAAGGTCGAACAGGAACGACCGACCGCCCAGGCCCAGGAAGAAGCAGTTGTGGTGGATGTAGGTTATCCGCGCTTCCATGAAGGGCTCTCCTTCTAAAGAAAGATGCGCGTCTCCCGCGCCTCGCCGCATTCTTCGGACACGGCCCGCAGCCGTTCCAGGAAGCCCGTGGTGTCCGCGTTGATGGCGCCTTCGGGGCAGCAGCGCGCGCATGACTTGCACAGGATGCACGTCTCGCCCGCCACCGGGAGCGGGTCCATGCGCCTCGCTCCGACCGGGCAGATGTCCACGCACAGCTCACAGGATATGCAGCGGGCCTCGTCCGCATCAAGGGATGCCGCATGGCGCTTGGCGGCCGCCAGGGAGGATGCGACGGCCTTGGCCTTGTTGCGCTCGGGCTGGTAGTCCAGCGCCGCGGGGTCGAGAGGGCCGCCCTGGCCGGTTTCCAGGCCGGCGCTACGCGCGAGCACGGACGCGGCAAGCTCCCGCAGCAGCTTCAGGTCAGCCTCGTCGGGCCTGCCCTTGCCGATGGGCTCGGGGTAGCGCCACAGGCTGGAGTGCTCGGCCATGACCTTGGCCGCGCCGAGCAGGGCATACCCCTTGCGCGCAAGGGCCCGGCCCATCTCCGCCAGGGCGGTGCCGCTGCATACGCCGCCCCAGGTCACGAAGGGCACGGCGAAGCGGCCCTCGCCCGGCGGCAGCCCGGTGATGCAGTCCATGACCTGCGGCAGGGCGTGGTCGCAGTAGACCGGCGAGCCGATCCACAGGCAGGCGCCCGGCGGAAACGCGGGCAGCGCGGCCTGGCCGCGCAGGATCGGCGACAGGTCCGTGGTCCGGCATGCGGCGCCCAGGCGGGCAAGCTCCCCGGCTACTGTCCAGGCAGCGGCGCGCGTCGAGCCGCAAGGCGAGAGAAAGATGACATGATGCTCGTGCATGGCGGGGCTCCTCGATGCGGGCATGCTACGCGCGCACGCCGGGCAGGGCAACACCGGACCAGCCACCCGCACGGGTCGCGAGCGAATGTGACCGGGCGCACGTTTTTCCCGTTTGACATTAACCCATGCAGCCCTTAACTCAGCCTGAACGACAGCTATTGGAGGTAGCGATGATCGAGGTCACCAAGGCTGCCAAAGAGCAGATCGACATGTATTTCCAGGACAAGGAAATCTCTCCCATCCGCATCTATCTCGCCGGCGGCTGAGGCGGCCCGCGCCTGGCCCTGGCTCTGGATGAGCCTACCAATGCGGATGAGACGGTCGAAAAGAACGGCGTCAAGTTCATCATGGAGAAGGAGCTTTACAAGAAGGCCGTTCCCCTGACAGTGGACATGACGCCCATGGGCTTCGTGGTCAGGTCCGGGCTTGAGCTCGGCGGCGGCGGGGGTTGCAGCAGCTGCACGACCTGCGGCTAAGACCGCCCAGCGCATCTTTCCCAGGGGCCCCGAAACGGGGCCCTTGGCTTTTCCTGCCTGGTGCACAAGCGGGAGAGGCCGCACCCGGCAGGGCTGGCTCGCGCGCCAGGACGTTTGACACGCGCCAGGTTCCTCTCTACAGGAGCGCGATTCTGCCTGGGCGTTTTCCGCGCGGAGGAATCGCATGAGCGGCTTCGATTGGGTCGAGGTCCTGGGCCTCGTCGCCGGACTGCAAACCACCGTGGCCTTCCTGCCGCAAGCCATCAAGGTCTGGCGGGCCAAGTCGGCCGACGACATCTCCCTGGCCACTTTCCTCATCTTCTGCACGGGCGTGGCCTGCTGGCTCGTCTACGGGCTGTGCATCGGCTCCCTGTCGATCATCCTGGCCAATGCCGTGACCCTGCTCCTGGCCGCCTCCATCGTCTGGCTCAAGATCAGGTACACGCGCGCCAAGGCCGAGCGCGCGCCTGGCGCGCGCACCAGCCCCGAATAATCACGCCCCGTCGCGGCGACAGCCCCGCCCGGTTCTGCTATTCTTCGGGCCGGAGGGTGCGCCGCACATGACCATGAGAACGATCACGGCCCGCTATGGGCTTGCCGCATGGCTGCTGGGTCTCGCGCTCGTCGCGGCCTTGTCCCTAGTGACCATCAGGCTCCCGGGCTATCACCTGGACAAGCTGGGCCACTTCCTGGCCTATTTCGCCCTGACCGCCCTGGCCTTCCGCCTGTGGCCATCCGGCTGGCGGCCGTGGGTCGTCGCCGCCCTACTCCTGCTTTTCGGAGGCGGCATCGAGCTGGCCCAGCTCCATATCGCCGAGCGCCAGGCCTCGTGGCGCGACATGGCCTTCAACATCGCGGGCATTCTCACAGCCATGCTCATGGCCTGCCGGGGCCAGGGGCAGTCCGGAACGCACGGGCCCGGAGGCCCCCATCTGGCCGGCAGGGCTCGCTCCAGGGCTGAGACAAACGAGGAGCGCGGAATCCGGCCCGTCTGACAAATCATTGAAAAAGCCGTCCTGGACTTTTTCAACTTCGCATCCGGCGGGCCATCCTAATCCGCGCAACCTGTTGTCGCAACGCGCTGCTAATCGGCCTCGCCCGCATCCCAGCCGATCCTGACGCCGGGCGCGAGTTCGTCCTCGGACAGCCCGGACTGGTCATCCGCAGCGGCCTCCTCGGCCTCTTCACGGAGCCAATCCAGGAGCGCCAGGGCCTCGTCCGTGCCGCCCACGATGTTCACAAGCTCGGACGCCCGCAGCCGCGCGAGTTCCAGCAGAGCGCCCATGCGCTCCGAACGGCTCATGCTCACGCCAAGATGCCGCCTAATCATCGAGACGCCCCTGACTGCTCTTCGCCGTGGCATGCCACTCGCGGTAGAACCGCCGCTTGGCGCGCTCCTTGATCCACTTGGGCTGGTCCAGCAGCTTGGCCGAGGCGCGGATGCGCCCCAGGAGCGCCTGATCTATCACCGAGGCGGCCGGGTTCCGGGCCAGCCTGTCTATGAGAGCCAGCAGCAAGGCCACGTCGGCGCTGTACGCGCCGTTGGTGACCTCCCGGCACCTGGCCCCGAGGGAATCGATGTTGCCGCTCATTGTTTTTGTCCTCGCACTATTTTGTCCGCTTGTTAAGTACTTGGGCAAATCCGCCCGGTTAACCCCGCGGAGCGCAGCCAGCCCCAGGCCTCCCAGGCCTGGACTACGCAGGACGCTTACTGTACCTACTGGCTTGACTTAGCCTAAAGGCAAAAACTTTACAAGAGCCGATTTGCCCGCCCGCTGAAAAAGCACTCTTGCACGCCAGCCGGTCCAAAATATCGGGGGCCGATCAGGCCGAAAGCCCGCCACCCCGGCCGACTCAAGGATTTCCGGATGGATGCGCGGCTCAACATGCGCTGCACGTCGGCGGTCGATGGATCGTTCATGCCGCCCGCCCTTGTCAAGCATTGCTGGACGTAGAGACAGAACCGACTCGCTTTATATTCAAGACCCTTCCTGGTATGGGGATTCCATGCGCCTGCTCGCCCTTCTTGTCTTGCTCCTGTGGCCCGCCATTGCCGTGGCTTGGTCCGGCACGGTCGTCCGCGTTGACGAGGGAGAAGACCTCACGATCATGGATGAGCACTCTTCCCGCATCAGGATCCACCTCTACGGAGTCGCCACGCCGGCCTCCGATCAGCGCCATGCCGTGCACGCCTCCGAGCATGCGCGCAAGCAGACCGCGCATCAGCCCGTGGCCGTGCAGGAGCGCGGCATCGACAGCCAGGGGCGCATCGTGGCCCTGGTCACGCTTGCGTACGGACCAAGCCTCAACGCGGACATGGTGGCCAACGGCTGGGCCTGGGTCGATCGGGATGAGTGCCGCAACGCGGAGTGCGCCGGCTGGCTCCTGCTGGAGGAGAAGGCCCGCGAGGAACGCCTGGGCCTGTGGCGGTACGAGCATCCGATCCTGCCCGCCGAATGGCGCGCCAGACAGATCATCGGAGAAGGAGGTCCTTGTGACTGAGCCTGCGGGCTTCCTGCTGACGGTCTTGCGCCACGCACTGGACCCCATGCTCATCGTGGTGGCCGGCCTGGGCGGCCTCAGCGTGAACAAATGGTTCTGGGCGGCGCTCGTGGGCCTTGTGGGCGGCCTGCTCCAGATCCTCACCATCCGCAAGCTCCTGGGCGTGGACATGCCCCTCGCCCAGACGCTCGCAGCCTTCTGCGCCGGAGCGCTCCTCGCCCTGTCGGCCCAGGCCGTCAGGCGCTGGTTGGAGCGCCGGAAAGGCCGTGGATAGCCCTCAACCCGCCAGGAGAGCTTGATTCCTGTTTCAGCACGCCTTGCCTGACAGCCCAAGACGCGCCTAGGCCGCTTATCCTAGCAAATGATTATGGTGGTGCTGGCGTCGCCGTGGAGCTGCGTTAGACTGCCATTATCAGCCACATGGGCTGTCCATGTCAGCATCCTGCCTTGTAATCATCGAGAATCGGCTCTATTGGGCGCTCCTGTTTTGTCATCCAGTCAAACGTTACGTATTCCTTCCGCCCGTCCGGGTGCTTTTTAAGCACCTGGCCATTCTCACAATGTGTTTCAATATAATAGATTGGAATACCGTTAGTCAGAACATCGTCCACAATCTGCTTGTATCGCTGTTCGAGTTCCCGGCCTTCACTTTCGGGCATTGCGCCACCCTGGGCTATTGTTGATGGATGAAGCGCCCCGGCGCTCACACGCCGGGGCGCTTTGGTCGCTTCATGGCCGCACAGGGACCATTTCAACCGCTTGTGCTCATGCCGCCTTGTCATCGGCTTGCGTACCGGCCTTCAGGCTCCGCAACTCCGAGAACGTGAATACCTTTTCGGGGTCCAGGATGAGCACGAACTCCTCGCCAAACGCGCCCATGCCGCGCAGAAGCTCCGCGTCCACGGAACCGCCCATGCGCGGCGGCGGGAGCAGCTCGGACATGGGCAACTCCACGACCTCACGCACCGAGTCCACGAGCGCGCCCAGCAGCGTGACCTCGCCTTCATGGCGCGCCTCGATGATAATGATGCACGTATCCACCGTCTGCTCGACCTCGGGCATTCCAAACTTGCGGCGCATGTCCACCACGGGCACGCCTTGGCCGCGCAGATGAATGATCCCGCGCATGAACGCTGGCGCGCGTGGCACACGGGTAATGGTCGTCATCTCCAGCACCTCGCGCACGGATCCGATATCCAAGGCGAACACTCCGCCATTCAAGGTGAAGGTCAGGTACTGGCTGCTCTCGGCGATCATGTTTTCCTTCATGCAAGGCTCTCCTTTGCGACTCAAGCTGGAGCATTTCGCAAATGAAACGGAGGTGCGCTAGAAACGCTCGAACTCGTCGTCGCTCACGCCCTCGCGACCGAGCGCCAGGCGCACGCCCTTGGTGCTCTTGGACCCAACGGCCGGCTGCTGGCTGGCCGTCTTGCTCGTCTGCCCCGCAGGGGCGAGCGCCCGCTTGGAAGCTCCGCCCTGCGCCACCGTGTCTCCAACCTTGAAGAAACCCATGGTCGCCTGGAGTTCCTCGGCCTGGCTTGAAAGCTCCTCGCTCGTCGAGGCCATCTCCTCGGAGGCCGAGGCGTTCTGCTGGATGACCTGATCGAGCTGCTGGATGGCCCGGTTGATCTGCTCCGCGCCCGCGTTCTGCTCATGGCTGGCCGCGGCGATCTCCTGCACGAGCTCGGCCGTGCGCTGGATGTCAGGCACGATCTTCTTGAGCATCTCGCCGGCCTTCTCGGCCACCTCGACGCTCGTGGCCGACAGCTCGCTGATCTCGCCGGCCGCCGCGCCGCTACGCTCGGCGAGCTTGCGCACCTCGGCGGCCACCACGGCGAAGCCCTTGCCATGCTCGCCGGCGCGGGCAGCCTCGATGGCCGCGTTGAGGGCCAGCAGGTTGGTCTGGCGGGCGATCTCCTCGATGATGGAAATCTTGTCCGCGATCTCCTTCATGGCCAGGACGGTGTGGTCCACGGCCTGGCCGCCCTCCTGGGCGTCGGCGGCCGTCTTGAGGGCGATCTTCTCGGTCTGCTGGGCGTTGTCCGCGTTCTGGCGGATGTTGGCGGCCATCTGCTCCATGCTGGAGGAAACCTCCTCCACGCTCGTGGCCTGCTCCGTGGCGCCCTGGGACATGGTCTCGCTCGCGGCCGACAGCTCCTGGCTGCCCGAGGCCACGTTGTCCGAAGCCCCACGCACCTCGGCCACCACCTCGCGCAGCCGGTCGCGCATCTCGTTGAGCGCGGAGACAAGCACGCCGATCTCGTCCTTCTGGTCGATTTGCAGACGGCGCGTGAAATCACCCTGGGACAGAGCCTGGGCGAACTCAACCCCCTGGGCCACGGGGCGGGTGATGGCGCGGGTCAGCAATAACCCCAGGCCCAGGGCCAGGATGACGCCGATGGCCATGCCCGCGATGGATAAGCTCCGCCCCTGGGCCACGTCGGCATCGGCCTGGCGAACGGCGTCCCGTGCCGCCTTTTCATTGGCGGCGACCATCTCGCCGGCCATGGCGATCACGTTGTTCGTCGCGATCCGCGCATCGCCCATGGCCACGCCGGCCATGGAGACGAAGGCCTCCTGAGCCGCGTCGGCCTCGGCCCGAATGCCCCGCATTAGCTCGAAGGTCTTGTCGGCGCTTGGCAGCAGGGCCTGCTGGTAGAGGGTGACGGCATCCGACCGTCCTCCCGCCGTCACCGCGCGCTTTATTTCGGCCACGGCCTTGTGGAAGGCGTCATGATGGACGCGAATTTCGGCCAGAGCCCGCTCGATCTTGGGATTGGCCGTTTTGTAGCCCGCCATCCATCTGCCGAGGGTGCAAGCCGCAGGGTCCTCTCCGCCCTCGAAAGAGCGGCCCGCCAGCAACAGGTTGGCCGCATTAACCGCCAGTTGGTAGTGATCGCCCCGAAACAGTTGCAGCTCGGCCATCAATGCGTCCGGGTTGGCGATATCAAGCTGCAAGAGCTTGTTGGATACCTCCAGAGCCTGGTCGTTGAAACGTGTCGCCGCCCCCAGGGCAGGCTTGAAGCGTTCCCAGGCCGCCTCCTCCTCGGATGTCTTCGGCAACTGCTCGTACACCTTCATCGCTTCTCCGAGTGTACGCCGTGCATTCTCGATATTGGCGTATTGCCGGCGCCTGGCTTCGTTATCTATGTGCGGGCTTATGAGCGTGCGCGCGGCCACCTGAATCCTGAGCACCTCGGCCTCCACAGCCTTGATGCTCGCAACGCCGGGCAGATCCACGGTGCCGATCTCCCGCACATGGCCGCCGAGATTGCCGGCCACGTAGAGGCCCACGAAGCCAATGAGCAGCGCGATGGCCGCGGTGATCGTGAACCCGCCGATAAGCTTGACGCCTAGCCGCATGTTCTTGAGCATGTCCATTTCCCCCCACGTTTAGTGACAAAGCAGATGAGCGCGCCTGCATCTCCAAACCGATGACGACTTCCCCGACAGCCTCTGCCCGCAAACAGGGAGAGAGCCTGGATACGTAGCCAGCGCACGCTGGTCGATTGCCGCAGCAGCTTCCCGCCATGACTTAGAGCATATGCGTTGTTTGCATGTTCAAATAAACCGCACGCCTTCACAAGACAAGATTTATTGAAGACAAATCCATTCTCTTTCGTGTTTATTCTTTATTTACAGCAAGGTGAGCGCTGAAAACCGTTCGTTTTTGTTGAATGAGCATTCAGTTTGACAACCCAAGCCGAAGCGGATGCAGGCAATCGGACACGACTTTCATGAACTGATATTATTCATGGCAAGACGTATTATTTCATCTACTTTATCTATTTAAGTCAACAGTCTGCTGTTTATCCTCAAAAACGCATGCAGGCGCGCGCCCCAAAGCGGGCGCGGATGAAGATCATTGATGCCCGCGAGGGATGCATGCTGGATAGGCTGTCCCCCAGTGCCCCAATGCAGCATCATGGATGGGGGACATATGGGGGACAGATTGCCGTTCAGGCAAAGCAAAAGGCGCCAGCCTCTTCCATAGGAAGTGACTAACGCCTTGATATTGCTCTGGTACCGGGAGGGGGACTCGAACCCCCAAGGGCTTGCGCCCGGCGGATTTTGAGTCCGCTGCGTCTACCAATTCCGCCATCCCGGCAGCAAGACGCGTTTTGTATGGCAGCGGGTGGCCGCTGTCAAGGAACCAGGACGTTGACAGCCGAGTGCTCTTTCTACATTGTCCCCCCCTAAACAATGGGGGAATCCCATGCTTCCCGTCGGCACCATCGTCAATGTCGTCGCCATCCTTGGCGGCGGTATCCTCGGGCTTGTCATCGGCCGCCGCTTTCCCGAAGGCATGCGCAACCTCGTGTTCCAGGGCCTGGGCCTGTGCACCTTGATCATCGGCGTGCAGATGGCGCTCGCTTTCACCAACCCGCTGCTCATGATCTTCTCCATCCTGCTGGGCGGCGTCACGGGCGAGATTCTCCGTCTGGAGGAGTTCTTCGCCAGCCTGGGCGATCGCGTCAAACGGCTCGTACGCAGCCGCAACACGACCTTCACCGATGGCATGATCACGGCCTCGCTGCTCTACTGCGTCGGCTCCATGGCCATCCTCGGCTCCTTCGACGAAGGGCTGCGCGGCGATCCCACGCTCCTGTTCACCAAATCCATGCTCGACGGCTTCGCCTCCATCGCCCTGGCCTCGACCTACGGCGTGGGCGTGATCTTCTCGGTCGTGCCCCTGTTCCTGTACCAATTCTCCCTGACGATGTTCGCCTCCATGTTCCGCGAGGTCATCACCACCGGGCTCATCACGGAGTTGACGGCGGTAGGCGGTTTACTCATCATCGGCATTGGCATAAACCTCATGAAGCTGACCTACATCCGCATCAGCAACCTGTTGCCGGCCCTGGGCTTCATCGTGGTCCTGGCCAAGATCTTCGGGGAGGGCTAGACATGCGCGCCTATGATCGCCAGGAAACCGCGGACCTGCTTCCCTACCGGGCCCTGGCCCGGTCCATCGACGCCATGCTCCAGGCCAAGAAGGCCGGCAAGGCCCTGGCCCCCGCGCGCATGAGCCTGCCCCTTGAGGACAAGGGCACGCTGCTCATAATGCCCGGCTCGCAAGGCTCCCTGGCCATCGTCAAGCTCGTCACCGTGCATCCCGAGAACTACTCCGTGCGGCGCATGCCGACCATCCAGGGCGAGGTGGTCGTCATCGACACCGACGACGGCACGCGCCTGGGCATCCTGGACGGTATCGCCGTGACCGTCAGGCGCACCGCGGCCCTGACCATGCTCGCCGCGCGCAAGCTGGCCCCGGACGCCTACGGCCCGATCCTGGTCATCGGCGCCGGAGCCCAGGCCCGCGAACACCTGCGCGCCTTCCGCGAAACCATGGTCGCCGAGAAGGCCTTCGTCTGCTCCAAGCACGGCGCGAGCGCCCGCGAGCTGGCCCGCGAGGCCAAGGCCTGGGGCCTGGACGTCGAGGCCGTGGGCTCGCCCGCCGAGGTCCTGGACAGATGCACGGTCATCGTCACGGCCACCACGAGCCCCACGCCCGTGCTCGGCCCCGAGGTGCGCGACGACGCCTTCATCGCCGCCATCGGCTCCTTCACGCCCGACGCCGCCGAACTCGCGCCCGAGCTGGTGCGCAAGGCCAAGCTCTACGTGGACACCCTGGACGACGCGCGGAAAGAGGCCGGCGACTTCATCCAGGCCGGCGTGGACTGGTCCCAGGTCACGGCCCTGGAGGACGTGGGCGACAAGGACAAGCCCGAGAAGGGGCCGGTCATTTTCAAGTCCGTGGGCCATGCCCTGTGGGACTTGGCTGCGGCCAAGCTGGCCTTCGGAAGATAAATCCGATGCGGAAAGGGGCGCTGCCCCTCTCCGCGCCTCTCCCCGCCAGGGAGATGATCTCTCTGGACCCACATTTTTCAGGAGTGAAGAGCAGCCTGGCGGCTATTGGCACCTTGCCGCCCAGCGATGAAAAAGGGCCGCCGACAATGCCGGCGGCCCTTCGCTATTTCCGATTCAATTTGAAGAAGACTTACAGCGCGGCCTGGAGCAGCTCGCCGAACTGCTTGCAGCCCACCTGCGTGGAGCCGTTGATCTGGCCGGCCAGGTCCACGGTGACCTTCTTGTCCGATATGACCTTCTCCACGGCCTTGTGGATGAGCTTGGCCGCGTCGTGCCAGCCGATGTGCTCCAGGAGCATGGCGCCCGAGAGCACGAGGCTGCCGGGGTTGGCCATATCCTTGCCGGCGATGGACGGGGCCGTGCCGTGGGTCGGCTCGAAGAAGGCCAGCCGCTCGGACATGTTCACGCCCGGCGCGAGGCCCAGGCCGCCGACCTGCGCGGCGAGCGCGTCGGACAGGTAGTCGCCGTTCAAGTTCGGCGTGGCGATGACGCTGTACTGCTCCGGGTACATGAGCACGTTCTGGAACATGGCGTCGGCGATGCGGTCCTTGAGGATCAGGCGCTTCCTGGCCCCGGCCTTGGCCTCCTCCTCGGTCATGACCTCGGCGGAGAACTCCTCCTTGGCCATCTCGTAGCCCCAGGCGCGGAAAGCGCCCTCGGTGAACTTCATGATGTTGCCCTTGTGGGCCATGGTCACGCTGGGCTTGCCCTGGTCCAGGGCGAAGCGGATGGCCTTGCGCACGAGGCGTTTGGAGCCGGCCGGGGTCATGGGCTTGATGCCCACGCCGGCGGTCTCGTCCACGCTCTTGCCCAGCTCGTCGCGCAGGAAGGCGATGAGCTTCCTGGCCTCCGGCGTGCCCGAGGCCCATTCGATGCCCGCGTAGACGTCCTCGGTATTCTCGCGGAACACGACCATGTCCACCAGATCGGGCCGCTTGACCGGCGACTCGATGCCGCGGAAGTAGCGGATGGGCCGGATGCAGGCGTACAGGTCGAGCACTTGGCGCAGGGTCACGTTCAGGCTGCGGAAGCCGCCGCCAACGGGCGTCTCCAGCGGTCCCTTGAAGGCCAGGTCGGCCTTCTTGAGCGTGTCCAGGGTCGCGTCGGGCAGGTAGCTGCCGGTCTGGTCAAAGGCCTTCTTGCCGGCCAGGAGCTCCCGCCATTCGAGCTTCTTCTTGCCGCCGAAGGCCTTGGCCACGGCCGCGTCGAGCACCGGCCGGCCCGCGGCCCAGACCTCGGGTCCGATGCCGTCGCCCTCGATGAAATAGACTGTCCTCGTCTCCATGCGCTCTCCTCGTTGCGTCCGCCGATGGGTGCGGGAATAAGTCCGCGATTGGATGTGCCCGTGGACCGGTCGTGCCGGTTTTCAAGAACAAACGTCGAGTTGTAGAGGCAAGCCCGGCGCCGGTCAAGCTTCGGGCTTCAAAGCAGCTCGCGCAGGCGCTCGGGATCGTTGCCGTACAGGTCAGGGATGTGGCGGGTGATCCACTCGGCCGGCCGGTCCCACCAGGCCAGGCGCAGGAGCAGCTCGACAACCTCCGCGTCGAAGCGCGTGCGCACCACGCGCGCGGGATTCCCGGCCACGATGGCGTACGGCGGGACATCCCTGGTGACGACCGAACGCGCGGCCACGACCGCGCCGTCTCCGATGCGCGTTCCAGGCATGATCAGGCTCTCGTAGCCGAACCACACGTCGTTGCCCACCACGGTGTCGCCCTTGAACGGGAAGTCCGGCAGCTTCGGAAGCGCCGTGTCCCAGCCGTCGCCGAAGATGGTGAAGGGATAGGTCGTGAAGCCGGCCATGAAGTGGCTGCCGCCGTTCATGATGAAGCGCGTCCCCGCGGCAATGGCGCAGAACCTGCCGATGACGAGCCGGTCGCCCAGAAAGTCGAAATGGTACAGGACGTTTCTCTCGAAGTTCTCCGGCCCCTCGGGATCATCGTAGTATGTATAATCCCCCACGGCGATGTTCGGCCGGGTGATGAAGTTCTTGAGGAAATAGAGCCGGTCGATGCCGCGCATGGGGTATGGCGTGTCCGGGCTTGGGCCGTTGGTTGCGGGCATTGCGCCTCCAGGTTGGCTTGATGGAAGGGAGCGGCCGGGCGCGCCTTGATGCCGGATCGCGTACAGCCTCAGAGCAGCTTGAGGATGATCTCGGCCGCGCCGGACAGGTCATCCACGACGTGGTCGGCTCCGGCCTTGCGCTCGCACTCCGCGCCCTTGCCCGTGCGCACGAGGATGGATACGGCTCCGGCGCGCCGGCCCAGCTCCACGTCGCTGACCTTGTCGCCCACCACGAAGGCCTGGGCCGGGTCCAGGCCCAATTCGGCCCTGGCGGCGTCGAGCATGCCCGTGCAGGGCTTGCGGCAGGCGCAGGCTTCGTCCGGGCTATGGGGGCAGAAGTAGTAGCGCTCGATGCGCGCGCCGTGCTCGGCCAGCATCTCGGACAGGTGCGCGTTGACGCGGTGCATGTCAGGCTCGCCGAAGTAGCCCCGGCCTATGCCCGACTGGTTGGTGGCGACCACCAGGCCCAGGCCGGCTCTGGCCAGGCGCGCCAGGCCCTCGGCCGCGCCGGGCAGAAGCTCCACGCCCCGCGGGTCCGCGAGGTAGTGCTTGTCCGCGATGATGGTGCCGTCCCGGTCCAGGACGACGTAGCGCTTGGCCATGAGACCTCCGAAAGGCATGGGATTGGCCTGCTTACCGCGCCCGGTCCAGGGCGGTCAATGCCCGGCCTCCGGCCAAGAAGGCGGAAAGCGCGGGATCGAGGCGCGGGCGATTGCGGCTCCGACCTCCGGCCCGGAAGGTGGCCGGAACAGGTGGCGGAATGCGGCCTCCCCTGCCGATGGAAAAAAAAGAGGCGACCATTTCTGGTCGCCTCTCTTTCCGCCATACTGGCGGAGCCGACGGGACTTGAACCCGCGCCCTCCGACGTGACAGGCCGGCGTTATAACCAACTTAACTACGGCTCCGCTACCGCTGCGTCGATTGCTCGTCGTCGCGGAAGACGGTAAGTAATCAAACTACGCCCTCAGGTCAAGCAAGATCAGCCGGCTAACACAAAAAATTTTTAATGCCCGTGAATACGATCTGTGCGGCCAGCGCCGAAAGGACAAGACCGGTCAACTTGGACAGGATGGCCAGGCCATTGCGGCCTATGAGGCGGTCGATGGCCGGGGCCATGACGAGCATGAGCCCCACGCTGGCCACGGCCAGGCACAGGGCTCCCGAGCCCACCAGCCGCTCCAGGTAGGAGTGGTCCTCGGCGCCCATGACAAGCAGCGCGCCCGTGGTGGCCGGCCCGACGGTGATGGGGATGGCCAGGGGCACCACGTGGATGTCGCCCTCGGTCTCCTCGGGCACGCTGCGCTGCCCGCGCACGAGGCTCACGGCCGACAGGAAAAGCAGGCAGCCAGCGCCGATGCGGAAGGCGTCCAGGGTGATGCCGAAGACCGAGAAAATGAAGTTGCCGAAGTAGTAGAGCACGAGGCAAACCACGATGACCGCCATGGTCACGCGCAGGGCGAGCATGCGTTGCCGGCTGGTGTCCATGCCCGCAGTGTAGGCCAGGAAAGCCGAGAGCACGAAAAACGGCGTAAGCAGAAAGAAGAACTTGATGTAGACGCTGATGAATAACTGGCTCATGGAACCGCCTCCTCGCGCGGGCGCTGCTTGGACACAAAAAGCGCAGGCCCCGCCGGATCACCGGCGGGGCCTGCCCTGACCCTTGCGGGATTTGCTAGCTGGCGGAGCCGACGGGACTTGAACCCGCGCCCTCCGACGTGACAGGCCGGCGTTATAACCAGCTTAACTACGGCTCCGCGAGTTAATTGGTGGGCGAAACAGGGATCGAACCTGTGACCCCCTGCTTGTAAGGCAGGTGCTCTCCCAGCTGAGCTATTCGCCCCCGATCGGGAAGCAGTCATTTATAACCATGCCGGGCCGCTGTCAAACATGCGGCCGCATGGACCGTGCAAGCCCGCCCAGCATCCACTACGCGCCGCCCTGCCCTATCCCGTAAGATACTCACTTCCCTTCGGCCACAGGCCGAGCACCTGGCGCATCATGGCCAGCTCCCCGGCATGGTAGGCCAAATGGTCCGCGGCGGTCAGAACCTCCTGGAACAGGGTGTAGTCGGGCGCATGGGGGATGGGCGCGAGGAGGTCGGTCCGGGAGTCGCGGACCATGGCCTTCAGGGCCGCGAGATCCTCCAGAAGTCGTTCCGCACTGCTTTTCCAGGTCTCGGCATCCGCCAGCGCATCAGGCCGGGGGCGGTAGCCCTCGGGATAATCGGGCGAGACGTGTCCGGGGTCGCGGATGAACTCCACGATGTCCCACTGGGCGATGCGCATGTGCTCCAGGATGTGCCAGCAGGAATAGGGCGAGTTGGGCGGCTTGGCGTTCACGTGTTCGAGGGGAAAGCCGGCCAGGACCTCCGTGAGGCTCATGTGCGCGTGCCCGCCCTGGAGCAGGGCCAGAAGCTGCTTGCGCAGCGTGCCGTCAGCCTGCATGGTCGCGCCTCCTGTCGTTTGAGGACGTGCACGGGCCGTCTTTCGATGGCCCGGATTCCTCTCAGGATAGCACATTCCGGCCAGTGGAAACACCGTAGCGCATTTCCGGCTTTTATCCTCGCGTGTCTGTCCGTGAAAGCGTGGGGCAAACCGCCGGCATTTAGAAAGGGTGAAACCTTTCCCGGTCTTCGCGCGAGGCCCTCCAGCGGTGCGGAAGCTCTATCTTCTCCCGGGCTTCCCAATGACGATTTCGGCCGGCTCCACTGCCGAGCCGCAATGCCTGCACGCGCGGGCCTCGGCCTGGATCATCTCGGCGCAATGGGGGCACCTGCGCTCGCGCCCGGCTCGGCCGGCCTCCGACTGGGCCGGCGTCATGAGCAGGAATACGAGCGAGACGGCGGGAAACACGAGGCCGTAAAAAAACCACGGCAGAGGATCACGGCTTTTCTCCCTGGCCACGAAGGCGCAGGCGAGCCCGGAGGCCACGGCTATGACAAGAAGGCGGATCATCGGCGCACCTCGGTTGACGTCATTGGCTGAATGCACGGCTGAACCACGCCCTTGGGCATGTGGCGGCTTGCGCCAGACTATACCGGCGGCCTTCATCCAGGCAATGTCCGCCCGGCTCTATCTCCTGAAGATGTTCAGCAGGATGGTCAGGATGATGGACAGGATGATCGAGGTCACGATGGGAAAGTAGAAGCGGAAACGGCCCTTCTCGTACACGAGGTCGCCCGGCAGGCGGCCAAGGCGGCCAAGCGGCAGCTTGTCCCAGAAGAGCATGGCCAGCCCGGCCAGGACGAGGACGAGCCCCAGGACGATGAAGAACCGGCCGAGGGGCTGTAGTGGGCCGAAAGGCGGCATGCCGCACCTCCTGATATGGCTTTGCGCGTCAAGATACCCGCGCGCGGGCACGAGGGCAACGCGGCGTCGCACTCCGGCCTATCTTTGAAGCCACGCATCTCGCCTCGCGCAAACAAAACCATGCCCGCGGGCTTTTGAAACCGAGGGTCCAGGGACAATCGTGCAGGACAGCACGATTGGACGTCGCCGCCTTGGGC
>JAEYTO010000012.1 GCA_023433925.1 Pseudomonadota bacterium | reverse complement strand
GGTTCCAAGGACCCGCAGCCCTTGGCGGGTCCATGCCATCACGCCAAAGGCTGATCTAAAAAGTGCAATGGAAAAGGCAGGTTGTGTTCGCCAGCCTGTCTTTTCTCCGCCCCATCTGGGGCATATTCTAGCTGCGTGGTCCCTATGTGGTGCCCGCTTCCACCTTGTCTTTTTCGGGCACGGCCACGGCTTTGCCGTAGTGCTCGGCAAGGCGCGCTTGGGCCTGGCGCTTGCGCGCGGGAGACAGGTGCGAGTAGCGGTCGGTCATGCGGATGTCGCCATGGCCGATCAGCTCTTTGACGTCCTTTAAGAATTTATCCGTAAATAACTCCAACCTTGCGCAGGGCGATGATGGCCGCGGCCAGCATGCGTAGGCCTCTATGGCTGGTCGTGATCCTTTCGTGCCGTACGTGGAGCTTACGAAACCTGTTGAACCAGGAGTGCGCCGCCTCGACAACCCAGCGCCTGAGCTTGGCCAGGGGCGCGTACACCCTTTCCTCGCGCCTGCCGAGGATATGCGGAAGATATCCTGCGTTTCTCATGACCTGCGCCGGTCATTTCCCTGCGCAACCCCGTCCGGCAAAGTTGGGTCGGCATGCCCTCGGGAGCCTTGGCTCGCCCGCGCAGCACCTCCGGCAGGCCCAGGACGTCATGGATGTTGGCCGCGGTCACGACGACCGACAACGGGACGCCACGGCCGTCGGTGAGCAGATGGCGCTTGCTGCCTTTTTTTTCCCTTGTCCGTGGGATTGGGGCCACTGACTTCCCGGGCGAGCGGGGCCTTGACCATGGCTGCGTCCACGCTTTGCCACTCCCAGGCGATTCCGGCCAGATCGTCGTATTCAGCCAACCCCTTGCGCCACAGCTCCTCGAAGAAGCCGGCCTTCTCCCACTTGCGGAAATAGGCATGGATGGAGCTTGGGCTGCCATAGATATCCTTGGGCAGGGCCTTCCATTGGATGCCTGTGCGCAGCACGTAGACAATGGCCTCAAAGACCCTGCGCGGATCAAGGGGCTTTCTGCCTCCGCCTGCCTTGCGGCGGTACTCTTGCTTGGGGTCGCGGGTCGGCTTGGGGATCAGCGGGGAGACAATCTCCCAAAACCGGTCGGAAACCTGCCAGGACTCAAGCCGCTTGGACATGCTTCACCTCGGGGGAAGCATGTCATCCCCACCTGGAGAACGCAAATTATTTGCGGATAGGTCCTTGGCCCCACTACGGGGCCCTTGCATATGATTCAAAACCTCAAATTGACTTAGAGCCACGAACAAAACCTGATCCGACCTGATAAAAAGTTAGCAATAGCAATGATTAGGAGAGTGACTGAGGGGTTTTGTTGCTAGCTCTTAATGGCCGACGTCAGTTCCTCAAGTAGGTTGTTAGGAATCAGACTGTCCTCCGATACAATGCGCTGGGTACCTGTGTACACATTCATGCGCGTGGCCCTCATCTGGCCGATCAGCGTGATGCCCAAATTCTCGGCCATCTCGACGGCCAGGCTCGTGGCCACCGACAGCCCGGCCAGCACTTCAAGGCCGAGGACTCCCGCTTTCTGGACCATCTCGAAGCTCAGCCGGGACGACACGATGCCCAGGCGTGCATGTTCCCTGGCTCCAGCGGCGAGGACCGCGCCGATGGCCTTGTCCAGGGCGTTGTGACGACCGATGTCCTCGGCAAAGGCGAGCAGCTCGTGCCGGGCATCGAAGATGGCCGCGAAGTGCGTGCCCCCGGTCTGCTGGAACAGATCCTGGCGCGCCTCGATCCCGTCTTTCAGCCACAACAGAGTGTCGCGCTCCACGACATGGCCCGAGGGCACCCGCGCAATATCCGTGTGCACATCTCCCATGGAGGCCTTGCCGCACAGCCCGCAGCTCGACTTGCTCAGGAACTCCTGGCGCTGCCGCCGCGCCTCGCCGGCCTCGCGTCGCAGTTCGACGAATATCCTCCGCTCGCCAAGGCTGCCCTGGCAATAGGCCAGGGACAGGACGTCCGCCCGTGAAGCGATGATGCCCTCGGTGAACAGGAAGCCCAGGACGAGGTGCTCGTCGTCTCCCGGCATGCGCATGGTCACGGCATAGGGCGCGCCGTCCACGACGATCTCCAGCGGCTCCTCCACGGCCAGCGCATCGCGCACGTCGCGCTCACCGTCGCCGTCAAGTCGCCGGATGGCCCTGCGCACCATATTCATGGCTCCCCCCATATTATCAGCGCCGCTGCTTATGTTGACATAAGCATAAGCAGAGGGCGCACTTCACCGTTCCCGCCACTCTCGGCGGACGATCCCGTCAAGACAAAGCCGATGGCCGCTGAGGCCCTCGAAGCGGACTCCGTCCTAGTCCGCCTGGTTCCAGGGCAGCCAGGCGGCGGGGCGGTAGCCCTTTTGCCGCGCCAGGATGTCGAGATGGGCCATGCCCAGGGAGAGCGCCTCCAAGGGCGGCTCGCCATCCAGCTCGCGCAGGTCGACGCATGGCACGTAGTGTCCGCACTTGCGGCAGACCTCGACCTTCTCCACGGTCTCGCCTTCCACCCGGAAATACTCGCGCTGGTCCTTGTCCGTGTTATCGCACACGGGGCACATCCCGCGATCGATGCGCCAGCCGTGGCCGCACAGGGAACAGTGCAGGTGCTTCCGCCCGCCGCCGCCGCGCAGGAACTCGGAGCCCAGGTCGCCGACCTTGGACAGCGTGGCCAAGCCCGGCAGCGAGCCGCACACGGGGCAGGAGCCCTTGCGCCAGCCGGATTCGGCCAGGCGCGCGCGGACCAGCTTGGCCGCGGCGGCCAGCACCGGGGCCAGGATGCCGCGCAGGGCGAACACGAGCACGCTCGGCGACACGGCCAAGCCATCCGCGAATTGGGTCAGGGCCTCTTCATTGCCGTCAAGCAGATGCCGCGCCAGGCTGGCGACATCCGTGGGTCCTTGATCCGGCCGGCTCAGGGCCTCGGCGATGCGGCTCAGATCGCTGCCCAGGGCCGGAAAGGTCTCGGCCAGCAACGGAAGAAAGACAACCATGGACTCCCGCATGGCCGCACGCAGCGCAGACAGGTCCGCGCCTGCCAGCAGCGGGACGCCCTGGGCGAGCCGCGCCGGGTCCACGGGAAATGCGCCCTCGGGAATCGAGCCGGCCAGTTGGCTGGCCAAGGTCGCCTTGCGCGCCACAAGCCCGCCGAAGGCCGTCAGCAAGGGTGCCAGGGCAGGACGCCGATTCTGTAGCGCCGCCAGCGCCTCAATGATCCGCGGATCGGGTTGTAGCACCTGCGATGCTGTCTGCACGCGAAATTTCTCCTTGCTCATCTCGGGGCCTCCGGTGGCCGGGCCGCCTGGGGAC
>JAEYTO010000010.1 GCA_023433925.1 Pseudomonadota bacterium | reverse complement strand
GGTTCCAAGGGCCCGTGGCCCTTGGTGGGTGGGGTCTGGGGAGGGCAAAGCCCTCCCCAGCTTCCGGTAGCCGCGCGCCGGGAACAAGCCGGTCCAGGCCGGCCACGAAATCGGCGAAGGCTTCGTCCACGACGAAAAGCGACTCGGGGTGGCGGCCGGCCAGCTCGCGCAACCGCGCGGGGTCGAACGTGCGGCCCGTGGGGTTGTTGGGCTGACCCAGGTAGACCAGGGCCGGAGCCCCGGATAGCAGCGCGTCGAGACGCTCCCAGGGCAGGGCGAAGCCGTCGTGGGCCGACAGCTCCACGCGCGCGACATCCAGACCCTCCAGGCGGCAGGCGCGCTCATACTCGACGTAGGAGGGCACGGGCATGACGGCCCGGCGCAGCCCGGCCACGCGCGGGAGCACGGCCAGGATGTCGCTCGTGCCGTTGCCGCACACGACCGCCTCCGGGCGTGCGCCGTAGCGCGCGCAGGCCGCGTCCACCAGGGCCGCGCAGTCCGGGTCCGGGTAGTGGGCGAGCTCCTCCACGTGCCGCGCGATGACCGTGCGCAGCCAGGGGGGCGGCCCGAGCGGGTTCATGGAGGCCGAGAAGTCGGTGATGTCGGCCGGGTCGCGGTCCGCTAGCCGCGCCAGCTCGCGCAGATTGCCGCCGTGGAGCATGGGGCACCTTCGGGATGAGGTTCGTGGCGCTCCCTGCTTAGCCTAAACCCGCGCGCAGGCCAAGGCGCACGAGACCGGCCGCGTGAGCCGTCGCCCGGCCGCCGGAAGGAGGCTCGCGGCGGCCGGGCTGGGCCTGGAAGCGGCTTAGGGCAGCATGAGGTTGCCTGCCTCGTCCAAGGGGAAGAACGGGTTCCAGGCCACTTCCCAGGGGTGGCCGTCGGGGTCGGCGAAGTAGCCGGAGTAGCCGCCCCAGAACACGTCCCGCGCAGGCTTGAGGATGCGGCCGCCGGCCGCCTCGGCCTCGGCGAGCAGGGCGTCGGCGTCTTCCTTGCGGCGCACGTTGTGGGCCAGGGTGATTCCGCCGAAGCCGCCTTCATCGGGCAGATGGGCGTCCTCGGCCAGGGCCTTGCGCGAGTAAAGCGCCAGGGCCATGCCGCCGGCCTGGAAGAACGCGGTATGCTCGTTGCTCACGGTCGAGGCCTTGAAACCCAGGCGTTCGTAAAAGGCCCGGCTGCGGGCCAGGTCGGATACGCCGAGGGTGACGACGCTGATGCGTGGCTCCATGACTGCCTCCAATTGCTGTGTAGTCTCGGCTAGCTACACACGATCAGGGGCCAGGGCAAGCCTTCGGCCTGCCGGATTGTGCCGGGGAAGATTCCGGCGAGTTGCTGCATGCCCCGGCCGAAATCCTTGCTCAGGTCTTCTGGAAAGCGTCGTTGTGTTTCCGGCCGTCGAAGGCATTCGGTAGGCCGAATGCGCGCGGGCTCTCAGCCCCGCACCGGCGGCTTCATGGTTCGCGCAACCCGCTCGGACGGCCGTCTGTCTAGGAGAATCTGGCGGTATTCCTCGGGGAAACGGCCCAGGATTCGCGGCAATTCGCCCGTAGGCAGGGCGAGCCCAAGGACCTTGGCGACCACCAGGACGAGGTCCCTGGGGGCATAGCCCTGCACCCTGGCTCGCCGCTCCACGCGGAACAGGAATTCGTCCAGACCATAGCCGGCCTGCGTTGCCTTCTCCGGGAAAAGCTCCTTGAGCCTGTCCGGGAGATGCGCCGCGAGCGCCTGCCGGCCTTCGCGGTCAAGCCGCTCGGCAAGAACGGCCATGACGGCCGTGAGAGCCCGCTCGGCCTCTTCCCAGGACCTGCCTGGCATGCGCCGCTCCACTTCGATGACCAAGGATTCGTAGTTCACGGTCTCCTCCGCGCGCCGGGCATGCCGCTTGCGGCGGCGCCAGAACAGGCTAGCACGGCCGGGCGGAGGCCGCAGTAGGACCGTGCCGCCGCGCTGCGTAGGCCTCGCGGCCCGCGTCGTGTGGGATGTTGAGCCGTGGGGCGTTCGAGGTCGGGCCCGGTATTGACTCCCGGCGGGCCTGCCCCCAGCGTATGCAGGAGGAGAGCACCTGCTGCCGCGAGGGGAGGCGAGCATGCTTGACGCGTGGAGGCCTGAGTTGAACAGGCTGACCGAAATCCCTGATTGGACGGGGCCGGCGCTTCATGGGACCGGATCGGCCGGGCCGGGGCAGTCCGGACCTGCCGTCGAGACGACGCCGGATTTCGGGAGCCTGTGGTCGCGGTACATGCTCCGGGGCGAGTTCGGGGCGGCCTGGGACGTGAACGACGCCATTCTGCGCGCCCGGCGCGGCAAGGCCTGCTGGCATCTGCCGCGCCACGAGCAATGGGTCTGGGACGGCACGCCCCTTGCGGGTCGGCGCGTGCTCGTGCGCTGCTATCACGGTCTGGGAGACACGCTCCAGTTCATCCGCTACGCCGCGCTGCTCAAGGCCGTGGCCCGCGAGGTCATCGTCTGGGGCCAGCCCAAGCTCATCCCGCTCCTGCGCGCGGCGCGCGGCATCGACCGGCTCCTGCCCCTGCACGACGGCGCGCCCGAGGCGGATTACGATGCGGATGTGGAGCTCATGGAGCTGCCGCACGTGTTCCGCTCGACGCTCGCGGAGCTGCCTGGGGAGGTCCCGTACATCCATGTGGAGCCGGCGATTGACGGACTTCCGAGCGGCCTGCGACGGGACGGGCGCTTGCACGTGGGTCTGGCCTGGCGCTCCGGGGACTGGGACGACCGCCGCTCAATCCCCTTCGCGCACTTGGCGCGGCTTGCCGAGGTGCCGGGCGTCGCCCTGCACGCCCTGCAATACGGGCCGGGACTGGAAGAGATGCCGGCAGGCTTCGGGGCCGTGCTCGGCTCGGGCGACATGCTCGCCACGGCCGAGGCCGTGCGCGCCTTGGACCTCGTCATCAGCGTGGACTCCATGCCCGCGCACCTGGCCGGCGCTCTAGGCGCGCCCGTGTGGACACTGCTGCACTCGGAGCCTGACTGGCGCTGGATGGAGGGCCGCGAGGACAGCCCCTGGTACCCGAGCATGCGGCTGTTCAGGCAGGAGCGGCCGGGGGAGTGGGGGCCGGTGGCGGAGCGGGTGAAGGAAGCCTTGAGGCGGTTGGCGGAGACACCCTCAAGGCCGGGGTGCCTGTGATCCAGGCCGCCAAATGATGAACTCAAGCCAAACCGACGGGCCGGAGAGATTCCCCGGTCGCCAAGGGGCGCGACATGCGGCAAGCTTCCATGGCCGCTTCCGTCACGATAAAAGGCCGGCCCCTTGCGGGACCGGCCTTGGCCTATGATGAACCGATGGTTGGGCTTGCAGCCTAGTACATGCCGCCCATGCCGCCCATGCCGCCCATACCGCCGGGCATGGCCGGGGCGCCCTTGTCTTCCTTGGGCTTCTCGGCGATGGCGCACTCGGTGGTCAGCAGCAGGCCGGCCACGGAGGCGGCGTTCTGCAGGGCGATGCGCGTGACCTTCTTGGGGTCGATGACGCCGGCCTTGATGAGGTCCTCGTACTCGCCGGTGGCGGCGTTGTAGCCGAAGCCGTCCTTGCCGGCGCGCACCTTCTCGACCACCACGGAGCCTTCCATGCCCGCGTTGTTGGCGATCTGGCGCAGGGGCTCCTCGATGGCGCGGCGCACCAGGTTGACGCCGGCGGACTCGTCGTCGTCAACGGTCTTGACGCCGTCCAGGGACTTGGTGCAGCGCACCAGGGCCACGCCGCCGCCGGGCACGATGCCCTCCTCGACGGCCGCGCGGGTGGCGTTCAGGGCGTCCTCGACGCGGGCCTTCTTCTCCTTCATCTCCACCTCGGTGGCGGCGCCCACGTTGATGACGGCCACGCCGCCCACGATCTTGGCCAGACGCTCCTGGAGCTTCTCGCGGTCGTAGTCGGAGGTGGTCTCCTCGATCTCGCGGCGGATCTGGGCCACGCGGGCCTTGATGTCCTCGGCCTTGCCGGCGCCGTCGACGATCGTGGTGTTCTCCTTGTCGATGGTCACGCGCTTGGCGCGACCGAGATTATTGATGGAGACGTTCTCCAGCTTGACGCCCAGGTCCTCGGAGACCACGGTGCCGCCGGTGAGGATGGCGATGTCCTGAAGCATGGCCTTGCGGCGCTCGCCGAAGCCCGGAGCCTTGACGGCCACGGCGTTCAGGGTGCCGCGCAGCTTGTTGACCACCAGGGTGGCCAGGGCCTCGCCCTCGATGTCCTCGGCGATGATGACCAGCGGCTTGCCGGCGCGGGCCACCTGCTCGAGCACCGGGAGCAGGTCCTTCATGTTGGAGATCTTCTTCTCGTTGATGAGGATGAGGGGCTCATCCATCTCGCAGACCATCTTCTCGGGATTGTTCACGAAATAGGGCGAGAGATAGCCGCGGTCGAACTGCATGCCCTCGACGACGTCCAGGGTGGTCTCCAGGCCCTTGGCCTCCTCGACCGTGATGACGCCTTCCTTGCCGACCTTGCCCATGGCGTCGGCGATGATGTTGCCGATGGTCGGGTCGTTGTTGGCCGAGATGGTTCCGACCTGGGCGATCTCCTTCTGGTCGCGGGTGGGCTTGGTCAGCTTGGCCAGCTCCTCGACGATGGACTCGACGGCCTTGTCGATGCCGCGCTTGATGGCCATGGGGTTGCGGCCCGCGGCCACGAGCTTGACGCCCTCGGTGAAGACGGACTGGGCCAGGATGGTCGCGGTGGTGGTGCCGTCGCCGGCCACGTCGGAGGTCTTGGAGGCGACTTCCTTGACCATCTGGGCGCCCATGTTCTCGAACTTGTCATCGAGCTCGACTTCCTTGGCCACGGTCACGCCGTCCTTGGTGATGGTCGGAGCGCCGAAGCTCTTCTCGATGACCACGTTGCGGCCCTTGGGGCCGAGGGTGACCTTGACGGCATTGGCGAGCTTGTCCACGCCGCGCTTCATCTTGTCGCGGGCGCGGGCCTCAAAAAGAATTTCCTTGGCAGCCATATTTTGTCTCCTTGTGAGCTTGAGTTCGGGTATCGTGACTAGTCGATGATGGCCAGGATGTCGTCCTCGCGCATGACGAGGAACTCATCGCCGTCGATCTTGACCTCGGTGCCGGCGTACTTGTTGAAGAGCACCTTGTCGCCCTTCGAGACGCTCATCTTGATGCGCTCGCCTTCGTCGTTGTGCTTGCCGGGGCCCACGGCGATGACCTCGCCCTTGATGGGCTTCTCCTTGGCGGAGTCGGGGATGATGATGCCGCCCTTGGTCACTTCTTCGGACTCAAGGCGCTTCACGAGAACGCGGTCGTGCAGGGGTTTGAGCTTCATGCGATGATACCTCCGAGTACTTTGTGATTTTTTTTACCGGATGCTTGCTAGCACTCTCTCGGGAGGAGTGCCAATCCGAGAGCTGTGTATCCCCTCCAAAAATTTTTGGCAAGCCCCCATGATGCCGAGTGGGGACATTAAGCACGGAATATATGTTGTCAATCAGCTTTCTGAAAAGAAATCATCAGCAAAGAAAGCTGCTTGTCCCAAGGGCAAGGCGCTGGCCGGCCCTTGGCCGGCGAGCCGAGCCTATGAAAAAACCTGATCATGAGGTAGTATCGGGGCCATGCGCAGCCCCTTGCGGATGATTTCCAGCCTTCGGGCGCTCCTTTTCGTGTTCGCCGTGCTCGTCCTAGCGGCGTGCCTGTCCGCCTGCGGGGAGGACGAGCCGGCCGTGCGCGTGAACTTCTCCAGGCGCGAGGAGGTCAGCATCCCCAAGCCGCGCGAGGACCTGACCTACGCCTACCTGCCGCAGTACTCGCCGGCCGTGTCCTATCTGCGCCACCACCGCATGGTCGAGCACCTCGCCAGGGCCACGGGCCTGTCCATCCGCCAGCTGTTCCCCGCATCGTTCGAGGAGCACATGTCCATGTTCGGCCAGGGCCGCATCGACATCTCCTACTCGAACCCGTTCGTGTACATAAAGATCGCGGACCGCTACGGCGCCAGGGCCTTCGCCAGGATCGTGGAGCCGATCGGCGGCGACACCTTCAGCGGACAGATCATCGTGCGCGCGGACAACAAAGAGATCAACAGCCTGGAGGATTGCCGGGGCAAGCGCTGGATCGCCACGGACGAGTCCTCGGCCGGCGGCTACCTCTTTCCCCTGGGCCTGCTCTGGGACCATGGCCTGCGCAAGGAGGACTTCGCCGAGGTCAACTTCGCGGGCGGCAACCAGGAGCGCGTGGTCTACGCGGTCTTTTCGGGCGAGTACGACGTCGGCACCATCCGCGCCGGCACCCTGGACATCATGCGCGGGCGCATCCCCATCGAGGAGATCCGGGTCCTGGCCGAAAGCCCGCCGTACCCGTCCTGGGTTTACGCCACGCGCGGCGGCCTGGACCCCGAGGTGGTGGAGAAGATACGCACGGCCATGACCGCCTTGGACCCGGACGTGCCGGAGCACAAGGCCATTCTTGCGCCGGCCGGCATCCTGCGCATCGTGCCGGCGAGGGACAGCGACTTCGATCCCGTGCGCGCGCTCATGGACAAGATATCCGGGGATCTGGAGGGTTAGATGCGCCGCCGGCTCCTTTCCCGCCTGTCCTTCCGGGGCAAGATCAATCTCGGCATCGCGGCCATCATTCTCGTCTTCGGCCTGTTCACGGCCGTGCTCGTGAGCGGCATCGTCACGGCCTCGCTCCTCCAGGAGAGCAAGAAACGCGGGTCGGGCATGGTGCTCAACCTGGCCGGCAGGGCCGAGGAGCAGCTCCTGGTCAGGGACTACCTGCGCCTCAAGAAGACCGTGGACCAGTACAAGGCCCTGGGCGAGACCGTGGAGTACGCCTTCATCCAGGACAAGGACGGGCTGATCCTGGCGCACACCTTTCTGGACGGCTTCCCCTCGGGGCTCAAGACGGTCAATGCCGGTCCGGTCGGAGAAGAGGCGCGCATCCTCCTCCTGGATACGGGAACCTCGCTCATCTACGACTTCGCGGCCGACGTGCGCATCGGCGACAACCGCATCGGCACGGCGCGCATCGGCCTGTCCCGCGACGACGTGCGCCAGACCGGCCGCAGGCTCTTCCTGGCCATCTTCGCCGTCACCGGCGCGGGCGCGATCCTGTCGCTCATTCTGGGCTCCCTGTTCGCGCGCTCCGTGACCAGACGCATCAACCTCCTGCGCGCCTCGGCCGAAGAGATCATGCGCGGCAACCTCGACGTGCAGGTCGGGGCCGTCAGGGAGCGCAACTGCTGGGAACTCACGAACTGCGGCGAGGGGCAGCGCTGCCCGGCCCACGGCGACACCCGCCGCCGCTGCTGGCATGTGGCCGGGACCCTTTGCCCGACCTGCTCCCGCGCCGACGAGGACAAGCTGAAGAGCTGCAAAGCCTGTCCCGTGTACAGGCTTAACGCGGGCGACGAGCTCGAGAGCCTGGCCGAAACCTTCGACGTCATGGCCGCGGCGCTCAAGGAGCACATCGGCGAGCTGGAGCAGGCCCGGCGCAATCTCGCCCGGCAGGAGCAGCTCCTGCGCACGGTCTTCGACGTGACCCCGGACCTGGTCAGCCTGCAAGACGAGCATCTCGTGTACCGCCTGGTGAACAAGGCCTTCCGTCGCTTCTTCTCCCTGGCCGAGGAGGAGGTCGTCGGCCGCACGGACAGGGACATCTTCCAGGCTGGCCAGGTCATGCTCAATGAGGCCGAGGACCGCGGCATCCTGGAGACGGGCATGCCTCTGTCCAAGGAGATCTACGTGCAGCGCGGAGAGAACCGGCGCTGGTTCCACGTGGTCAAGGTGCCGGTCTACGACGGCGAGCTTTCCGAGGGTCCGGGGCAGGCCCCGAAAATCATCGGCCTGCTCCTCACGGCCCGCGACATCTCGGTCATCAAGCGTTACCAGGAGCAGCTCATCCAGTCCCAGAAGATGGAGGACCTGGGCAAGCTGGCCGGAGGCGTGGCCCATGAGATCAACACGCCGCTGGGCATCATTCTCGGCTACGCCCAGATGCTCCTGGAGGACCTGCCGCCGGAGAGCCGGGAGCGCAAGGACGTGGTCATCATCGAGAGGCAGGCCCAGGTCTGCCGCAAGATCGTCGCCGACCTGCTCGGCTTCTCGCGCCGGCTCGAATCGAGCTTGGCCGAGGTGGACCTGAACGAGTCCCTGCGCGAGGTGATCGCCGTGGTGCGGCACATCTTCCAGCAGGAGCGGGTCTGCATCGAGACGCAGCTCGACGGGAGCGTGCCGCGCATCCGCGGGGACAAGGAGAAGCTCAAGCAGGTCTGGTTCAACCTGCTGGGCAACGCCTTCGACGCCATAGGCGCGGATGGCGCCATCGTCGTGCGCACCAAGCTGTGCAAGCACCGCCGGCGCGTCGTCGTCACCGTGGCCGACACGGGCAAAGGCATCAGCCCGGGGCACATGGCCCGTATATTCGATCCGTTCTTCACCACCAAGCCCGTGGGCTCGGGAACCGGCCTGGGCCTGTCCGTGTCCTTCGGCATCATCCAGGACCACAAGGGCAAGATATCGGCAATGAGCCCGGCGCCCATGGAGTACCTGGGCAACGGGCAGGAGGGCGGCAAGCCCCTGGGGCCGGGCACGGTGTTCATCATCGAGCTGCCCCTGACCGAGGACGGCCTGCCCGAGGACGAGTGCCTGGATATTTGATGCGGGGCGTGCGGATGAAGAGCGGCAGCCATGAAGGCCGGGAGGCCGGGGTCTGCGCGGCGGCCTTGACGGCCTGTCGGGAGAGGTCTGCGCGGGCCACGACGGCCCGCCGGAAGCATCCGTGAGCAAGAAGGCCCGAGTCTTGTTCGGGCCTTGCCAGGTTGAAAAAGGCAGGGCGATTTTTCGATAGCCTGTTGACGGTTGCGTTTTGCTCCGCAATAGCGGAGTTGAAGCCTTGGAAGGGCGTTGTTTTTCATCAGCCTGAACAGGGGCCGCCAGCCACCGGAGGACAGCCCATGAGCACAATCATCGTACTCGACGACGTGGCCGACGCCGGGCGCATGGTCCAACGCATCCTTGAGCGCAAGGGGCACGAGGTGCACCCCTTCACCGACGAGGAGGCCGCCCTGGATTTCCTGCGCCGCGAGGGCGCGGACCTGGCCATCCTGGACATCAAGCTCAAGCGCATGAGCGGCATCGAGGTGCTTGGGGAGATGCGCCGCATCGCCCCGGAACTCAAGGTCGTCATGCTCACCGGCTACCCGACCCTGGAGACCGCCAAACAGGCCCAGCAGCTCGGCGCCTTCGAGTACTGCGTCAAGCCCATCGACAAGGACGAGCTGGAGGAGAAGGTCGCCGCCGCCCTCGGCCCGGACGGCCCGAACGCCTGACGCGGCGGCTCCCGTGCTCGGCCAGCTCTTCCGCCACTGGACCTACCAGCTCCTCGCGCCCGGCGCGCTCCTGCGCGGCCGCTACGACTCCTTTCGCAAGCTGCTTGAAGAGGACAAGCGCTGTCTGGAGCTTATCACGGCTCTGGAGGAGATCCGCCACGGCCAGGTGCAGGCCGATTGGGCCAGGGTCGAGAGCCTGCTGCGCGCCCTGGCCTGGGCCTCCGCCAGCCTGGCGCGCCACCTCACGGCCATGAACCCCGGCCAATACCTGGACCTGGAGCCCTCCCTGCGTGACCTTCTGGCGCGGCTGGAGCCCCTGGCCCGGCTGCCCGAGCCAGACGCCGCGCCGCCCTATGTGCTCGGCCTGGAGCAGGCCGCGACGCTGCACCGCAAGGCGGGCGGCAAAGCCTGGAACCTGGGCCGGGTCCTGGCGGGGGCGGGATTGCCCGTGCCGCCGGGCTTCGTCGTGTCCGCCTCGGCCTTCTTCGCCTTCCTGGAGCACAACGGCCTCGCGCCGCGCCTGGGCGAGCTTCTGGCGCGGGTGCGTCTGGACGAGCCCGGCCGGCTGGAAGAGCTGTGCGCGGAAATGCAGGCCATGGTGCTCGGCGGGGAGTTGCCGCCGCTCGTGGAGCAGGCCGTGGCCGAGGCGGCCACGGGTCTGGCCTCGGGTCCCGGCGCGGCGCGCGCGCTCGCCGTGCGCTCCAGCGCCGTGGGCGAGGACTCGGGCGACGGCGGCTGCCACGGAGAGGGCTCCGAGGTGTCCTTCGCCGGCCAGTACGAGAGCATCCTGGGCGTGGCCCCCGAGGAAGCAGGCCAAGCCTGGCGGCGGGTGATCGCCAGCAAGTACTCGGCGCGGGCCGTGGCCTACCGCGTGCGCTACGGCCTGGCCGACTCCGAGACGCCCATGGCCGTGCTCGTGCTGGCCATGGTCCGCGCCCGCGCCAGCGGCGTGGTCTACAGCCTGGACCCGGCCCCGGCCGAGCGGCCGCGCATCGGCGTGTACGCCGTGCGGGGCCTGGGCGAGAGCCTCGTGGACGGCTCCACGCTCCCGGACATGTTCTATCTCTCGCGCCCGGACAATCCCGCGCTCGTCAAGTCCGTGATCCAGTCCTCGGTGCAGGAGGGCGTGGCCGGCAGGCCCATGGCCGTGCTCGACCGCGTCTCGGTCAAGACCCTGGCCGACTGGGGCCTGGTCCTGGAGCGCCTTTTCGGCTGTCCCCAGGACGTGGAATGGGCCCAGGACGAGGACGGCGAGCTGTACGTCATCCAGTCGCGGCCGCTCCAGGCCGGCGCGCCCCACGGCGGAGCGGAATCGCAGTCAAGTCCCGAGGGAATGGGCGAGGCGGACCCGGCGGCCGGCCACGAAGTGCTCTTGCGCGCAGGCATGACCGCTTCCGGCGGCGTGGGCATCGGCCGCGCGCATCTGCTCGGGCCGGGCGAGCCGCTACGCTCCGTTCCCGGCGGCTCGGTGCTCGTGTGCGAAACCCTGGGCCCGGACCTGGTGAGCCTGCTTGGCCGCGTCACGGCCATCGTGGCCGAGCGCGGCAGCCGGGCCAGCCACTTCGCCTCCGTGGCCCGCGAGTTCGGCCTGCCGGTCATCGTGGGCGCAACGGACGCGTCCAGAATCCTGCACTCGGGCCAGGCCGTGACCGTGGACGCCGGCAGGCCGGCGATCTACGCGGGCGTGGTCGAGGGCCTGCGCGCGGCGGGCCGCGAAGGCGCGCGGCGCCGGACCACGCCGTTGTCGCGGCGCATGGAGCGCATCATGCCGCTCGTCTCGCCGCTCACGCTCACGGACCCCCAATCGCCGCGCTTCGCCGCGCGCTTCTGCGAGTCCGTGCACGACTTCGTGCGCTTCTGCCATGAGAAGGGCGCGGCCGAGATGTTCTCCCTGGTGGACCGGGGCGGCCGCGGCCTGTCCAAGGCCAGGCGGCTGCGCACGGGCTTGTCCATGGACTTCTACGTGCTCGACGTGGGCGGCCGGGAGCCCTGGTCGCGATCCGGCGCTTCCGGCAAGGACGACATCGCGCCCGAAGCCCTGGCCAGCCGGCCAATGCGTGCCTTGTGGCAGGGCCTCACGCACCGCGACGTGGCCTGGGCCAAGAGCCTGCGGCACATGGACTGGCAGGCCTTCGACCGCGTGAGCGCGGGCGTGGGCGTGCTCGGCTCCAAGGACCTGGCCAGCTACGCGGTGCTCGCGGAAGACTACCTGCACGCCATGGTGCGCTTCGGCTACCACTTCGCCGTGGTGGACGCGCTGTGCTCGGAACATGACGACGCCAACTACGTGGCTTTCCGCTTCAAGGGCGGCGGCGCGGACTTCGAGCGCAGGCTCCTGCGCCTCCAGTTCGTCGCCGAGGTGCTCCGCCGCGCGGGCTTTGCCTCGGATTCGCGCGGTGACCTGCTCGACGCACGCTTCGCCCGCCAGGACGAGCGAAAGTGCTTGCAGCGCCTGTCGCTTCTGGGCATTCTGCTCGGGCAGACACGGCTCCTGGACATGGCCATGACAGATGCCGCGCAGGTCGAGCGCATGGTCGAGGAGTTCTGGAGCCGTTACGTCGCGGACATTGAATCTTCCTAAAGCAAAGTAAAATGTAAGTACGAGAACAACACGTGACCGAAAAAAGAACCATCTGGATCGTGGACGGCTCCTACCTGCTCAAGGCGCCCAAGAGCAAGTTCGACTATCTGAAGCTCAAGGCCGTCCTGGAAGAGCTCAACGGCCATCCCTTCTACGAAAGCTATTTCCTCGACTCGACCCTGGACCCCTCGGACGCGCAGAACGCCTTCTATACGTGGCTCAAGACCGCGCCGCCCAAGGGCCCCAAGATGCGTGTCATGCTCTACAAGGTGAAGACCATCAGCTTCCGCTGCCCCAGCGGAGACATCGTCGAGCGCCACGTGCAGAAGGGCGTGGACGTGGGCATCACCACGCTGCTCATCCGTCTGGCCACCCAGGGCATGTACGACCGCCTCGTGCTGTCCACGGGCGACGGCGACTTCGAGGACGCCATCTCCTACATCAAGGAAGGCCTGCGCAAGGAGTTCTGGCTGGCCGGCTTCACGGACACCATATCGGCCGACTTGCAGTGCTACGCGGACAAGGTGGTCTGGCTGGACGAACATTGGGAGAAGATCAGGAAGGCGGAGTAGGGGGGACGAGACGACGCGTTTAGGGCGTCGCGGTCAACTCGCTGCCAATTCGCTTTGCCGTGGATCAGCGCAACAGAGCCTCCACGGAAATATCCTCGTCGATGTCCGGGAAATGGATGCCCAGGCCGCCCGCGATAAACCGGTAGTTGGCGCGCTGTTCCGGCGTGGCGGACGCGAGCCTGCGGAACCAGTTGACGGGAACCGCGATTTCCCGGCCGTCGTCCAGGGCCACCACGAGCTTGTCGGCGCGAAAGAGCAGGCTCGTGGCGCGGATGGGTTTTCTCTCAGCCGAAATAGACATGCCAGGCCTCCAGGAATTCTCTTTGCCGTTCGCCGATGACCGACAGGGCGAAGCGGACGTTTTTCGGGCCAAAGCCGTAATTTTGGGCTACGTCCACCGGGTCGAGCCAGACCTTGAGCAGGCCGCCGCCATATTCCACATGCACATGGGGCGGTTTTGCCCCTTCATTGCTGAAAAAGAAGAATCGGTAGCCTTTCAGGAGCAGCAATGTCGGCATGGCCAGTCGTAAATCCAGGCCGTATCGGAGTCAATGCCGTCAGTCCTCCGGAGAGTTGCGCTCCTTGACGGGGACGTCCATGCTCGGCGCCATCCTCTGCGACATGATCGGCTCCCGTTTCGAGGGCCATCAGCACAAGTCCACTGACTTCCCCCCTCTGCACGCCCGCCTCGCGCTTCACCGACGACACGGTGCTGACCTGCGCCACGGCCGGGGTTTTGCTCCAGCCCCATGGTTGCAACCCAGGGCCTAATGCCTATATCTTCTAATCATGGCCAGCAATTACCGCGTCAACTGGGTGACCGACACCCTGGCCGTGGGCTCCGCGCCCATGAGCCACGACGACCTGGACGCCCTCAAGGCCGAGGGCGTCACGGCCATCCTCAACCTGTGCGCCGAATACTGCGACCTGCACTGGATCGAGTCGGACGCGGGCTTCGAGACGTACTACCTGCCCATCCCGGACGAGGAGGCCCCGGACCTCAAGGAGCTGGAGAAGGCCCTGGACTGGCTGGACGAGGTCATCTACCTGGGCAAGAAGGCGCTCATCCACTGCCGCTACGGCATCGGCCGCACGGGCACGGTGCTCAACGCCTACCTCCTGCGCAAGGGCCTGGGCTCCAAGCTGGCCAGCCGCACGCTCAAGCCCCTCAAATCCAAGCCGTCCAACTTCAACCAGTGGTGGTTCATCCGCAAGTACGGCCAGCGCGAGAAGCCGCTGACCCTGCGCGAGCCCTCGCTGGAGGTGCGCCACCTGGTGGAGCTTGCCCCGTTCATGGCCGAGCACGAGGAGATTCTGGCCGGCCTGGACGCCGGGCTGGCGGGCAGCGAGTCCTTGTGCGGCCGGGACCATGAGCGCTGCTGCCGCGAGCTGATCGAGGTCTCCCTGGCCGAGGCGGTCTACGTGAAGCACGCCATGACCGTGCTCCTCTCGCGCACGACGCGCGACATGTGCGTGGAGCGGGCCGTGGAGGCCACGCGGGCCGTGCGCCGGGCGCGGCGTGAAACGGGCGAGGATTTCGGCCCCCGCGTGGCGGCGGCGTACCGCGCGGCGGACGTGCTCTGTCCGCTGCACGAGTATGGCGAGTGCCTGATCTTCGAGCGCCGGCCCATCGCCTGCCGGGTCTTCGACCTGCCCGAGGCCGAGCGCGCCGTGCTGCGCGACCTGGCTCGCGCGCGCTCCCAGGAGATATCCGCGCGCCTTTTCTCGGCTTACGCGGGCGTGCGCGACGGGCTTGTGCCGCCGCGCTTCACCCTGCCCGAGGTCGTCTCGGGCAAGTTCGTGCAGGAGTTCTTCCACGTGCTGAACGGCGCGTGAGCTGAAACATGAGGGATTCCAAAGGGGCCCTTATCCGGACGGGTCCCTTTGGCGGGTGAGAGCCCGAGAGATGGCTCGCCCTCTCTCGGTTTGGCTGCTACTGCCCCTGGGGCGTCTGCTGGGCTCTCTGCGCCGCGGCCTGGGCCGCCAGCTCGGCGGCCAGGGCCTTGAGCTTGGAGAAGGCGGCCTGGGCTTCCTCGTTCCGCGGGTTGAGCTTGAGGGCCATGGTCAGGTACTTGCCTGCATTCTGGACCTGCCGCATGCGGAGGAAGGCGTAGCCTATGTTGTAGCAGACGATGTCGTTGTCCGCGCCAAGCTCGGGGTCCAGCTTGACCGCCTCGCCCATGTGCTCGGCCGCGTGCTGGAAATCCTCGCCGTCGGTGTAGGCCAGGGCCATGTTGTAGTGCAGGTTGGCCTCGGTGGGCGCGATCTTGAGGGCCGAGGTGTAGTTCGCGACCGCCTCCTGCCACTTGCCCTGCATGCGCAGGGCGATGCCCAGCGTGTTGAAGGTCTCCATGTCGGACTTGGAGATCATGTTGCGCTTGATATGCAGGCTGTGCGTCAGGTACTTCTCGGCCAGCTTGGCGTTCTTCCGGGTCAGGAACTCGCCGATGTTCTTGGAGACGTTGGCCACGCGGGTCTTGGCGTCGCGGTTGGTCAGCTTGACGACCTGGTCGAAGACCTCCTCGGCCTTCTCGAAGTTGCCCAGGTTGGCGTTGATGCGGCCGATGGACATCTTGCGGTCGATGTTCATGGGCGAGAGCTGGTCGAGCTGGTCGAGGTAGACGAGCTCGCGCGGCTCGTCGCTCTCCTCGCTGTAGTACTCGGCGAGCTTCTTGAGCGGTTCGAGGTACATCTCGGCCATGTCGCTGGCCTGGCGGTAGGCCACCAGGGCCTCCTTGCGCTTGCCCAGGCTCTTGAGCGCGTCGCCCTTGAGCATGAGCCCGGCCGGGGAGTTGGGCTTGACCTCCAGGACCTTCGTGGCGATCTTGAGCGCCTTCTCGTACTCCTTGATGAGGATGAGCTTCTTGCCGCGCTCGATGAGCGCCATGAGCTGGGAGGGCGGCTTGACCGTGGAGGCGATCTTCTCGATGAGCTGATCGACGGATATGGGCTTGGTGATGCAGGAGTTGGCTCCCATCTCCAGGAACAGGATGAGATGCTCCTTGGCGATCTCCGTGGTCAGCACGAGGATATAGATGTCCGGGATGTTGGCGCGCAGGAACTTGATGAAATCGACGTTGGACGCGCCGTCGGTTTCGCGCTCCACGAAGATGAGCGGCTTGTTGCGGTTCCTGAGGGCCTCCTTGAGCTCCTTGATGAGGGGCTCCCGGCCATTGAAGCTGCGCACGGCGCCCGCGCGCAGCGCCAAGTGCTTGTACGCGGCGCTGCGCAGGTTGTTGACGAAGACCGAGTCATCGGACAGGCAGAGAAAGGTGCCGCCCTGCTGCTCGGCGAACTCGCGGACGATTTTCTCGTATGTCCGCTGCTGCTGCAGAAATTGAGTCTTTGTCGTCGACATGGCGCGCCGTGTATGTGTCGTGTGGATCGGGCAGGCTGGCTGCACCGGAAGCGAGTGGCTTGTAAAATGGTTTTTTTCCGTGCGCGTGTCAAATGACACTTGTGGCGCACGGCCGGTCCGCGTCAGCGGCCGGCTTTGCCATGCGCGCGGCATGGAGGGACGCGGGTGAAGGGATCGCGCGACGCAAAAGGGCTTGCCGGAACCAAGGTTTCCCGGCGCAATTTGTTGTTGGGCATGGTCAACCGCTTCCGGGGGCCCGAGGAGTCGGGCGCGCAGGTCACGGGCCTTGCGCCCGAGGCGCTCAAGGCCGACGCCATGGCCGGGCGCGGCGAGTACATCGAGGCCGCCGCGGCCTATCGCTCCATCCTGGAGGAATCGCCCGAGGCGCACGATATTCGGGCCAAGCTGGGCTGGTGCCTGTACAAGGCCGGCAAGCTCGTGCAGGCCAAGGTCGAGCTTCAGCGCGTGCTGCGCAAGACCGAGAGCCGTTTGGCCACGCTCCACCTGGGCCTGTGCCTGGCCCGCGAGGGCAGGCTCGACGGGGCGCTCAAGGCCTGGGAAGGCTACTCCAACCCCGACGAGCCGCTCATCATGCGCGAGATCAACCTGATCAAGGCGCACGTGGAGGCGGGCCATACGCAGGACCCGATTGAGGCCGCCGACCTTGTGGAGGCCGCCGCGGGGCGGAGCAGGGCCTAGATTTTCTTGCGCGCGGGGCTTGCCTGTCCCGGCTCGTACGGCCCCAGGTCGTAGAGGCGGATTTTGGTCGAGCGCGGGAACTCGCGGCGCAGGAGCGTCTTGAGCAGCTTTGGCAGCTTGTCCGGCGTGATCTGGAACGTTTCCTGGCCGAAGCCGTCCTCGATGACGTTCAGCGCCGTTTCCGATGCCTTGTGGATGATCACGGAGCGGTTGCGCTTGTAGGTGCGCAGGTCCAGGGCGTGGCCCACGGGCAGCTTGTCCATGCGGGCGAGCACCGCTGCCGTGATGTTCGTCTTGTCGATCATGGCGTTTGGCACACCGCGGCCCGCGCGGGCCGCGTTTCATTTCAGGCTCTGTACGAGCCTGTGAAAGGAAAGGCAACATGGTGCAGGTTCTTGTCCCCGGCGCGCTGCTGGAACTGGAAGTGGAGAAGCTGACCTGCGGCGGGCGGGGGTTGGGTCGCGCGGACGGTCGGGCCGTGTTCGTGGAGCGTGGCTTGCCGGGCCAGCGCGTGCGCGCGCGGGTGGCCAAGGTCGGCAAGCGGCATGCCGAGGCCGCGATGGTCGAGGTGCCGCGCGCCTCGCCCGAGCAGGTCGAGCCGTTCTGCCCGCATTACGCCGAATGCGGCGGCTGCGACTGGCAGGACCTGGACCATGCGGCGCAACTGCGCTGGAAGCGGACCATCGTGGTCGAGTCCCTGCGGCATATCGGCCGCGCGGGCGGGCCGGACGGCGCTGCCTTGGACGCGCTCGTCACCGCCACCGCGCCGTCGCCTCTCGCGCGCGGCTTCCGCAACAAGATGGAGTTCGCTTTTTCGAGACGAGGAGGCGAGTCGCTCCAGGTGGGGTTGCGAGCCTGGCGCGATCCGGGCCGGGTGCTCGACGTGAGAGCCTGCGGGCTCATGGCCGATCCGGCCATGGCCGTGCTCGCCGCCGTGCGCGAGCTGGCCCGCGCCGGCGGAGCCGGGGCCTACGATCCGGCCACGGGCCGGGGAGTTTGGCGCTTCCTCGTGCTGCGCGACGCGCGGCGGCCAGGCCACGGCCCGGCGGATGCTTCCGATGATGCGGCGGGCATGCAGGCCATCCTCATAACCGGCCCAGGGGCCGAGGCGACCGCTCGGGCAGAGTCCGTGGCCCAGGGATTGCTGGCGCGCTTCCCCGGGCTGCGCGTGGTCCATGGCGTGCGCCGGGACAAGGCGGCCGTGGCCCATGCCGAGGAGCTCGTCCGGACCTGGGGCGAGCCGAGGCTGGAGATGGAGGTCGGCGGCCTGCGCTACGGACTTTCGCCGCAAGCCTTCTTCCAGACGAACACTGCCGGGGCCGAGGTCCTGTTCGGCCTTGTGGAGGACATGGCCGGTCTTGCGGACCAGCCGGACGCGGAGGTTTTCGACCTGTACTGCGGCGTGGGGGCCATGGCGCTGCGCCTGGCGCGGCGCGCGGGACGGGTCACGGGCTTCGAGATCGTCGAGGCGGCCACTCGCGACGCGGCGGCCAATGCCCGGCTGAACGGCCTGGCCAACTGCGCCTTCGTGGCCGGCGACCTACGCCGCACGCTGGCCGACAAGCGGCTGCCCAGGCCCGACGTGGCTGTGGTCGATCCGCCGCGCGCGGGCATGCATCCGGACGTGGCCGCGCGGCTCCTGGCGCTGGCCCCGGCGCGCATCGTGTCCGTGTCTTGCGATCCGGCCACCTTCGCCCGCGATGCGGCCCTGCTCCTGCCGGGCTACGAGCTCGCGCGCGTCACGCCCGTGGACCTCTTTCCGCACAGCCATCACGTGGAGAGCGTGGCGCTTTTGGTCAGGCGATAGCGCCTCTTGCACAAGAGCCGGGGATGACGTTGCCCTCCTAGACTCCAACTCACTAAGGCCATCCCTTATAAGAGGGCCCCTTAATCCCGTATTTCATTTCGCGAAATGCTAGGGCATTTTGCTTTTGAAAATGCTCTGCAAGCCATGCGTCGGCATGGCTTGCCGCCGCGTAGGCGTAGGCGCAATGCACTTGCGCCGTCAACGCCCGAGCGAGCGTCTCAAAGTCAGACTGCTCTAGATGGCGGATTGCCATGGACCGGCGTTTTCATGCGTCGGTCTCTTCGGCTTTCGTCTCTCCGATTGCATGGATCAAGATGGTTCATGCGTTGCTTGTACCGTATGGGATAAAGTGATAGTGGATATTCGTCACGCTATAGACGATGGCGCTCGTTTATCGTTGATCAGTCTTGGTAAGGCGCCTCTGCGGCAAAGGCTTGGTATGCTCCGTGCACTGGCCAGCTTGCGGGATTGCCCATGAAGGCAGGTAGTATGAATCTCAAGGGCGCCAAGCTGTCCACCATTCATGCGTTGACCGCCGCAATTGTGCTCGTTCCGGCGTTGCTGCTCGCCCTGGCCGGGGCATACATCTTCATGCGGCAGCACGTGCTGGACGACGCCAGGGAGAGATCGCGCCTCATCTTGCAGCGCAACCTTGCCGTGCATGCCTACTTCGCGCACACGCTCAAGCCGAGCCTGTATCCCGAGCTCACCGAGTCCATGGCCGGCGGCTACTTCAATCCGGCCTGGATGTCCTCGACGCACGCCCTGCGCGAGATCGAGAAGGAGTACGCCAAGCTCGCCAGAGAGCCGTATTATTACAAGGAATGCGCCATCAACGCCCGCAATCCCGAGAACGAGGCGGACGGGTACGAGCGGGACTTCCTGAACGACTGCGCCAAGGACGATTCGCTCCAGGAGCGCGCGGCCATGCGGGAGATAGGCGGCCAGCTTTTCTTCACGGTCCTCCACCGGGGCGAGCGCATGGAAGAGCGCTGCCTCGCGTGCCACTCCAGGCCCGAGGCGGCGCCGGCCGGCCTACTGGAGCGTTATGGCCTGTCCGGGAGCTTTGGCCGCGAGGTCGGCGAGATCGTTTCGGCCGTGTCCATCCGGGTGCCGGTCAACCATGCCATGGCCGACGCCTTCCGGTCCCTGTTGCCCTTGGCGGCGATCATCCTGGGCGCCACGCTGGGCTTGAACCTGGCCTTGCACTTGCTGAACCGCGGGCTCCTGTTCCGGCCCATCGCCAGGGTCGCCGCCCTGTCGCGCGGGATCGTGGCCGACGAAGCGCGCCTGGGCGAGGAGATTCCCGTGCCGGCCGGCAGGGAGATCGCCGAGCTTACCGGGAGCTTCAACCGCATGTCGCGCGCCTTGCGCGGGCTCGTGGACGAGCGCGATCGGCAGATCGAAGCGGCGGTCGCCGACTTGAAGCGCGGCAATGAGAAGCTCCAGGCGGAGATGGGCGCGAAGGCCGAGCTCGAAGCGCTGCTGCGCCAAAGCGAGGGCATGTTCCGGGAGATGTTCGAGAACGCGCCCCTGCCGTACCAGTCCCTGGACGAGAGGGGCCGCTTCATCACCGTGAACAAGGCCTGGCTGGAGACGCTGGGCTACCGGGCCGAGGAGGTCGTCGGCGCCTGGTTCGGGGATTTCCTGGCCGAGGTCTGGAAGGAACACTTCGACAAGAACTTCTCCATGTTCAAGTCCGCCTGCGTCATCGACGGGGTCGAGTGCGAGATGCTGCGCAAGGACAGCGGCAGGCTGCTCGTGGTTTTCACCGGCCGGGTGCAGATGGACCGGGACGGCAATTTCGTGCGCACGCACTGCATCTTCATGGACATCACGGCTCAGCGGCGCATGGAGAGGCATCTCATCCAGGCCAAGGAGAAGGCCGAACTCGCCAACCGAGTCAAATCCGAGTTCCTGGCCAACATGAGCCACGAGCTGCGCACCCCGCTCAACGGCGTCATGGGCATGCTCCAACTGCTCCAGATGACCGCTCTGGACAAGGAGCAGAGCGAGTGCGTCCAGACCGCGCTCGTTTCGGGCGGAAGCCTGCTGACGATCCTGAATGACCTCCTGTCCTTGTCCGTCGTGGAGGCCGGAGGGTTCACGCTCAAGGAGGAGGCCTTCGACCTGCGCGAGACGCTCAGGACTGTGATCGGCTCCGTCAGGCCGCAGGCGGCCGCGCGGAGCATCGAGTTGAACTGGTCCGTGCGCGGGGAGCTTGGCGAGCGGTTTTTCGCCGACGAGCGCAGGCTGCGCCAGATTCTCCTCAATCTGATAGGCAACGCCCTCAAGTTCACGGACAGGGGTGACATCACCGTGGAGGTCTGCGAGCTGCCGCACGAGCGCAGGCAGGGCAGGAGGCTTGTCCTGTTCAGCGTGACCGATACCGGCAAGGGCATCCCGGACGACAAGATCGCCTACTGCTTCGAGCCCTTCACGCAGGTGGACGGCAGCTATACCCGCAGGAACGGCGGCGCGGGCCTGGGGCTGCCTCTGGTCAAGCGGCTCGTGTCGCTTCTGGGCGGGACCATCTCCGTGGACAGCGAGCTCGGCCGGGGCACGAGCGTCCTTTTCACGGTGGAGTTGGGCGTCCCTCCGGCAGGGCAGGCCCTTCCCGCCCCTGGGGACCGCCTGGGCTCGGGCGCGCGCTACAGGTTCCTCATCGTCGAGGACGACCGCATCAATCAGCTGACCCTGCGCAAGCTGCTTGAGCGCGCCGGCCACGAGGCGTCCTGTGTCTCCGATGGCGCGGAGGCCCTGGAGCTCCTGAAGCGGGAGGCCTTTGACTGCGTTTTCATGGACATCCAGATGCCTGGCCTGGACGGCCTGGCCACCACGGAGCGGATACGCTCCTCGGGCACAGCCCATGCCTCCGTGCCCATCATCGCCCTGACCGCCCACGCCATGGAGGGCGACGCCGAGCGTTTCCTGCGCAAGGGCATGGACGGCTATGTGTCCAAGCCCTTCGACCTGCCCGCGGTGCTCGACGCCGTGCGGCTGGCCATGGGGCGCGCCGGGCGGGCCTGAGCCCGGCGCGCGGCGCGCGTTCGCGGAACCCGGCGGCTCAAGCCCGCACTGCCCTGCGCAGGGCCTCCACGAAGCTGTCCACGTCGTCCGGCGTGGTGTCGAAGGAGGTCATCCAGCGCACCTCGCCCGTATCCTGGCTCCAGACATAGAAAGGATAGCAGGCCTGCAACGGGGCCACGGCCCTGGGCGGGATCACGGCGAACACTGCGTTGGCCTGCACCGGCCGGGTGATGCGCACCTCCGGGATGGCGCGCGCCTGTTCGGCGAGGCGGGCGGCCATGCCATTGGCTTGCAGGGCGTTCTCGCGCCACAGGTCGCCGCCGAGCAGGGCCGCGAACTGGGCCGCGATGAAGCGCATTTTGGAGCTGAGCTGCATGCCCTGCTTGCGGATATAGCGGAAATCGCGGGACAGCCCGGGATCGAAGAAGATCACCGCCTCGCCGTGCATGAGCCCGTTCTTGGTCCCGCCGAAGGAGAGCACGTCCACCCCGCACGCGCCGCTCACGTCGTTCAGCCCCAGCCCCAGAGCCGCGGCGGCGTTGGCCAGCCGCGCGCCGTCCATGTGCAGGAGCATGCCGTGGCCGTGGGCGAAGTCGGCCAGGGCGCGCACCTCGTCCGGCGTGTAGAGCGTGCCCAGCTCCGTGGATTGCGTGATGGAGACCACCCTGGGCTGGTTGTGGTGCTGCACGCCCAGGTCGGCCAGGAAGGGCTCCAGGTCCGCGGGCGCGATCTTGCCGTCCCGGCCGGGCACGGTGCGCAGCTTGAGGCCGGCCAAGGCCTCGGGCGCGCCGCACTCGTCCACGTTGATATGCGCGCTCTCGGCGCACAGCACGGCATGGTGCGACCGGGCCACGGCCTTCAGGCCGAGCACGTTGGCCGCCGTGCCCAGGAGCACGAAATAGGGGTCTATGCCGGGGCCGAAATGGCGGCGCAGGAGCGCGTCGGCCTCGGCCGTCAGCGGGTCCTCGCCATAAGCCGGCGCGTGACCCTGGTTGGCGCGGGCGACGGCCTCCATGACCTTGGGGTGCACGCCTGAATGATTGTCGCTGGCGAACGAGCGCAAGAGGATGTCCTTTGTACGGCCATGGGCCGGTTTGATATGCCGCGTAGCTGGAGAGGGACGCTGTCCCTCTCCAGACCTCACCCTGCCAAGGGCCAGGGGCCCCTGGCCCCCGTGTTTTTGTTGCCGGGCGGCCATGCGTGGCCGTCTTCGCGTAACCGTGCGGGCTGTATGCCAGTGCCGCCCCGGAGGTTCAGCGCAGCCAGGCTCGCCAGGGCTCCCATTCGGCCACCAGGGCGGCGATGAGGCCGTAGCCTCTGGCTCCGGGGTGGACCCCGTCGCCGGCCGCCAGGTCGTCCAGATACTCGCGGCTGGCGGACAGAGGGCTAAATACATCCAGGTAGGGTATGTCAAGCCTCGCGGCAATGACCGCGTAGCCCTTGTTCAGCTCCGAGACCCCCGCGTTGCGCTCGGGCCGCGGCATGGGCGTGGGGCCGACCCACAGCACGGGACAGGCTTCCCTGGCGGCCTTGAGGATCAGGTGGGCGTTGGCCATGGACGTGTCCGGGTCCACGCGCGGATAGCCCTCGGGCCTGGAGGCGTCGGCTCCGCCAAAGGAGAACACCAGGCGGCGGTCCTGGTCCTCGGGCAGGCGGCGGGCCGCCTCCGTCGGCCAGCGCTCCAGGATGTCGTTGGTGCGGTTGCCGCGGATGCCCAGGTTATAGACGTTGAGCTCCTTGCCGGACGCCTTGGCGGCATCCGCCGACATCTGGGCCAGCCTGCCGGGCCAGCCCCGGAATTCGGGATCGTGCGTGCCCAGGGTCAGCGAGTCGCCAATAAAGCAGACGTGCATGCGTTTCTCCCGACTTGGGCCCTGCGTGAGCCCGGCTTGGGCGTGTGTCGTCGAGCGCCAAACTAGCATGCGGGGACAGGCGGTCAAGGCCGGCTAGATGGCCCGGCCAGCGGGCATGAACCGAATGCCGGCCGGTGCTTCACGTCCATCGCGCAGGAGGCATGCCGCCCAGCCAAGGGTTTTCGGCGGGCCGCGTTCCGCGCATCGTGATGCGTATTTGCGACGTTGGGGCCGTGCGGAAGCAGAGGCCGGCAATGTGGAGGCCGCCCTTGCTCCCTGCATGTCTTGCCCGCTGCATGATGCGAAGACGATGATTCGAGCGCCGAAGGATTGGTTGCATTTTTCCCACCGCGAGGATAAGGCGTGCCATAATCACTGGAGGGTCTGCCATGAATCCTGCGGGGCTCATTCCCGTGGCTGACGCCATTCCCGTGTCCTGGGTCTGGTTCGAGGCCTTGTCGCTCGTGACGTTCACGGCGCATCTCCTGTTCATGAACGCGGTCCTGGGCGGCGCCATCATCGCCCTGGCCGCGCATCTCGGCCGCGATGAAGCCGGGTCGGCCAGGGAGCTTTCCGGTCGCCTGCCCACCATCCTGGCCCTGACCGTGAACCTCGGCGTGCCGCCGCTGCTCTTCCTGCAAGTCCTGCACGGGCAGTTTCTGTACACCTCGGCCGTGCTCATGGCCGTGTGGTGGCTGGCCCTGGTCGGGCTGGTCATGGTCGGCTACGGCCTGTTGTACGGCCACGGCCTGGGCTTCGAGCGGCTCGGCTCCCGGCGCGCCCTGATCCTGAGCCTGGCCGTGACGCTCCTGCTGGCCGCGAGCTTCATCCTGAGCAACGTCATGACCATGATGCTCAGGCCCGAGGCTTGGCTGGCCTACTTCGACAATCCCCACGGGACGCTCCTCAACCTGTCCGACCCGGCGCTTGCGCCGCGCTGGCTACATTTCATAGTGGCCTCCATGGCCGTGGGCGGGCTCTTCGTGGCCCTCGCCAACCGGGGCAGGGCGCGCAGGGGAGAGCAGGGCGCGGCCGAGCGCGTGGCCCTGGGGCTGCGCTGGTTCACCCGCGCCACCCTGGCCCAGGTCGTCGTGGGCTTGTGGTTCCTGCTCAGCCTCCCGGACAACGTCATGCTCCTCTTCCTGGGCCGGGGCGCGCCGCACACGGCGCTCTTGGCGGCCGGGCTGCTGGCCGCCGGCGTGGCCCTGCACCACGGCTTCAAGGGCAGGCCCGGCCGCACGGCGGCCTGGGCCGTGGCCACCGTGGCCTCCATGGTCGGCGTCCGGGAGATGGTCAAGTTCGCCTACCTCGAGCCCTACTTCTCGCCCGAGTCCCTGGCCGTCACGGGCCAGTACACGCCGCTCGTGTTCTTCCTGGCCTGCTTCGCCGCCGGCCTGCTGGCCGTGGCCTGGATGCTGCGCCTGTGGCTCCGCGCGGGCAAGGGGGCGGAGGCCGGCAATCCGGACGAGGACGGGTTGCGCTCGCTCAAGGAAAGGGAGGCCTAGGCCATGGAATACCCGGTTTGGCAACTCTCGACCTTCGGCGGCGGCTTCATCATCGCCCTGGTGGCCACGCTGCACGTCTTCGTGGCCCACTTCGCCGTGGGCGGCGGGCTGTTCCTCGTGCTCACCGAGGCCCGCGCGCGCCGGGAGAATTCCCCGGCCATGCTCGACTACGTCAAGCGCCACACACGCTTCTTCCTGCTCCTGACCATGGTCTTCGGCGGCCTGTCCGGCGTGGGCATCTGGTTCACCATTTCGGTGCTCACCCCATCCGGCACCTCGGCCCTCATCCACACCTTCGTCTTCGGCTGGGCCGCCGAGTGGGTCTTCTTCGCCTGCGAGATCGTGGCCCTGCTCATCTATTATTACGGCTTCGAGCGCCTCTCCGGCCGCGAGCACATGATCATCGGCTGGCTGTACTTCCTGTTCGCCTGGTTGTCGCTGTTCCTCATCAACGGCATCGTCGGCTTCATGCTCACGCCGGGCGCGTGGCTCTCCACCGGCGACTTCTGGGACGGCTTCTTCAACCCGAGCTTCTGGCCGTCCCTGGCCTTCCGCACGCTCCTGGCCGTCATGCTCGCCGGCCTGTTCGGCTTCCTGACGGCCCTGCGCATCCCGGACGCCGAGGCGCGCGAAAAGATCGTGCGCTCCTGCGCCCTGTGGGCCGCCGGCGCGCTGCCGCTGCTGCTGGCCGTGGGCTGGATATACCTCCAGTCCCTGCCGGCCGACGTCCTCGGGTTCATCGAGCAGAAATACGGGCGCATCGCCCCGTTCTATCGAGCCATCCCGCCCATCTCCGCCGGAATCATGGCCGGCGCGCTGCTCATGTACGCCAGGCTGCCGCGCGCGGCCCGCACGCCCATCGCCGCGCTGCTGCTCCTGGGCGGCTTCGCCTTCGTGGGCGCCTTCGAGTTCGTGCGCGAGGCCGGCCGCAAGCCCTGGATCATCCACGGCCACACGTACTCCACGGGCGTGAGCGTGGCCCAGGCGGCGCAGCTCGCCCAGGTCTCGCGGACGGACGGCGGGAGACTGCTGGCCCAGGCCAAGTGGGTACGCCACAAGGACGCCTCGGAAAGTCCGGCCGAGGCGGGCCGCGACCTGTTCGTCCTGCAATGCCTGTCCTGCCACAGCGTGGGCGGGCCCATGAACGACATCCTGCCGCTCACGGCCCACGTGGGCGAGTTCGGCCTGGAGGCCTATCTGGCCGGGCAGGGCAGGCTCTTCGGGCACATGCCGCCCTTTCTGGGCAACGCGGCCGAGCGCCGCGCCCTGGCCAGCCACATCGTCACCGGCCTGCACGGCAAGGCTCCCGATGCGCAGGCCGAGGCGGCCATCACGCCCCTTGAGCACGACATCCAGCCCTTCAGCATGGACAGCGACAAGTACGTGCTGCTGGCCTGGAACACCCTGGGCATGAAGTGCATCTCCGACTGCGACGCATCCTTCGCCATCCTGCCGCCGGGCAACGCCATGGGCGCGCTGCTCATCCGCCGGGGCGACACGCCCGAGGTCGTGTCCGAGGGCGTCGAGATCAGCTACGAGGCGCCGCAAGGCTCCAAGAATCCGGCATCGCACGTGGAGTTCTGGCGGTTCGCGCCCTCGCTCCTGGGCAAGGAGCTGCCGGCCAACGTCTCTGGCGCGGGCAGGGGGCTCGACGGCGTGCTGGCCTGGGACGCCAAGGCGGGCATCCACTCGGCGGCCGGCATCCCGGTCACGCCTTACGTGGACAACGGGCCGGTCAATCCGTACCCGCTCTTCACGGTCACGGCCAGGGACAAGGCCACCGGGCAGGTCCTGGCCCAGACCAAGGCCGTGCTGCCCGTGGGCTCGGAGATGGGCTGCTGGAACTGCCACGGCGGGACTTGGCGCACGGACGGCGTCACGGGCATCGCCCAGGGCACGGCCACGAACATCCTGGCCGTGCACGACAGACGCAGCGGCACGGACCTGCTGGCCCGCGCCAGGGACGGCAAGCCCGTGCTCTGCCAGAGCTGCCACCCCGATCCGCTGCTCAACGCCCAAGGCCGGCCCGAGCTGGTCAACCTGCCCGCGGCCATCCACGGCTTCCACGCCAACTACCTGCCGGGCCGGGGTGGCGAGGTCTGCGCCAACTGCCACCCGGACAGCCCCACGGGCGTGACCCGCTGCCTGCGCGACAACCACGCCGCACAGGGCCTGGGCTGCCCGAGCTGCCACGGCTATCTGGAGGACCACGCGCTCTCGCTGCTCAAAAAGGAGCAGATGGCCGGCAAGCCGGGCGCCGAGCGGCTCATGCGCTACATCGAGCCGCGCGGCGTGGCCACGCTGGCCGAGATCTCGCCGCGCTCGCCCTGGCTCCAGGAGCCCGACTGCATGACCTGCCACGAGGGCTACACACGGCCCGACAAGACCGCCAGCGCCTTCAACGCCTGGGTCGAAGGGCCTGCCGAACTGTACCGCAACCGCAAGGACGGGATGGACACAGTGCCCTGCATCGCCTGCCACAACAGCCCGCACGCGACGTACCCGGCGACGAACGCCTACGGCGCGGACCGGGACAACATCCAGCCGCTCCAGTACCAGGGCGACCGCGGCCCCATGGGCAGAGGCGGCAACTGCGCCGTCTGCCACGGCCCGGATCACGGCCTGGGCAAGGACATGCGGGTGCATGACGCGCATTAGGAAAAGATGAAGAGGGGGACCGAGAGAGGGCTTCTCGCCCTCTCTCGGGCTCTCACCCGCCAGGGGCCACAGGCCCCTGGAC
>JAEYTO010000029.1 GCA_023433925.1 Pseudomonadota bacterium | reverse complement strand
CCCGCGCAGACGGCGCAATTCACTTGCGCCGTCTGCGCCGGAGCCAGCGTCTCAAGTCAAACGGCCCTAGACACCCGCCCTGGCCAAGGCCTGGGACACGATGGCCTGGGCCTCCTCCTGGATGCGCTTCAGGTGCTCGGGGCCTTTGAAGCTCTCGGTGTAGATCTTGTAAATGTCCTCGGTGCCCGAAGGCCGGGCCGCGAACCAGCCGTTCTCGGTGACGACCTTGAGCCCGCCGATGGGCGAGCCGCCCTCGGGCGAGCGCGTGAGCTTGGCCAGGATCGGCTCGCCGGCCAGGCTCTCGGCCGTCACGTGCTCGGGCGACAGGCTCGTCAGGACCTTCTTCTGGGCCGCGTCGGCCGGGGCCTGCAAGCGCTCGTAGATCGGCGCTCCGAAGCGTTCCGTGAGCCCCTTGTACAGCTCGCCCGGATCGCGGCCCGTGACGGCCGTGATCTCGGCCGCCAGGAGGTTCATGACGATGCCGTCCTTGTCCGTGGTCCAGACGCCGCCGTCCATGCGCAGGAAGGACGCCCCGGCGGACTCCTCGCCGCCGAAGCCGTACTCGCCGTCGAGCAGCCCTTGCACGAACCATTTGAAGCCCACGGGCACCTCGGCCAGCCGGCGGCCGAGGGCCTTGGCCACGCGGTCGATCATGCTGCTCGACACGAGGGTCTTGCCCACGGCGCAGGACGGCTTCCAACCCGGCCGGTGCGTGAACAGGTAGTCGATGGCCACGGACAGGTAGTGGTTCGGGTTGAGCAGGCCCGAGGAGCGGGTCACGATGCCGTGGCGGTCGGCGTCCGCGTCGTTGCCGAAGGCGATGTCGAACGTGTCCTTGAGGTCGATCATGCCGGCCATGGCGTAGGGCGAGGAGCAGTCCATCCTGATGACGCCGTCCTTGTCCACGCGCATGAAGGCGAAGGTCGGGTCCACGGCCTTGTTGACCACGGTGATGTCCAGGCCGTGGCGCTCGGCCATGGGCTCCCAGAAGGCCAGCGCCGAGCCGCCCATGGGGTCCACGCCAAGCTTGAGTCCCGCCCCGGCGATGGCCCGCATGTCCACGACGCTGGCCAAGTCCTCCACGAAGGGCCGCACGTAGTCGTGTTCGCGCACCTTGCCCTGAGCCACGGCCTTGGTCAGGTCCATGCGCGTCACCGAGGCGAGCTCCTTGGCCATGAGCTCGTTGGCCCGTCTTTCGATCCATTTGGTGACCGAGGTCTCGGCCGGGCCGCCATGAGGCGGATTGTACTTGAAGCCGCCGTCCTCGGGCGGGTTGTGCGAGGGCGTGATGACCACGCCGTCGGCCAGACCTTTCGCCCGTCCCCGGTTGTGGGTCAGGATGGCGTGCGAGATGACCGGCGTGGGTGTGTAGCCCCGGCCTTGCTGGAAGCGGGCCTGTACGCCGCAGGCAGCGAAGACCTCCATGGCCGTGATGAAGGCCGGCTCGGACAGGGCGTGCGTGTCGATGCCCACGAAGAGCGGGCCGTCCACGCCCTGGGCTGTCCGGTGCTCGTGGATGGCCTTGGCCATGGCCAGAATGTGCGCCTCGTTGAAGCTGCTCTTGAGCGAGCTGCCCCGATGGCCGGACGTGCCGAAGGCCACGCGCTGTTCCGGGTCGGCGGGGTCGGGGCGCAGGGTGTAGTAGGCGGCCACGAGGCGCGGGACGTTCACGAGCATGTCCTGGGTGGGCGGCTTCCCGGCGCGGGGATGGACTGGCATGGTCTTGCGGCTCCTTTATTGACGTGCGCGCCCGGTGCTCGGTTCAGCGCGGGCGCGGAATTGGCCAGAACATATAACGGCATGGGGCGCTTTCCAACGTATTTCGGAAACCCGATTCAGCAGCCGCAGGGGCCGCCAGCCAAGCATTGCTTGACCTGCCCCGGCAACTCAACTATTGCATGCCTCATTATGAACTGGGATTGGGAAAAGCTGCAAAGCCAGCGACGCAAGCAGGGGGGAGGCTATCAGCCTCCCGAGTTCGGCGACATGAACGAGCGCCTGAAACGTTTCAAGAACCTGCGCCTGCCGGGCGGAGGCAAGCTCATCTTCTTGGGCTTGCTCATCCTGTGGGGGCTGAGCGGCTTCTACATCGTGCAGCCGGACGAGCGGGGCGTGGAGAAGCGCTTCGGCAAGTTCACGCGCATCACCAACCCCGGCCCGCACATCCATTTGCCGTTCCCCATCGAAAGTGTCCACAAGCCCAAGGTCACGGAGATCAAGCGCGTGGAGGTCGGCTTCCGTTCCATCACGCGCGGGTCCATCCAGACGGATCAGTACCGCCTGGTGCCCGAGGAGTCGCTCATGCTCACGGGCGATGAGAACATCGTCGACGTGCAGTTCATCGTCCAATACCAGATCAAGGATCCCGTGCAGTACCTGTTCAACGTGGCCGAGCAGGACGGCACGGTCAAGTCCGTGGCCCAGGCGGCGATGCGCGAGGTCGTCGGCAACAGCGAGATCGACTCGGCCCTGACCACGGGCAAGTTCGTCATCCAGACCCAGACGCGCGACGTCATGCAGGAGGTTCTGGACCGCTACCAGGCCGGCGTCCGCGTCGTGGCCGTGCAGCTCCAGGACGTGCACCCGCCCAAGGAGGTCGTGGAGGCCTTCAAGGACGTGGCCAGCGCGCGCGAGGACAAGAGCCGGCTCATCAACGAGGCCGAGGCCTACCGCAACGACATCCTGCCAAGGGCCCGCGGCCAGGCGGCCGTCGTGGTCAACCAGGCCCAGGCCTACAAGGAGAGCCAGGTGCTGGACGCCCGCGGCGGCGCCGAGAAGTTCCTGGCCGTGCTCCAGGAGTACCGCAAGGCCAAGGACGTGACCCGCCAGCGCATGTACCTGGAGACCATGGAGCGCATCTTCGCCAACTCCGCCCTGGAGAAGGTCATCATCTCCGACCAGACCGCGGGCAATGTCGTGCCCTACCTGCCCCTGGACAAGGCCGCGCCGCGGCCAAAACAGGGCGCTCCGGCGGCCGGCAGCCAGGGAGGGCAATAGCATGCAAACCAGACTCGTCGTACTGGCCGTCCTCGGCTTCCTCGCGCTTGCCGTGCTGGTCCAATCCGTGTTCAGCGTGGACCAGACCGAGCGGGCCATCGTGCTCGAGCTCGGCAAGCCCATCGGCAAGGAGCCTCTGGCTCCCGGCCTGCACTTCAAGCTGCCTTTTGTCCAGAACGTGGTCTTCTTCGACTCGCGCATCCTCAACTACGATGCCTCGCCGGCCGAGATCCTGACCAAGGACAAGAAGAACATGGTCGTGGACAACTACACCCGCTGGCGCATCACCGATCCCCTCCAGTTCTACCGCACCGTGCGCGACATCCCGCGAGCCCAGGCGCGCCTCGACGACATCATCTACTCCGAGTTGCGCGTGGCCCTTGGCAACTACACGCTCATCGAGATCGTCTCGGGCAAGCGCGGCCAGATCACGCAGGAGGTCACCAGCAAATCCAACGAAGTCGTGCGGGAATTCGGCATCGAGGTGATCGACGTGCGTATCCGGCGCACGGACCTGCCGACCGAGAACGCCCGGGCCATCTATGGCCGCATGCGCGCCGAGCGCGAGCGCCAGGCCAAGCAGTACCGCTCCGAAGGCCAGGAGGAGTCCTCCAAGATCACGGCCCTGGCGGATCGCGAGCGCACCATCCTCCTGGCCGAGGCCAAGCGGCAGTCCTCCGTGCTGCGCGGCGAGGGCGAGGCCCAGGCCATCCGCCTATGGGCCGACGCCTTGGGCCGGGACCCGGAGTTCTACGCCTTCCAGCGCAGCCTGGAGGCCTACGAGAAGAGCCTTCAGGAGAACACCAGGCTCGTGCTGACCCCTGATTCCCCCTTCTTCAAGTACATGCGCTGATTCCATGACGGGTGCGCCGGCGTCAAGCCGGCGGCCAGGCATGCCGAGCGCCTGGATGCGGATGGAAGAGTCCCGATTTTGGGAAAGGTATTCCCTTTTTGGGGTGTTCCTGGTAGCAGCGTATAGCAACCCAGGTAATTGGGATGATTGTCAGTGTTCGCGCGTAATTGTCGCAGCCTGTCAATAGCGAGGGCGCATGCCTGTCCGAGGGGCTGGGCGTGGCGTGTTCCCTTGTAGCCAAACCGCCCAGGGCCGGCATTCCTTGGTTGCGTCCGATAAATCAGGATGGTCTCCTCGACAGCTCGTGCGCTGCGCCGGAATTGGCCGTGCTCCCCGCCGCCGTGGAACATTTGGCTGTTGGCTGGTTTGCAAGCGAGTTCAAGAAACTCCTCACGGTGTGTAGGATGATATGTTTTATGCCCGATGAAATAGGATAGGGATAAGATAAGGATAGGGATAGGGTAAGGAGTGGGAAAAATGACCAATTTCGACGAGGTCCTTGACAGGATCAAGCGGGCGACCGGCGCCCGCACCCAGGTGGAGCTCGCCAACCTGCTCGGCATCCGACAGTCGAGCATTTCCGACGCCAAGCGACGCAATTCCGTGCCCGCCGATTGGTACATGAAGCTGTATCGATCTCTCGGGCTCAATCCCGAATGGCTGTCCGACGGCATCGAGCCCATGTACCTCAAGCCCGGCATGGCCGAGTCGCACGTGCCGCACGTGGCCGAGCCGCCCTCGGGCTACGGCAAGTCCCCGGCCCGCAGCAGGGTCGTCAACGTCTCCAGCATGATGGGCGCCAATACCCAGGACGGCGCCTGGCAGCCCGACTTCATCGCCCAGTTGGCCATACCCGAGACGTTCTACAGGCCGACGCTCCTCGCGCTCAAGGTCGAGGGCTCGGGCATGGAGCCGATCATCCGCCGGGGCGCGTTCGTGGGGCTCGACATGGAGCAGCGGCGCATCCTCTCGGGCGAGCTGTACGGCGTGCACGTGCCGCACGAAGGCTTGGTGCTCAAGCGTGTCTTCTTCGACGCCGAGAACAACCGCTTCATCCTGCGCAGCGAGAACGCCAGCCATCCCGAGCAGTTCCTGACCCCGGAGATCAAGGACAAGCATCTCGTGGGCAGGATCATCTGGGTGCTCCAGGATCTGTAGAGCAGTTTGACTTTGAGATGCTCGCTTCGGCGTTGACGGCGTAAGCGGATTGCGCCGCCTACTCGGCGGCAAGCCATGCCGGCGCATGGCTTGCAGAGCATTTTCAAAAGCAAATGCCCTAGCCGCCACGCCGGACCTCCAGAACCCTGTCCGGTTCCAGCGGCCCCGCGGGGCCGTTTTTCTTTCCCGCCTCGCGGGCCGTCTCTTTTCAGGGCGGCTTTTTTCCCGTATCCTCCAGAGCTTGCCGCATCACACACACCAAGGAGCCGCCATGGACAAGAAGCTCACCGCTCCGGGCATCGCCGACCGCAAGGGCGGGCAACGTCTGACGATGCTCACGGCCTACGACTACCCCACGGCCCTGGCCCTAGACCAGGCCGGAGTGGACATGCTCCTGGTGGGCGACTCCCTGGCCATGGCCGTGCTCGGCCATGCCGACACCCTGTCCGTGACCCTAGACGAGATGGTCCACCACACCAAGGCCGTGAGCCGTGCTGCCCAGCGGGCCCTGGTTGTGGGCGACCTGCCCTTCCTGTCCTACCAGGCCGGCGTGGAGCGCGCGGTGCTGGCCGCCGGCAGGCTGGTCCAGGAAGGCGGGGCGCGCGCGGTCAAGCTCGAGGGCGCAGGCTACCTGCGCGAGGTCGAGGCCATGGTGCGCGCGGGCATTCCGGTCATGGGCCATGTGGGTCTCACTCCGCAGCTCGTGGCCGGCCTCGGCGGCTTCAAGGTCCAAGGCAAGACCGCCGAGGCCGCGGCGCTCCTGGTGCGCGAGGCGCAAACTCTGGAGGCCGCCGGCTGCTTCGCCGTGGTCCTGGAGGCCGTGCCCGCCGTGGTGGCCCGCGAGATCACGGCCCGGCTGCGCGTGCCGACCATCGGCATCGGAGCCGGCCCGCATTGCGACGGTCAGGTGCTCGTTGTCCATGACGTGGTGGGGCTGTTCGAGCGCTTCACGCCCAAGTTCGTCAAGCGTTACGCCGAATTGGGCAAACTCATGCAAGACGCCGCCAAGGAGTACGCGCGCGAGGTGCGCGAGGGCGCATTCCCGGCCGACGAGCATTCCTTCGCCATGAACGCCGCCGAGGCGGCCGCCTTCCGCGACCTGCTGGAGGGCCTGGATATCGAGTCCAGGAGCTAGGAGCCGGCGGCCACGCCGTGGCATCATGAGCCGGGCGCACGCACGCGCCGCCGGCCATACACACAGGAGGAGCCATGGACCAGGCCATATTCAACCTGAACATGAGCGTGGAGGCCACCTCGCTCTACCTCATGATCGACGACATGCTCTCGCGCGGCGAGACGCCGCATTTCGAGGCCTGCGAGCTCAAGTGGACCGCGACGTGCGAAAAGCTGGAGGAAGCCATGCGCGAGCTGGGCGCGCGCGGGGTCGTGGACGTGGCCGAGGACGGCACGATCGAGGTCAAGGAGTCCCAGCATTGGAAGCCGCTCGGGTCTGCCTAGAGCACTTTGCGGATGACCTGAGAGAGGGCGCCGCCCTCTCTCGGATTCTCACCCGCCAGGGGAGTGATTCCCCTGAACCCCCATCTGCAAAAAGCTCCAGCGAGCCCGGCCTGACGGCTTCAGGGCGCTCCGAGGCACGTTTCCATGGATGCGGTTGAACTCTGGCGCGGGCTGGGCTGGCCGCTCATCCGGCTGAGCCTGTCCATCTCGCTCGGCCTGTTGGTGGCCAACCTCATCGAAACCCTCGACTGGACCCGCGCCGTGGCCCGCGTCACCGCGCCGCTCATCCGCCTGGCCAGGCTCAAGGACGTCTCGGGCGCATCGTTCTCCATGGCCTTCTTCTCGGGAGTCGCGGCCAACACCATGCTCGCCGAGGCCTATGACAAGGGCGCGCTCTCCCGGCGCGAGCTCGTGCTCTCCAACCTGTTCAATTCCCTGCCCACCTACCTTCTGCACCTGCCGACCATGTTCTTCCTCGTGGCGCCGTTCCTGGGCGGCGCGGCCTTCGTCTACGTGGGGCTGACGCTCCTGTCGGCCGTGCTGCGCACGGCCTTCATCATCGTCCTGGGCCGGCTCTGGATGCCGCCGCTGCCCGAGGGCTGCGTGACCTGCCGCCTGGACGAGGCCGCCAGGGCCGCCCAGTCCGAGATAGGGGAGAGCAAGTGGCGCAGGGCCTGGCGCGTGAGCCTCAAGCGCTTCAGGAAGCGCATCGGCAAGGTGCTCACCTTCACCGTGCCCATCTACATCCTCGTGTTCTTCCTGAACCGCCATGGCGTGTTCAAGCTGCTCGAAGGCTTCCTGGCCGAGCACGCCGGGGTGCTCTCCTGGCTGCACCCCAAGGCCATGTCCATCGTGGTCTTCCAGGTGGCCTCGGAGTTCACGGCCGGCCTGGCCGCGGCCGGCGCGCTCCTGGAGGCCCAGGCCCTGCCGGCCAAGCAGGTCGTGCTCGCGCTCCTGGTCGGCAACGTGCTCTCCACGCCCATGCGCGCCTTCCGCCACCAGTTCCCGTTCTACGCCGGCATCTTCAAGCCGGCCCTGGCCACGCGCCTCATCGCCGCCAGCCAGGCCCTGCGCGCCGCGAGCCTCGTGGCCGTCACGGCGCTGTACTACTTTCTCACTCCGTGACCACGGCCGAGTACTCCTGGCGGATGAGCAGGATGATACCGATCCAGACCGCGCAGGTGGCCAGGGTGAACGTGCTGAAGCCGGCAAGCTCCATGGGCGCCGAGGACCACTGGGTCACGGCCAGGATGAGCAGGGAGCCGAGCACCTCGAACAGCCGGTAGCCGAACATGTCGATCCAGGCCTTGGCCTGGTAGATGACCACCGGGTCCACGGGCACGTAGAGCAGTTCGCGCGAGGCGCGGTTGATGGAGTAGGACAGGCCCCGGTCGCTGATCTTGGCCAGGGCGCCGATGAGCAGGGTCGGCTGGGCCATGTACAGGAGCGCGCACACGCCCATGGCCACGGGCTGCACGAGCAGCCCGGCCAGCACGCCCTTCATCCGGTGCACGAGGGGGGTGACGATGAGGTTCACGCCGATGGCCACCACGCTCATGACGCTGAAGAACACGGACATGTAGGCCGTGCGCTCGTCGCGGCCCACAATGGTCAGCTCCAGGGTCTTCATGAACTGGAACTCCACGAACTGCGAAGCCATCTGGCCGAGCAGGAGGATGGCCGCGATGAGCGTCAGGTAGCGATTGTGCGCGATAGCCTTGAGGCTGCCGGCGGAGACGTTCGCGCGCAGCGCGGAGTCGGCTTCGCAGTAGAGCCCCAGGCGCCCCATGAGCCATGTCAGGCAGAAGATGGCCGCGATGAGGGCCCCGGCGACCATGAGCAGGTCGGCCGTGGCCAGCCCGGCGCGGCTGACCAGCCAGCCGCCGAACGCGCCGCCGACCATGCCGCCCAGCAGCCCGCCCGTGCCGATGAGCCCGTACCAGGATTTGCCCTCCTCCAGCGTGTGCACTGAGTTGGTCAGGGACCAGAACTGCTCCGTGAGCACCACGCCCATTATGTCCACGAAGATGTAGAAGCCCGCGGCCGAGAGCGGGCCGGGCCGCTCAAGCGCGAGCCTGAACACGGCCAGCAGGGCCATGAACGCCAGGCACGAGCCGAGCACGATGCGCATGCGGCTCACGCGCTCCACCAGGCCGTTGTAGAAGCTGATCACGGCGGTCATGGCCGCGGCCGTGCCGATCCAGACCCAGGGCAGCATGTCCGAGCCCAGGGTGTCGATGAAGAAGGATCGGCTGGGCGGCTTGAGCTGATACAGGGCCATGACGATGAGGAAGAAATTGGCGAACAGGAAGCCCGCCCGGAGACCATGCTTGCGCATGGCCGTGTGCCTGGATGCGCACCCGGAATGGCCCGCGTCTCGCGTTTCCTTCATCCTTTTTCCTTTCCCCACGGGGACTTGAGCGCCCCTTTTGGCCGCCGTCTCCCTGGCAAGCCCGCGCGGGCGCGGTTCTTGCTCCCCTGGCCTGAGCCCGGCGGCCGACAGCCGCTAGGCCAAGGCTTCAGCCATTCATCGTACCAGACGGCGCGACACGGTCCAGCCCGCTTCCTCGAGCAGGGCGCGATTCCTGCCGCGCGCCATGGGCCAAGGGGACAAATGTCTGGAAAAAGGAACCGCCTGGCGCTGCTTGTGCTCGCCACGGCTTTTATTCTCACGCTCGCGGCGGCCCGCGCCTTCGCGGCCCATGACGGCCTCGTCGTCACGGCCGCCGGGGATCTGGACTTCAAGTTGCAAGGCCATCTCGACCCGCTCCTGCAGCACGGCCTGGAGGAGCGCGTCCGAAGCCTGGGCCTCGCCGGCGCGGCGCGCGACGGCAGGCTCGCGGTCTGCCTCGTGGACGTGACCGATCCGCAGGCCCCCAGGCTGGCCATGCTCAACGGCGAGCGCATGATGTACGCGGCCAGCCTGCCCAAGATCGCCATCCTGCTGGCCGCCTTCGAGAAGGCCGAGCAGGGCGGGCTGACCATGGGCCCGGACGAGCGCCTGGCCCTGGCGCGCATGATTCGCCGCTCGTCCAACACCGACGCCACGGCCATGCTCCACAAGGTCGGCCGGGACTACGTGATCGACGTCTTGGAGTCCGAGCGCTACAGGCTCTATGACCCCAGCGGCCACGGCGGGCTGTGGGTCGGCAAGGACTACGGCCGTGCACCGGCCTACCGCCGCGACCCTCTGGCGCACTTGTCCCACGGCGCCACGGCCTTTCAGACGGCCCGCTTCTACTATCTGCTGCACACGGGCCGGCTCGTGTCGCCCGAGCGCAGCGCGGAGATGAAGAAGCTCCTGGCCAACTCCGCCCTGGAGCACAAGTTCGTGGCCGGCCTGCGCAAGATCTGTCCGCTGGCGCGCGTCTACCGCAAATCCGGGAGCTGGTCCGTGTACCATTCGGACAGCGCCCTGGTGGAGCACGACGGCCGGGCCTACATCGCCGTGGCCCTCACCGAGGACCAGGACGGCGCGCGCTGGCTGGAGAAGATCATCACGGCCATGGACGAGCTGATCATGGAGAGCCCCATGCCCGAGCACCCGGCCGAAGCGCTGCCGCGGATCGCCCAGGCCCGGCAGGCTGAGGGCGTGCATGGCGACGGCCTGGCCGGCGAGCCGACGATCGCGGTCATGCCGTAAGCGGAGAATCGGAAAGGGCTTCACCCTCCCCGAGCCCCACCCCGAGGGGCCGCAGGCCCCTTGCCCCCGTGTTTTAGGGTATTTGCTTTTGAAAATGCTCCGCAAGCCATGCGTCGGCATGGCTTGCCGCCGCGTGGGCGTGGGCGCAATCCGCTTGCGCCGTCAACGCCGGAGCGAGCGTCTCAAAGTCAAACCGCCCTAGATCGGCGGGTTCCCGCCTGCTCATGCGTTCGTGAACAGCGCCTCGGCATGCTCCAGCAGGTCGGACAGGCGGCTGTCGGAAAGGCCCAGGCGGGTGCGCACCCGTTTCAGCTCTTCGCCGGGGTCGTGCAGCGGGTAGTCGCTGCCGAAGAGCAGCCGCTCGAAGGGATGGCGGCCAAGGATGGCCTTGAGCTGCGCGTCGCTCATGAAGGGCAGGGCGCTGGACGTGTCCAGGTACACGTCCATGCCGGCCAGGTGCTCGGCGGCCCAGTCCCAGTGAAGATAGCCGCCGAAGTGCGCGGCTATGATCACCGGGCCGGGAAAGTCGCGGCGGATGCGCGCGAGCTTGAGCGGGCAGGACGGGTTTTGCTCCGGCGGCAGCCGGTCGCCCACGTGGAACATGAGCACGAAGTCGCTCCCGGCGGCTTCCAGCACGCGGTAAAAGCGCGGCTCGTCCAGGAAGAAGCCCTGGAAGTCGGCGTGGAACTTGAGCCCGTGGATGCCTGCCTGGCGCAGCCTGTCCAGCTCGCCCTCGATGTCCGCGTAGTCCGGGTGCATGGTGCCGAAGGCCACGATCTCGGGGTGCTCCCCGGCCAGGCTCATGGCCCAGTTGTTGGCCGGGATGACCTGGGCCGGGGCCGTGGCGGCCGTGTGCACGGCCACCCGCGCGATGCCCGCGGCCCGCTCCCTGGCCAACAGGTCGTCCACGAGCCCGCTGCCCGCGATCTGGATGCCGTAGTGGGTCTGGAGCTGAACGATGGACTTGCCCGCGATCTTGGGGTGGAAGGCATGGGCGTGGATGTCCATGCTCATGGTCGGCCTCCGCGCGAGAGGAACAGCTCGTCGTTCAAATCTAGCCTTTTTATTTCAATAAGGTAAATGGATTGTGAACAGCTTGGCGGCCTGACTTGCGAACAGGCCGCGCAATGCGTGGACATGCAGGGGAAAAGCAAGCCTGCGAACATGAGAGTGTTCCTTGTTTGCTCATTGATTTTGATGAAATGCGTGACTTGCGAACACGCGAGACAGCCAGGTCTGCTGATTACGAATCAGCAGGCCTGGCTGCTTGGCGACAGGAATGCGTCCTATGCCCCGAACATGGCCTTGAGCCAGTCGGGCACGCGCACGGGCTTGCCCTCGAGCGATACGCAGGCGTGCTCGGTCTCGCCGCGAGCCAGCAGAACCGAGGCCTCGGGCGGCCCATAGACCTCGTAAACAAAGGTGATGGAGGCCCGGCCCCAGTCCCTGACGCCGCAGCGCACGCCCAAGGGCTCGTCGTAGCGCGCGGGGCGCAGGTAGCGACAGGAGGCGTTGCGCACGGGCAGCATGAGCCCGCGCGCCTCGACCTCGGCGTAGCTCATGCCGCGTTCGCGGATGAACTGGCTGCGCGCGCGCTCGAACCAGTGGAAGTACTCGCCATAGTAGGCCACGCGCATGGCGTCGGTCTCACCGTAGGAGACGTGGAAGCGGTATGTGGTTTCCGGCTGCGGAAAGGAATCCATGATCTGGCTCCTATGCGGTCTTTGCTGGAGGTGAAGGTACGGCAACAATCCCGGCCTGGCAAAGGCTTGACGTGCTCGCGCCAGGGCGGGTCGCCCTTGAGCCCGGACGGGCGATGTCCTGCCCGGAGGCCCGCCCCCTAGGCCCGCCCTGATGGAAGGCCCTTGGCCCCGGGTTCTGGGGCAGTCTGACTTTTGAGACGCTCGCTCCGGCGTTGACGGCGCAAGTGAATCGCGCCTACGCGGCGGCAAGCCATGCCGACGCATGGCTCTATTTGCAAGCCGTCTCGGGCGCGGAAAAAAGGCCTATCCGCCCCGGCCCGCCATCTCCAGCATCCAGGGCAGCAGGTCGTGGCCCTTGGAAATGCGGCGGCCCGTGGCCGCCGTGCCCTCGCTGAACTCCCGCACGCCCGAGGGCGCGTCGCAGCCGGTCCATGAGAGCAGGAACGGCACCGGGTCGGCGTGGTGCGTCTTGATGGCGATGGGCGTCAGGTGGTCGCAGGTCACCAGGAAGGCGGCCTGCTCGCCGGCCAGGGCCTCGCGCAGGGGGCCGACCACCAGCCGGTCGAAGCGGGTGATGGCTTCCACCTTGCAGTCGATGTCGCCGCCGTGGCCGCATTCGTCCGGCCCTTCCAGGTGCACGAACACGAAGTCGCCGCGCTTCAGGAAGTCGAGCGCGGCGCGCACTTTACCCTCGTAGTTCGTGTCCAGCAGGCCGGTGGCGCCGGGAACGTCGATGACCTCCATGCCGGCCGCCCGGCCAAGGCCCTTGATCAGGTCCACGGCCGAGATGACCGCGCCCTTGAGGCCGAAGGCGGACTCGAAGGAGGGCAGGCGCAAGGGGCTGCCCTGGCCCCAGGGCCAGATGGCGTTGGCCTTGGCGCTATTTTCGGGCGTTTCGGCCAGCCAGCGGGAGGCGCGCATGACCAGGTCGTACAGAGGCGGGTTGGCCTTGAAGGACTCCATGGAGGCCGCCATGGGCTTGTCCGTGATGTCGTGCGGCGGCTGCACGTGTATCCTGGCCTCGTCGGAGCCTGCCGCGCCTTTCTGCACGAGGAGGTGGCGATACTGCACGCCGGGGTGGAACTCGAAGCGCTCGCTGCCGAAGCGTTCCTGCATGCCGCGTATGAGCGGCAGGGCCGTTTCCGTGGAGATGTGGCCGGCCGAATAGTCGCGCATGAAGCCGTTCACCGACAGCTCGCTCACGGTGACGAGGTTGCAGCGCCAGACCAGATCGTCGTCGGCCAGCGTGAGCCCCTGGGCGGCGGCCTCGATGGGTCCCCGACCGGTATGATGGCGCTCGGGGTCGAAGCCCAGCAGGGCCATGTTGGCCACGTCCGAGCCGGGCGGCATCCCGACCGGCACGGTGCGGCACGTGCCCACCACGCCCCGGCCGGCCAGCTCGTCCATGTGCGGGGTTCGGGCCGCCTGCAAGGGCGTGCGCGCATTGAGCTCGTCCAGAGGCCAGTCGCCCATGCCGTCGGCTATGAGAAACAGGTACTTCATGCTCTCCCTCGTCTCCGTCAAAGAGGCCTTGGAAACGCGGGATGATACGGACTTGCGCCCCGGCCCGCAAGGGACCATGCGGGCGGATCAGGGCCATTGCATATGACTCGTGGCCTGGCGAATCGTCCCACTCATCAGGTCAACCTGGGCCTCAACGCGACTCAGGTCGACACTTGGAGCAGCGTTTGAGGCTGGTTTTGGTGAATCGATTCCCACCCAAAATCCATATGCGATTGCCCTGGCGAGCGGCCGGCGGCCCGCCTAGAGCACCGCCGTGCCGGCCAGAATGATGAACAGGACCGCCAGCACGAGCATGACGACGAACAGGACCACGAGTAACTTGGCCACGCCCTTGCTGAACCTGGCCGCGCCGGTGAAGCCGAAGAAGCCGAACACGAGGGACAGGATGAAGAATATGAGCGCCCACTTGAGCATGAGTCACCTCCTGCGGCGATCCTAGCAGCCGCGCGGGCTTCCGGGCCGCTATTCCCTGGGATCGCGATTCTCACGCAGCTCCGGCCTCATGTGCGGAAGTCCGTGAGGGCTTTGCCTCCCTTGTCCCGTGCTTCAACGGCTGCCGACAAGAGCCGGGTGGGGTGGGCCGTGGCCTTGGCCTGAATCCGCCCGGCGAAAGAACCAGGGTCCAGGGAACGCCGTCCCCTGGCGGGATGAGGTGTGGAGAGGGGCGGCGCCCTTCTCCGCGATCGGCTTGCGCACAGGGCTACTCGGGCAGGAGGAGCGCGCCTGGGAATACGCGCCAGGCCTCGGCCAAGGCCAGGCCTCCGCTCGTCTCCACGCGCCCGCCGCAGATGGCCTCGCGCCAGGCCGCCGGCGCGCCCTCGGGCAGGGCCAGGGCCGTGTCACCCCAAACATCGCCCAGGGGCAGTCCGCCGGGCTCCACCACGCCGGAGAGGAAGCGCGGGGCCGCGACAACGGCCCAGCCGTGCTCCTCGTGGCGGCGAGCGAAGGCGATGACCCGCTCGGCGTGAGCGCCCCGCGCGGCCAGCGGCAGGTACGCGCCGTGGCGGAAGAGCCCCGCGTGGGCCTTGCGCGCGGCCAGGGCGCGCAGGATCAGGAAGAGCTTGACCCGGCCGTCGTGCATGGCTCCGAGCAGTTCGCCGGCCAGGCCCTCCACGTCGCGCCCTGCGCGGGAGGCGATCTCCCGGAGCAGGGAGGACCGGCTTTGATAGTCCACGGGCCTGCGGTTGTCCGGGTCCACGAAGGCGAAGTCCAGGAGCTCCGAACCCTGGTAGAAGTCGGGCACGCCCGGCGCGGTGATCTTGAGCAGGGTCTGCGTCAGGGAGTTGAACACGCCGTAAAAGGCCACCCGGCGCAGGAAGGCCAGGAAGTCAGGCAGGAATCGGTTGTCGCCCGAGGGCGCGAGCAGGGTCTCGGCGAAGGAGTGCAGGGCCTGCTCGTAGCGCTCATTAGGCTCGATCCAGTTGGAGTTGCGCTTGCCCTCGCGCACAGCCTTGAGCAGAAAGCCCTTGAGGCGCTCCAGGTAGCTCTCGCTGTCCCGACCGTCCACGGGATGGCTGCCCAGCAAGGTCTGGTAGAGGAAATACTCGTCGTTATCGTCGGGCCAACGCTCGCCCTGCCAGGAGGTCTTGGCCCCGCGGTTCATGCGCGACCAGGCCTTGAGCCTGGCGTCGAACTCCTGGGGGATTTCCGAGAGCACGCTGATGCGCGCGCGGGCGTCCTCGCCGCGCTTCACGTCATGGCTGCCCAGGGCGTTCATGGACAGGGGCCACTTGTCCGCGCGCTCGCGGCACCAGGCATGGAATTCGGCGAGCGTCACGCCGAAGCGCTCGGGGTTGCCGCCAACCTCGTTGAGGGAGATGAGCCGCACGTAATTGTAGAGCAGCGTATCCTCGAAGCCCTTGGCCATGAGCGGCCCGGTGAGCTGCTGGAAGCGCATGGCCACCTCCATCCAGCCCTTGCGCTCCTTGTCGGGCAGCCTGTCGTAATGGCGCAAAAGGAGGAAGTTCTCGATGAAGTCGAGCTCGAAGCGGTGGCTCGGCAGGTGCTTGCGCGCCCGGCCGATGGCCTCGCGGATGTAGGCCCCGTCGCGGTCCGTGAATCCGGCGGGGCTCACATAGGTGCGATAGACCGGGAAGCGCGCCAGGACCTCCACGATGGCCCACTTGAGGCCGAACATGGTGATGTCGCTCCCGTAGCGCAGGCCGCCGGCCACGCTCTTCATGAGCCGGGCCAGGTTGTCCACGTCGCCGCCCATCTCCTTGCCGATGATGAGCCGCTTCTTGAGGGTCACAAGCTCCTCGTAGCTTTTCCGGGAGCCGGAGTGGCGGCCGTAGATGCGGTCGAAGCGCCGCCGGTTGCCGGTGGCGCAGAGCAGGCCCCCGGCCATGTTCATGAAGTCGTAGCCCGTGGTGCCGGCCACGGGCCAGGACTCGGGCAGGCCCTCGCCGTGCTGGAGGATCTTCTCCACGACGAGGTAGGCCTCGGGGGCGAAGCGCCGCAGCCGCCGCAGGTAGCCCTCGGGATCGAACAGGCCGTCCACGTGGTCCACGCGCAGGCCCTGGACCATGCCCCGGCGCACGAGCTCCATGATGAGCCCGTGGGTGGAGGTGAACACGTCCTGGTCCTCCACGCACACGGAGATGAGCCCGTTGATGTTGAAGAAGCGGCGGTAGTTGATCTCCTCGGTGGCCACCTTCCAGTAGGACAGGCGGAAGTGCTGCCGCTTGAGCAGGTCGTCCAGGCGGTTGAAGCTCTCGGGCTTGCCTGGCTCGCCGTTGAGCCGGCCGACCTCCTCCTCGATGAGCCCGCGCAGGTCCGCGTTGCCCCGGCACAGCTCCTCCAGCAGCTCCTTGACGAAGCGCACCTGGTCGCGGCGGTCGGTCATCTCCTCGATGGAGGGCAGGGTGCGCAGGACGTAGAACAGGCCCAGGAGCTTGATGTAGTCGTGCGATTCCCGGCCGGCGCTCTTGCGGAAGCGCCGCAGCACGGGTTCGAGCACCTCGGCGTAGGACTCGATGGCCAGGGGGAACTCGTGCTCGTAGTAGCCCACGCGGAACTCGCCGCAGGTGTAGCGCAACTGGATCTCGCCCGCCTCCAGGGCCTCGCCGTACATGCGCCCGAGGAACGGAGTCAGCAGCCGGCCGCGCAGGGGCTCGTAGGCGTGGTTCCAGTCGATGTCGAACGTGCGGTAGAACAGGGAGTTCGGGCCGCTCTCCAGCACGTCCATGAGCATGGGGTTGGCCTTGTCGAAGGCCATGTGGTTGGGCACGATGTCCTGGATCCAGGACAGTCCCAGGCCGCGCGCCTTGCGCGTGAGCGCCTCCAGCTCCTGCATGTCGCCCAGCTCGGGGTTGATGATCGTGGGGTCCACCACGTCGTAGCCGTGCTGGCTGCCCGGCCGCGCCTTGAACACGGGCGAGGCGTAGATGTCACTCACGCCGAGCCTGGCCAGGTAGTCCAGGACCTTGGCCACCTGGGCGAAATCGAACTCCGCGGTGAGCTGGAGGCGGTAGGTGGCGATGGGCTCGTGCATCGTCTAACCCTGCCGCCGTAGATACAGGCAGGCGCTCTCGGGCGGCAGGAGCAGCGTGTTTTCCCACTCCAGGCAGCCTGGCGACTCCAGGCTGCCCGGCAGGGACGAGCCCGGCCCGGCGAATTCCGCGTCGCTCGAATCCAGCGCCAGGGACCAGCGCCCGCCGGGCGGCTCCGGGGCCACCCGGCGCTCCTGGTCCGCGAAGTTGAGGCACAGGAGCGCGGCGGCCTCGCCGGCCGGACGCAGCACGCACAGCCAGCGGCCGTCCTCGGAGAAGGCCGTGCGCACGGCCGAGGGCGCGAGGCGCATGAGCGGCGGCTCGCCCGCGCGCAGGGCCAGCAGGCGGCGGTACCAGGCCAGCATGGCCGCGTGCCGGTTGAACTCCTGGCCTGGAGCAGGCTGCCCGTGAAATGGATGGGATGGGGAATCATTCCCCTGCCGGGCGAGAGTCCGAGAGATGGCGGCGTCCTCTCTCGGCTCCAGCCGCGACCAGTCCAGGCGCGACATCTCGAACGTTCCGGGCGAGACCGGGTCCGGCGGCTCGCCCTGCCAGCGGAAGGACTCGAACTCCTTCTTGCGGCCCTGGCGCACGGCCGTGTTCAGGGCCTGGTCCTCGTGGCTCACGAAATAGAGGAAGGGGTTTTGCTCGAAGAACTCCTCGCCCATGAACAGGAGCGGCACGAAGGGCGAGAGGATGCAGGCGGCCGCCGCGAGCTTGCAGGCCTCGAAGGAGGCCAGGGCGGACAGCCGCTCGCCGAACATGCGGTTGCCGATCTGGTCGTGGTTCTGGGCGCAGACCACGAAGCGCTCGCCGGGCAGCCCGGCCGCCGAGCTGCCGTGGGTGCGCCGGCGGAACTTCGAGTAGGTCCGCGCGTAGACGAAGCCCTGCTCGTAGGCCGTGGCCAACTGGCGCACCTGGCCGAAGTCCTCGTAGTAGCCGGACCGCTCGCCCGTGAGCAGGGAGTGCAGGGCGTGATGGAAGTCGTCGGCCCATTGGGCGTGCATGCCCAGGCCATGCTCGGCCACGGGCAGGATGGTGCGCGCCTTGTTCAGGTCCGACTCGGCCACGAGCACGCACTCGCGGCCCAGCTCCAGGGACAGGTCGGCCACGTGCTCGGACAGCTCCTGGAGAAAGGGCACGGGGCTCTGGTCCACGATGGCGTGCGTGGCGTCCAGGCGCAGGCCGTCGAAGCGGCAGGTCTTGAACCACTGGCGGGCGTTCTCGAAGAAGAACTCGCGCACAGCGTCCGAGCCCTGGCCGTCGAAGTTCACGGCCAGGCCCCAGGGCGTCTTGTACCTGTCCGTGAAGTACGGCCCGAACAGGGACAAGTAGTTTCCCTCGGGGCCGAGATGATTGTAGACCACGTCGAGCATCGCGGCCAGGCCGCGGACGTGGCAGGCGTCCACGAAGCGCTTGAGGCCGTCCGGCCCGCCGTAGCAGGCCTGCACGGCGAAGGGGTACACGCCGTCGTAGCCCCAGTTGCGGCAGCCGGAGAAGGCCGCCACGGGCATGACCTCCACGCAGTTCGCGCCGAGCGCGGCGATGTGATCCAGGTGCTTGATGGCCGCGTCGAAGGTGCCCTCGGGCGTGAACGCGCCGACGTGCAGCTCGTAGATGACCCAGTGCGCGAGCGGCGGAACCCGCCAGCGGTCGCAGGTCCAGTCGTGATCCGCCGAGACGACCATGGACGGGCCGTGCACGCCCTCGGGCTGAAAGCGCGAAGCCGGATCGGGCCGCAAGCCGCCCTCGCCCAGATCATAGAAGTAGAGCGCGCCGGGAGCCACGTCGCCGACCTCGGCCGTGAAGAAGCCGTGCTCGTCCCTGCGCATGTCCACGCCACGGCCGGTATCCACGAGCTTCAGGCGCACCCGGTCGCGGCTCGGAGCCCAGACCGTGAAGCGGCAGCCGAAGCCGGGCAGGACCTGGGCGCCGATGCGCCTGCGCGCCTCTGGCGAGACGGAGCTTTCCATAGCCCTTGCATATGCGAGCGGACGGGGAATGCAAAGGATCGCCTCAAGCCGGAAAAGTAATCGAGCCGGGCCGGCGATCCTGACGGGAGGGAAGCGGCCGGGATGGCTCGTGAACAGGATGCGCGCATTCCAAGGACCGCCTTGTCGGGAGCGAACCTTGGCGGATGGGGCCGGGAGAGGGCAAGGCCCGCCCGGTTGATTGGCGAAGGGTTTTAGCGGCGGGGCCTACTCGGCTGCGCGGGGCTCCGCTTGGAGGCTTGACCTTGGGGTTGACGCTGACCGACGCGGGGATCGGCGCGGGCGGAATAGTCCATGCCGCGCAGCCTGGGCCTCTTCACTTCCACCGGAGGCTCCTTGGGCTTGCCGCCCAGGGGGTCCTTCCTGGCCACGAGGAAGGCCACGAGGACGAGCAGGAGTCCCAGGATGAGGATCAGGAAGAGCAGGCCGCTCGACTGCCAATCGCCCCATTTGCTGGAAGCCGACGCTCCGGCCGCCTGGGATGCCGTGATGGCGCACAGGAAGATCGTCGTGAACAGTATGCGCATGGCCATGCACCTCCCTCGAAGCAATTATGACACGGAGCCAAGTGAAGGTAAACAACAGCCGAAGCGCGCCTCACGAGTTTGTAGATGTCTTGCGCGGGCCCCGACCATGAGTCGAGTGCCAGGCGCGCATCATTGATCCAGTGCGCATCATTGATCCGGCGCGCAGCGGGAAGCCGGCGCAGGCCGTCGGCCGGCCTGGTGGTCCGCCAGCCAGGATCAGAAGTCGAAGTTGAGCAGCCGCCGCGCCTCCGCCATGGTTTTCTGCGCCTCGCTCCTGGCCCTGGCGTCGCCCCTGCGCAGCACGTCCCACACAAGGTCCGGGTCGCGGTCATACTCGGCGCGGCGGGCCTGGATGGGCTCCAGGAACTCGGCCAGGCTCACGGCCAGGCGCTTCTTGCAGTCGCCGCAGCCGCGCGTGGCGTTGATGCAGCCGTCCCAGACCTCCTTGAGGAAGTCCTCCTTCTCGAACAGCTGCAAGTACGGATAGAGGTTGCAGTCGGGCGGATTGCCGGGGTCCTTGAGGCGCATGCGCTTGGTGTCCGTGAGCATGCTCATGACCTTGGGACGGATTTCGTCCATGGGGTCCTTGAGATATATGGCGTTGCCGTAGGACTTGCTCATCTTGCGGCCGTCCAGCCCTGGCAGCTTGGCCGACTCGGTGAGCTTGGCCTCGGGCTCGGGGAAGAAGTCGCCGTACAGATGGTTGAAGCGGCGCACGATCTCGCGGGTCAGCTCCAGGTGCGGAAGCTGATCCTGACCCACGGGCACCCACTTGGGCTTGTACATGATGATGTCCGTGCACATGAGCACGGGATAGCCCAGGAAGCCGTAGGTGGAGAGATCCTTGCTCATCTGCTCCCGGACTTCCTTGTAGGTCGGATTGCGCTCGAGCCAGCCCATGGGCGTGATCATGGACAGGAGCAGGTGCAGCTCGGCGTGCTCCTTGATCTGGGACTGCTGGAAGATGACGCAACGCTCCGGGTCCAACCCCGAGGCCAGCCAGTCCTTGACGAGCTCGGGGACGAATCCCTTGATCTTGCGCGGCTCGTCGTATGAGGTGGTCAGGGCGTGCCAGTCGGCGACGAAGTAGAAGCACTCGTGCTCCTTCTGCATCTTGATCCAGTTGAGGAGCACGCCGAAGTAGTGGCCCAGGTGCAGCGGCCCGGTGGGGCGCATGCCCGAGACTATGCGGTTGGCGGGAGTGGTCATTGGCGAGAGTCCTGTGGCGAGGGTTAGAACAGGAGCAGCCGCATGAAGAAGGCCACCGGCGGCCAGAGCAGCTTGCCGAGCAGTCCCGTGGCGGCCAGCACGATGATGACGAGAAATCCGTAGCGTCCCACGGCCAGGTACTGATCCACGTACGCGCGGGGAAGGAGATAGGCCAGTACGCCGCTGCCGTCCATGGGCGGGATGGGCAGCAGGTTGAACAGGCCGAGCACGAGGTTGATCTGCACCCCGAGGTAGAAGATGTTGGCCAGGGGCTCGACGAGCATGAGCTCCACGCGGCCGAGGGGACGGCCCCCGAAGGCGATGTTGAGGCCGTGGAAGAGCAGGGTGAAGACGATGGCCAGGACGAAGTTGGCTCCCGGACCGGCCAGGGACACGTACATCATGCCCTTGAGCGGGTCGCGGAAGTAGCGGGAGTCCACGGGCACGGGCTTGGCCCAGCCGATCATGCGCGTGAGCACGAGCACCAGGGTGCCGAGCACGTCCAGGTGCTTGAGGGGATTGAGGGTCAGCCTGCCCGCGAGCTTGGCCGTGGGGTCGCCGAGGCGATAGGCCATGTAGCCGTGGGCGACCTCGTGGCAAGTGATGGCCAGTAGGAAAGGCACCGCAAGGAGAGTGATCTCCCTGATGATTTGCGCGATGTCGAAATGAGGCATGGGCATAGCGGCTAGCACGATCGCATGTTCGGGGGCAAGAAGGAAATCGGCCGGCCCCGTCCGGGGACCGGCCGTCGGATGAAAACCGGGCCCGGCTACTTGCCTCGGGCCAGGGACTTCTGCATGGCCAGGTCCACCTTGGACTTGAGCTCGGACAGGTCCACGGACTTGACCACGTAGTAGTCCGCGGCGATGGACTTGAGGTCGTGCTGGAACGTGTCGTAGGCCGTGCTGAGGATGACCGGCAACTCCTGGTCCTGGCTGCGGATTTCCTGGAGCAGGTCGAGCCCCGAGCGATTGGAGCCGAGCTTGATGTCCAGGATGACCACCTGGGGCTTCTCGCGCCCGATGACGTCCAGGATGTCCTCCTCGCCGTTGGATGTGGCCACGGTGTAGCCCTCGGACTCCAATTCCTCCTGGTAGAGCATGCGGATATGCTTCTCGTCGTCGACCACCAGCACCTTCTTTTCACTCATCTCGGCCTCCAGGGGCTCATCGTGCGCATGGGTACGGCATCCGCGGGCGATCGCCGTGACAAGTCCAAGGAACGTTATACATAAAAGAGGGCAAGCCGCATGGCAACCGCGCCGTTCTCCGGACAGGCCGCTTGCCGTCAGACCTGCTGGAGGGTAAGCCCTTCCCCACGGAACAGTTGGTGTATCGTAAAATGAAGATACAAGCCAGGGCAAGAGAATGATCACAATCCACCGCAAGCCGGGAGGCAAGGTCCTCCGCTTCGAGCGACTGAACACGGTGCGCCAGCTCTTGCACAAGTTGGACGCCAAGGTCAACACGGTGCTCGTCATCCGAGAGGGCCGCCTGCTCACCCCGGACGTGCGCCTGAACGACGGAGACGAGATCGAGGTCCGCTCGGTGCGCTCCAGCGGCTAGGGCGAGCCGTCGGCCAAACGCCGGGGCCGGGGATGCGCACGGCCTTCGGGCTTGTGCAAGCCGCCTGAATGGGTTGTTGGGAAAATCCTTCCTGGATTTTTCAACTTCGCACGGCTTGGGCCAAGCTCAATCCTTGCTCACGGATGCCACGCATCCGCCGGGCCTTCCGACCCCGGCGGAATGAAAATGGCCCGCCTTCCTAGGGGGAAGGCGGGCTGTGGAGGGGAGAGGAGAGAGGTCGTATGCGGACGGGGAAGGGTGCGGCGCTCAGCGCCGCGGGCAATCCCCGCATTGTCCGCCCCGGGCGAGCCGCCCGCGGACAAACGCGCCGTTCCGGGCGCGGTCCGAGGCGCATGGGGCGGGGAAGGGTCTCGTGGCCGCCTGCCAGGTGGTGATCGCGATGGCCGCGAGGAGCCAGGCCACCTCCGCGAGGGTCGGAACGATCAACGTGCTGGACATGCGGCCTCCCTGGGTTGCGGTTCCGGCGCCGTGCCGTCCCCATTGGACCCTGGGATAGCAATGGCCGTTCCAAAGGCCGCCGAACGCGCGAGCCCATGACGCATGCGCATCCAATGGCGGGCGCCGTGGCGGCGCCTGCGCCTGACGCAGTCCCTTTTTGCGCAGTCGCGCAAGAACCGTAACCGTGCCGAGCTTGAAGCCTCCGGGCCTGAGCGCGGCGGAGAATGACACGCATGAAATGCAGACGCTGCCGGCAAGAGGCCGAAGTCGCCCTGCCGAGCCATACAACGGGCTTTTGCCGTGAATGCTTCTTCATCTACTTCAGACGGCAGATCGAGCGCGCCATCAAAAGCCACGCCATGTTCGGCATACAGGACAAGGTTCTCGTGGCCCTTTCAGGAGGCAAGGATTCGCTCGCGCTCATGTATGAGCTTGCGGAGCAAGGCTACGACGTCACCGGGCTGCACGTGTACCTGGGCATCGGCAAGTCTTCGGAGCAGGCGCGACAACTGGTGGAGAGCTACTGCGCCAAGCACGGCTTCAGGCTCATGATTGCGGACATGCCTGCCGAGGGGCTGGCGATTCCTGAAGTGCGCGAATGCATCAAGAGGCCCATCTGCTCGGTGTGCGGCAAGATCAAGCGCCACTACTTCAACCGCATCGCCCTGGAGCACGGCTTCACGGCCCTGGCCACGGGCCACAACCTCGACGACGAGGTGGCCCGGCTGTTCGCCAACACCCTGCGCTGGGACGCGGCCTACCTGAGCGACCAGGGGCCGACCTTGTCAGAGGGCAACGGCTTCGCGCGCAAGGTCAAGCCGCTCTACAGGCTCACGGAGTTCGAGACCGCGGCCTACAGCTTCCTGCGCGGCATCGAGTACGGCGTGGACCCCTGCCCGTACAGCGCGGGCGCGTCGTTCACGGGCCACAAGGCCATGTGGGAAGTGCTGGAGGAGAAGAGCCCAGGCTCCAAGATCCACTTCTATGACGGGTTCCTGAAGAACGGGCGCAAGGCCTTCCAGTGCCTGGAGCGCGAATCCGGCCAGGAGCTCGCCGCCTGCCGCGAGTGCGGCTACCCGACCTCGGGCGAGGTCTGCGGCGTGTGCCTCGTGCGCGGGTACGTGCGCAAGCATCGCGAGGCGCGGCAGGCGCAGGGCGAGTCGTGAGCGGGCGCGGAGCACCGTAAGCCATGCACTGCCCGCGCGTCTCGGTGCTCCTGCCGGCCTGGAACGCCGCCGCGAACCTGCCCCTGGCCCTGGACAGCCTGCTGGCCCAGAGCCTTGGCGACTTCGAGGTCCTGGCCGTGGACGACGGCTCCACGGACCGCACGCCCGACATCCTGCGCGAGTACGCCCGGCGCGACGTCCGCATCAGGCCGCTGCACATTCCCCACGGCGGCATCGTGGCCGCCCTCAACACGGGCCTGGCTGAAGCCCGAGGCGAGTACATGGCGCGCATGGATGCCGACGACCTGTGCGCGCCGATCCGTCTGGAGCGCCAGGCCGCGCTGCTCGACGCGCGGCCGGACCTGGGCTTGGCCTCCTGCCTGGTGGCCTTCGGCGGCGACCGCGCATCCCGCGGCGGCTATGGCCATTACGTGGACTGGATCAACAGTCTCGTGAGCCATGAGGAGATCTTCCTGCACCGCTTCGTCGAGTCCCCCCTGGCGCACCCCTCGGTCATGTTCCGCCGTCCTCTGGCGGAGCGGCTCGGCGTCTACCGCCAGGGGCCGTTCCCCGAGGATTACGACCTGTGGTTGCGCTGGCTCGCGGCGGGCGTGCGCATGGAGAAGGTCCCCGAGTTCCTGCTGACATGGAGCGACCCGCCGAGCCGTCTCTCGCGCACGCACGCGAACTATGGCGTCGAGGCTTTCTATGGCCTCAAGAGCCGCGCCCTGGCCGACTGGCTTATAACGGCAGACCGCCGCGAGGTGGTCGTCTGGGGTGCGGGCCGCGTCACCCGCCGCCGCGCCGGGCTGCTCCTGGAGCATGGCCTGGACATCCGGGCCTGGGTGGACATCGACCCGGCCAAGATCGGCCAGGTCTACGACAACAGGCCGGTCTGGCCGCCCGAGGATTTGCCGGGGCCTGGCACGTGCTTCGTGCTGTCCTACGTGGCCAGCCGGGGCGCGCGCGAACTCATTCGCGCCAGACTGGAGGCCGCGGGCCACGTGCTGGGCCGCGACTTTCTGCCGGCGGCCTGAAGCGCCGGCAGGTAGGCCAAAGGACGCGCCTAGCATCCGGGCCGCCTAGACCCCCGTGCTAAAAAAATACCCTCCTTGTCTCATGGGCTTTGGCCTGTATGGTTGAATGCGGGCGGATTCCGAAACAAGGAGGTCTTCTCATGAAGTACCTGATGATCACGGCGAGCCTGGCGTTGGCCTTGACGGTCGGCTCCCAGGCCCTGGCGGCGACAGGCGATGAGACGAGCGCGGGCGCCCCCGCGGCCAGCGAGCAGGCCGGAGCCAGCTCCGAGGCCACGGATGCGGGCTCCGGCGAGATGGTCACGCGCGGCGCGCCCGGTACACCGGATCAGCCGCCTTCAGAAGGCACGGACTGGAGTTCCGGCGGCACAGGCTCCTCGGTCGAAGGCTTCGGCCCGGCCCAGTCGGGCGAAAAGGCCCTTGAAACCCAGCCACGCGGCGCACAGGAAAAGGCAAAGGGCCAGTGGCAGCCCGGCGACGAGGTCGACCTTCCCAGCGTTGAGCAACCTGGCCGCGAGGAGTCCGCCGTCAGCGGGCTTGAGCGCCAGACCGCGATCGAGGGAGGCCGGGAGCGCGAGATGGCTTCCGGCCGGGGCGAGGGAAAGAGCAAGGCCCCCGGCTTCTCCAAGCTGGACAAGGACAAGGACGGCCAGTTGACCATGGAGGAGGTCCAGAGCGCCTTCGAGCAGGCCGACAAGGATGGCGACGGCCGCATCAGCCGCCAGGAATGGCAGGAGGCTGGCCACGCCAAGGGCGAGCAGGGCATGCGCGAGATGGGCGCCGAGGTCCCTGACACGGTGTCCGAGCAGCAAGGCGACCCTAGCGCCGGGGCCAAGGAGATACCCACGGTCGATCCCCTAGCCGGCCAGGTGCCCGGCACGGGCGAGGCCAAGTAGCGCCAGGCGGGGGAGGGTGCCATGCGCTACAACCTGACGGTCTTGATCGTGCTCGCGGGTTTCCTGCTGGCCTTGTCATCGCCCGCCCAGGACCAGCCTCTTCATCCGCCCGCCCCGGAAGAGCCGTCGGGCGAGGAGCCGGCTGGCCGGGAGTGGCCGCGCGAGAGGCCCATGCTCTATTACGAGGGCTTCGGGGTCATGGACTTCGACCGCGACGGACTCATTGCCTGGGAGGAGTACGAGCGGGCCTTCCGGCGTATGGACACGGATGGCGACGGGAGCGTAAGTTCTGGAGAATGGAAGGCCGTGCACGGCCCGGCGGGCCTGTCAGACTCCGAGGACCCCAGGCGCTACGACTGGGAGAACCTGGATCGTGACGGCGACGGCCGCATGGACCGACTGGAGTACGGCGGGTTGGGGCCATCCGCCGGCAAGGTGCGCTACGAGGCCCTTGACCGCGATACCGACGGCGCGGTGAGCGAGACGGAATGGGAGGCCTTCAGGCGCGAGCGCCCGAGGGCCTTCGAGGAATAGGCAACGGGAAGGGCCGGCCTTGCGGCGCGGGATGCGTGAATGCCGGCGCGACAAGGCGACCTTGGCCCCAGCACCAAGGGAGGCGTCATGAGGCACGCGTTGGCGATGCTGGCAGCGGCGGCCATGTTCCTGGCCGCCCAGCCGGCCCTGGCCCAGGGCATGGGGCAGGGCACGGCCCAGGGCCGGGGCCAGGGGCATGGCATGGGCGGCCAGCCGGGCCATGGGCAGCAGATGCGGCAGATGCAGACGATGCACGGCCGCAGCTTCGATCTGCTGGACCAGGACAAGGACGGTGTTGTCAGCCCCGAGGAGTTCCAGCAGGCCTTCACTCTCTGGGACAGCAACAAGGACGGCCGCCTGGACCGCAATGAGTGGCAGGGCGGACACGGACCGGGCGCGGGTTTCGGGCCTGGCGGCCAGCAGGGCGCGCAAGCTCAGGCCCCGTCGGCCAAGGCCATCCAGGACGAATACAAGGCCATGGACAGGAACAGGGACGGCCGCGTGGACTTCAAGGAGTTCCAGCGGCGTTACCCGGACATGGTCAGGATGGAGTTCCGGCTCATCGACGCCGACGGCAGCAAGTGGATCAGCATCCAGGAGTGGGAGAGCTTCCGCACGGCTCACTCGGAGGCCTTGAGCGAGCCGGCGAAGCAATAAGGCGGAAGGACGGACAAGCGAAAAGGCCGGCGGGATTGCTCACGCCGGCCTTGCTGCCGCTTGCCAACCGGGCTGTCAGCGCCGCAACTGATACACCCGCACCGCCTCGTTGTGATCTACAAGATTCGTGCTGAACTGGTGCGTGCCGTCCTTCCTGGACACGAAATAAATGTACGCGTGCGCCTCGGGCGAGGCCGCTGCCCTGAGCGCCCCCAGGCCGGGCGAGGCGATGGGGCCGGGCGGCAGGCCGTTTATGCGGTACGTGTTGTAGGGATTGTCGCTGTCCAGGATGTCGTTCTTGCGGATGTTGCCGTCGAAGCTCTCGCCCAGGCCGTAGATGATGGTCGGGTCGCACTGGAGACGCATGCCGCGCGCGATGCGGTTGGCGTACACGCCGGCGATGCGCGGGCGCTCCTCGGGCGCGCCGGTCTCCTTCTCCACCAGGGAGGCCAGGATGACCAGCTCATGGAGCCTGGCGGACTCTGGCCTGCCGCCGGGCCAAACCTTGGCGGCGGCAGCGGCGAACTGGCCGAGCATGGCCTCGACCACGGGCCGGGAGTCGTTGCCCCTGGACTTGGGAAGCATATACGTCTCTGGGAACAGGTAGCCCTCGGCGTTGTCCGCCGGGATGCCGTATTTGGCCAACAACTGCTTGTCATGCGCGGCGGCCTTGAAGGACTCGAAGGAGCCCAGGCCGGCCTGCTCCACGAGCTTGGCCGTCTCCCACCAGGTCAGCCCCTCGCGCACCACGAGTCTGTGCAGGACCACGGCGCCCCTGGTCAGGGCGCGCAGCACCTCGTCCGGCGTCATGGCCGTGCTCAGGGCGAACTCGCCGGCGCGCACCTGGCTCGTGGCCTTGCGCCAGCGGCCCAGGAGGCGGAACTTTTCCGCGTCGGTGATGACGCCCTCGCGGGCCAGTTTCGCCGCCACCTGGGCAAAGGTCTGGCCGGGCTCGACCTCCAGCACGACCTCGCGGCCGGGCGTCTCGGGGCGGGTGTTCAGGAAATTCCAGGCTTGCCAGCCGAACCAGCCGCCCACGGCCGCGACAATGAGCAGGCCCAGCAGGGTCAGGCCCGCGAGCACCTTGAGCAGTCTCTTGATCATGACCGTTCCAGGTAGGCTTGGAGGATGAGCGCGGCGGCGCCGCTGTCCAGCCTCCCCTTCATCTTCCGTGACGACACCCCGGCCTCGCGCAGGCGCGCCTGAGCCTCGGCCGAGGTCAGCCTCTCATCCACAAGATGCACGGGCAGGCCGAGCCTGGCCTTCAGCTTTTTCGCCAAATTGCGCACTTGCCGCGTCATGTCCGTCTCCTGGCCGTCCAATGCAAGGGGAAGGCCAAGCACCAGGGCCGCGACCTGCTCCTCGGCAACGATGCGGCCGATCTCGGCCACGAGCGCGTCGCCCGACGTGCGCTCGACGGCCGGGCGCGGGAAGGCCAGGCCGCTGTCCTCGTCGGCCAAGGCCAGGCCCACGCGCTTGAGTCCGTAGTCGATGCCGAGCAGCCGCACGTTCTGGCTCCTGACGCATTTTGCGAATCAGCCGAGAGAGGGCGCTGCCCTTCTCGGGCTTTCACCCCGCCAGGGGGATCATCCCCGTGGATCCCGCGGTTTCAAGCGGGAGGCAATGATTCTCGGTGTAATTGTAACTTGCTGTAAAGCCTGGACCAAAAGCGTTCAGCCGTGAAAACATGGGGTCCAGGGGCCCGCGGCCCCTGGTGGGTGGGGCGCGGGGGGGG
>JAEYTO010000028.1 GCA_023433925.1 Pseudomonadota bacterium | reverse complement strand
CCTGCTGCCTTCCTTGGAAGTGGTAGCCGTTTCTCAGGCTCCCTCTCCGGAATCGAACCCTAATTCTCCGTCACCCGTTAAAACCATTGTAGGCCTCTATCCTACAATCGAAAGTTGATAGGGCAGAAATTTGAATGAAGCGTCGCCGACTCGAGGTCATGCGATCCGCAAAGTTATTATGATTCACCAATTAAAGACCGAGCCGAAACTCGTATTGGTTTCTCATCTAATAAATACATTCCTTCCAGACCCCGTGAAGGGCCTAGTTGGAATTTTTTGCATGTATTAGCTCTAGAATTACTACAGGTATCCAAGTAGTAAGGTACTATCAAATAAACTATTACTGATTTATTGAGCCATTCGCAGTTTCACCGTATAAATAGTTTATACTTGGACATGCATGGCTTAATCTTTGCGGCTACATCCCTGGGTTTCCCGTAACAGGGGCCGGACTATATCTTAAGCGGGGGCTCTCTTTCTACTAGAGGAGCCCTCGCCCACCCACATCTAGTCTCTGAACAGCATCCATCCGTTCGGTGTGCGCACAGAGCGCCCCCGAACGTCATTAGGACTTGGCTGCGGATCGTCCAATCCTCATCGTTTTTACCATACCCCCGGTCATTACCCAGGCCACGCAGTCAGAGCGGACTTATTGTATTAAATTAATACTGCCCTCTGTTCTTTTTCTCTTTCGAGCTGCGCTTGGTAGATGAGGCTCTAAGGAGGTTCCCGCAATTTGAAGGTGTTGCCAAAGATAATATTGATAATAATCGTCGTGTCGGACGAATCCGACAACAACGACAACAACAACAATCTCTGACTAGCAGGTACTTTACAATTCGTACCCACTCGTCCCGAAACTTACTTTGAGACAAGCATATGGCTACTGGCAGGATCAACCAGGTAACTAACGTGTAAGAATAATACGCGCGCGTGCGGCGGCGGCGGGAGCTTCCGGCGTAATTACACGCCTTTCACTCGAGCGCGCGCACACACACACACACACGCATACTATCCTTTTCGTTATCATTTTGGAATTCAGTCTCGAGCCGCGTTACCACAGCACGATTCTTACTCTCCATTGAGAAGCACAATACTTCTCCTATGTAGTAATGAATCTCAAAGGCATTTACGCCTCTTCGAATCTCACACCCATAGTCGGCTTTTACACCTTGACCTAATCGATTTCTCAATTAGATTCTCCTCAGTCTCTATATCATCGAGAGGCACGATACAAGCAACGACGCGTACGGTTCGCGATTTTACTAAAGAGCGCTTCCGCCAATAGTAAATTGGCTTCCATCGCTCTCGTTCTTACGCAAAAACCTTTCTAATCGCCACTCTACTACTTTCCTCTCAATACACGAGACCTATTATGCAAGTTACCATTAATCGCTGTCACAGATGCTTCCGTCGCACGACTCGCTTTCGCAAGCTACGCGCTTTCACATCGAACAATGACGACCGGCTTTCTTGCAATTGAGTATCTAGTATATATTAATATATCGCCGTACCGCGAGCTTCCGCGGTTGCTTGTTAAAGCAACCCTTCCACTCGCGTTACGCGCAAAAAATACATCAATACAACTCTCTTCATCATTGTACGATTGAGAGACAATTCGCTTCCCGATTCCAACGAGAGAGCGCGCAATGCGCTCCACCGCCTTCCTCAGTTGTCTTCAAGTATCTCATTTGCACGCCGATGAGAACGAGTAACGCTTTCAATTACTCAAGCGAGTGTGTGTGTGCCTTACGGCTCCCCCCCTCTCGCCTTTGATCGTACTAACGTCACCCATTCGCCCCACACATCGGAACCAATTATTATCCATTCGCGAACCAATTCAATTACGAAACCGGAACCCAAAAAAAAAATCGTTGTTATTTTTCAGGTCGTTGTGTGTGCATTACTGATTACTCTATTGAAAGATAATCCAATGAACCACCTCGACCGTCAGGCTCCAACCTTCCGTGGCTACCACACCGTTCGGCTCTTTAATCGCTTTCGCTTTCATTCGCCTACTAACGCGCTTCGCCCTTCCGATTTTCGCCCTTTTCGCAGGTGCCTCTCGGCTCCTACATAGTACGGCGGCTCACCCCCACGGCCGCTTTTTCGCCATCAACTTGGCACCTCTGCGACACCCAAGTCGGCTGCGCCGCGACTAGTGGGGTATATTTTGAAAGTTACAACTTTTCCCGACTCCAGAGCCGAGAGCGTACGACTCGTTATATGGTGCACCATTGCTTCGTCGGACTTCATTTTTTTTTTCGCGTCGCGCTCACTCGCCGAGCTCCCCTGGCCCATTTGCATTACGATGTACGTTGCTCTTTCCAATTTCATCTCTTTATCGCTCCCATTCACCTTCTATATGTTTCGTTAGACATTTTATCTCCATTTCAATGATAAACTTGCTTCTGATCCCCTTGGTTACGTCATCCTTAATCTTTTCTTGGCGTCGTGGCTTTTATGGAATATTAATTCTTCTATACCTCATATCATTACATTTTTCATCTATTCCAACCGCTTTTATCATTCCAAATCACGTTGGTCCCCCACATCGACTCTATCGATGTTTTTTTTCTCGTCCTTCCGTCTTTTCCTTTCGAGGTTCATTCATTGATTCATAATCGCCTTTCCTTACGTCTCTATCGTACGCATTACCGCTGCTCCCATCTCCTTTCATTCTCACCACCCACATTACTGCCATCCTTCATCTCTCCATTGTCTCTGCGCGTACAACGTTTCTATATCACTTATTAGCACCTCCTCATATTAATTTATGTATAGACTCGCTATTTCGTTACCTCTCTTTCCTTTCTATTCTCAAAAATCGCTCCACTCTCTCACCTCTGATCCCTTCTTCTCCATTGAGACCTACGTACTTGTCTCGCTTGCCTCTCTATGTTCTCGCCTACTACTCGCACACATGCTCAAGCCAAAACCGCCTCTTACGGCTTCCTCGTTTGCATCCACGTCATTGTTTGGCTTTTTCCTCTGTACCACTCGTTAGCCGCTGTTGGCTACTCTCTGTCCCACAAAAACTTGCTCTCGCAATGCTATCTCTCGTATTATTTGATACACCATTCGTCATGCTCTTGTTTAATGTGATTGGCATTGTTGTTCTATTCCCCATGGATGGTTTATTTTTCCTTTCCAAGCACTACTACCTACATACACATAGACCTTTTACTTCTCTCCTCCTTCATGCACCTGCTCTTTTGCTCGGCTCGACGGCGCTTACTAACGCATCCCTCGACTCATAGCGATGCAATTCGAGACTACCGTGCGTAATTTGACATCATATTGGGTATCACAGACTGGCTATCGAGAGACACTCCTTTCCTTTGCCACTCCTCTCTATAATGATTTCTGTCCCTCTTTTTGACTCTCAACTCATT
>JAEYTO010000092.1 GCA_023433925.1 Pseudomonadota bacterium | reverse complement strand
GGCTCTCGTTCTCGCCGGGGCCGTCGTTGATGTCGGTGCCGATGGCGACGCTCTGGGGGTTCTCGAGCGAGACCGAGAGGGTGCCCTTCCCGACCGGGAGCGCGTAGCGGATCATCGGGACCCGGTTCGCGACGAAGGCGCCGTGGCCGTTGAAGTCGACGGTCTCGGGGAATGACCCGCCGTCCATGAAGTTGGACCAGGTCTGGCCGATGAGGAGGCCGCCGAGCTCGCCGTAGGCGTGGCGGAGCCGGAAGTCCATGCCGTTGGTCGTCGCCTCGGACGAGAAGTTGTACGGCGCCGGGTGGTTGAAGTCGGCCTCGACGCGGACGATCAGGTTGCCGAGATCCGTCGGGGTGGTGGTGGTGAGGCCGAGGCGCGAGGTGCGCGCCGTCATGTAGATGCGGTTCGGCTGGTTCTCGGTCTCGTAGGAGTCGTCGAGCGGCTGGCTGGGCAGGAACGACGCCCACTCCGTGCCGCGGACGTCCTCGATCGCGCCGTTGAAGTCGTAGGTCATGTCGACCTCGACGAACCCGTTCAGCTTGAGCGTCGTGTTCGTGCCCGGGATCTTGAACACGCCCGGCTCGTCCTCCGCGATCGCGGGCGCCGCGAGCGCCAGCGCCAGCGTTGCTGCGAGCAGCTTCGTCATCGTGAGCTCTCCGATTCGGTGTGGGGGACCCGCACCCGTCGTGAGGGCATGGGATCCCTGGTGTGACGGTCCAGCCTCAGCGGGGTGCGAGCATACGCCGCATGGGTGTCACCCGACAGGCACTTGTTCGCTTGCCCGCGACATTTCGTTCGCGTAGACCGTTCGTCCATGATTATTTGAGGTGTGGTCCCCCATTCGTAGGAGACACCATGCGACTCGCTCGGATCGCGACGCTGTCCGCCCTCGCCCTCGTGGTGGTGGCGTGTGGGAAGAAGCAGGAGGCTCAGCCCCAGCAGCAGGCGGCGGCGCCGGCCGCGGCGCCCGCCGGCGGCAACACCATCCTCATCGGCCACGTCGCCTCGATGACCGGTGAGCAGGCCACGTTCGGCCAGTCCACCGACAACGCCATCCGCCTCGCCATCAAGGAGGCGAACGCCGCCGGCGGGGTGAAGGGCAAGCAGCTCGAGGTCAAGACGTACGACGACCAGGGCAAGCCCGAGGAGGCCGCGATCTCCGCGACCCGCCTCATCGTCCAGGACAAGGTGGCCATCCTGCTCGGCGAGGTCGCCTCGTCCCGCTCCCTCGCCATGGCGCCGATCGCGGACCAGCACCAGGTCCCGATGATCTCGCCGACCTCCACCAACCCGCGCGTCACCAAGGACGGCGACAAGACCCGCCCGTACGTGTTCCGCGTCTGCTTCATCGACCCGTTCCAGGGCACGGTGATGGCGAAGTTCGCGCGCGAGAACCTGAAGCTCACGAAGGCCGCGATCCTCCGCGACGTCGGGAACGACTACTCGGTGGGGCTCGCCGACTTCTTCGCCGCCAAGTTCAAGGAGCTCGGCGGGACGATCGTCGCCGACGAGTCCTTCAAGGCCGGCGACCAGGACTTCAAGGCCCAGCTCACCACCATCAAGAACCGCAAGCCCGAGCTCATCTACGTCCCGGCCTACTACACCGACGTCGCCCTCGCCGGCCGCCAGGCGCGCGAGCTCGGCATCAAGGTCCCGCTCGCGGGCGGCGACGGCTGGGACTCGACGAAGCTCTACGAGATCGCCCAGGGCGCGCTCGACGGCAGCTTCTTCTCGAACCACTACACGCACGAGAGCCCGGAGCCCCGCGTACAGGAGTTCGTGAAGAAGTACCAGGAGGCCTACGGCCAGATCCCGGACGCGCTCGCCGCGCTCGGCTACGACGCCGCGCTCGTCGCGATCGACGCGATGAAGCGGGCCCCGGACCTCACCGGCCCGGCGCTCAAGGACGCGATCGCCGCGACGAAGGACTTCCCGGGCGTGGCCGGCACCATCACGCTCGACCAGGACCACAACCCGGTGAAGTCCGCCGTGGTGATCGGGATCGAGAACAACAAGCCGAAGTACGTCGCCACCGTCGACCCGTAGCGCCGGCCGCCGCCGGCCCGTGACGACCGGGGGGCAGGGGGCCCTTGCGGGTCCCCTGCCCCCTTTGTCATGCTCGCGCCCCTCCCTCGACGCCCGGGTGTGCCTTGACCGAGTTCCTGCAGCACCTCGTGAACGGCCTGTCCGTCGGGACCATCTACGCGCTGGTCGCGCTCGGCTACACGATGGTCTACGGCGTGCTGAAGCTCATCAACTTCGCCCACGGTGACGTGTACATGGTGGGCGCGTTCTCCGGCTACTGGCTCGGCCAGATCGTCGGCGTGCGCAGCCCCTTCTCGGCGGACCCGCCGGGCGCCGGGGAGATCTTCATCAAGGCGTCGCTCGTGACGCTCGGGTCGATGGTGATCTGCGGCCTGCTCGGCTTCGTGATCGAGCGCTTCGCCTACCGCCCGCTGCGCGGCCGCCCCCGGCTCACCGCGCTCATCACCGCCATCGGCGTCTCGTTCCTGCTCGAGAACGGCTTCCAGCTCGCGCCGTGGTTCCGCACGCCGATCGAGTTCCCGCCCGGGCCGAGCCCCCGCGTCTTCCCCACCCTGCTCCCGCGTGCCGGCTACGAGGTGTTCGGCGTCTCCTTCTCGAACTACGACCTCGTCGGCTTCGGCCTCGCGATCGTCCTCATGGCCGGCCTCCAGTACATCGTCTACCGGACCCGCTTCGGCACGGCGATGCGCGCCGTCTCCTTCGACCCCCAGGTCGCCGGCCTCATGGGCATCGCCGTGAACCGGATCATCACCTGGACGTTCGTCCTCGGCAGCGCCCTCGCGGCGGCGGCGGGCATCATCAACGCCATCTCGCGCCCGAAGATCGAGCCGCTCTTCGGCCTCATGTCCGGCCTCAAGGCCTTCGTCGCCGCGGTGCTCGGCGGCATCGGCAGCGTGCCCGGCGCGATGGTCGGCGGCCTCGTGCTCGGCCTCGCCGAGGAGTACGTCGCCGGCTACACCTCCTCCCAGTACCGCGACGCCATCGCGTTCACGGTGCTGATCCTCGTCCTCCTCGTCCGGCCCGCGGGCATCTTCGGCCGCGTCACCGTGGAGAAGGTCTAGTGG
>JAEYTO010000083.1 GCA_023433925.1 Pseudomonadota bacterium | reverse complement strand
GCCATTCGCGTCCATCCGCTCGTCTGTACGGCCTACAATGCCGACTTCGACGGTGACCAGATGGCGGTGCACGTGCCGCTGTCCCTGGAGGCAATCATGGAGTGCAAGCTCCTCATGATGGCGACCTCGAACATCTTCTCGCCGTCGTCGGGCAAGCCGATCCTCACGCCGTCGCAGGACATCGTGCTCGGCGCGTATTACCTGACGATCGAGCCGCGCACCAAGCCGGCGAAGGGCGTCCATGTGCCGCTGTTGTCCGGACTGCAGGAAGTCCTGTTCGTCAAGGCGGACGGGGCGCTGGCAATGCACGACTGGGTCGACATCCCGAATCCGGACGTGGGCCGTGACACGGTCTTCGGCAACAAGGAGAAGCGTGTCATCCGCACCACCGTGGGCCGCGTGATCTTCAACCAGATCTGGCCGGAAGGCCTCGGCTTCGTGAACTTCCCCGTTCCGAAGGCGAAGCTGGGCGACTTGATCCTGAACACCTACAAGGTGGCCGGTGATGTCGCGACGGTTGAGATGCTCGACAAGCTGAAGGAGCTGGGTTTCCAGACCGCCATGCAGGCCGGCATCTCGATCGGTATCGACGACATGATCATTCCGGACTCGAAGAAGGACATCGTCGCCGAAACCCGGAAGAAGATCGCCGAGGTCGAAGCCCAGTTCAACAAGGGCATCATCACCGAAGGTGAGCGGAAGAACAAGGTCATCGACTTGTGGACCGGCACGACGGACAAGATCGCCAAGGAGGTCTTCGCCAAGCTCGAAGCCAACGACGGCCGTCCGGAGGTGAACCCGGTGTACATCATGATGGATTCCGGCGCCCGTGGTAACAAGCAGCAGGTGCGCCAGCTGTGCGGTACCCGCGGTTTGATGGCCAAGCCCTCGGGCGAGATCATCGAACGCCCCATCCTGTCCTCCTTCCGCGAGGGCCTGACGGTGCTCGAGTACTTCATCTCCACCCACGGTGCCCGTAAGGGCCTGGCGGATACGGCCCTCAAGACCGCCGATGCCGGTTACCTCACGCGCAAGCTGTGCGACGTGGCGATGGACGTCATCATCGCCGAGGACGACTGCGGCAGCCGCGACGGCATCTGGAAGAAGGCAATCTACGAGGGTGACGACGAGATCGTCGGCCTCCGCGAGCGCATCGTCGGCCGCTGCGTGGCGGACGACATCTACAACCCGCTCAACCCGTCCGAAATGCTCATCGGCGCCGGTGATCTGGTCACCGAAGAGACGGCCACTCGCATCGTCGACTCCGGCATCGAGCGCGTGAAGGTCATGTCCCCGCTCACGTCGACCAGCCGCAACGGCATCGACGCGAAGAGCTACGGCATCAATCCGGCGACGAATCGCATGGCGAAGGTCGGCGACTCCGTCGGCATCATTGCCGCGCAGTCGATCGGTGAACCCGGCACGCAGCTCACGATGCGCACCTTCCACATCGGTGGTGTCGCTTCCGGCGGCTTCAAGACGCCGGAAATCCGCGTCCGCTCCGCCGGCACGGTCCGCTACCGCGGGCTGCGCCTCGTGCCCACGGCCGACGGTGCCAGCATCGTGCTCAACAAGACGGGCACGATCGCGATCATCGACGCCGAGGATCGCGAGCTCGAGACCTACAACATCGTGGTCGGTTCGTATCTGCCCGTCGGTGACGGCGAGCAGATCGAGAAGAACACGGTGCTGGCGCAGTGGGATCCCTACAACGTGCCGGTGCTGTCCGAAAAGGGTGGCACGCTGGTGTTCAAGGACATGATCCCGGGTGTGACGGTGAAGCGGGAACTCGACGAGGCGTCGGGCCGCATCGCCACGGTCGTCATCGAGCACAAGGAGGATCTGAATCCGCAGATCGAGGTGCGCGATGGGGCCGGCAAGCCGCTGGCCGCCTACGCCATTCCGGTCGGCGCCCAGATTGCCGTCAACGAGGGTGACATCATCGCCCCCGGCTCGCTGCTCGCCAAGACTCCCCGCCAGGCGTCCAAGACCAAGGACATCACCGGTGGTCTGCCGCGTGTCGCCGAGCTCTTCGAGGCCCGCCGTCCCAAGGACGCGGCCGAGATGGCTCGCATCGATGGCGTCGTGTCGTTCGAGGGTACGCTTCGCGGCAAGCGCAAGCTGGTCGTGCGTAACGAGGAGACGTCGCAGGAAGAGGAGCACCTCATCCCGACCGGCAAGCACATCATCGTGCAACCGGGAGACGTTGTGCACAAGGGCCAGCACCTCACCGAAGGCTCGGCCGATCCGCACGAAATCCTGGAGATCCTCGGCCCGTCCGCGCTCTACGACTTCCTCATCTCGCAGGTGCAGGAGGTCTACCGTCTGCAAGGCGTGACGATCAACGACAAGCACATCGAGATCATCATCCGCCAGATGCTGCGGAAGGTGCGCATCACCGACCCGGGTGACAGCGAGTACTTCTGGAGCGAGCAGATCGACCGCGCGGCGTTCCTGGCGGACAACAAGCGGATCGAGGAAGCGGGCGGCAAGCCGGCGGAAGCCGAGCCGATCCTGCTCGGCATCACCAAGGCCTCGCTCGAGACGGAAAGCTTCATCTCGGCCGCCTCCTTCCAGGAGACGACGCGCGTGCTGACCGATGCCTCGACCCTCGGCAAGATCGACAACCTGAAGGGCTTTAAGGAGAACGTGATCATGGGCCACCTCATCCCGGCGGGCACGGGTCTGCCGGCGTACAAGAAGCTCCGCATCAGCCTGCCGTTTGGCGCCGATATTCCGGAGCCGGAAGTCGCCGTGACCGAGGCGAGCTAAGCCAGTCGTTCGAGAAAAGACTTCAACGCCGCGCCTGATTTCAGGCGCGGCGTTTTCTTTTTGTGCGACGCGCGCCGCGCGAACCGACCGCGTTGGCGGATGCGACTGAGGCATTGAGGCGCGTCCGGCCTCCGCAGTCAGGCAGTCAGGCGCCGCGCCAAGGATCTACGGTGAAACCGGCGCGCCCCCTGCGAAGCGACGCCCCCTCCGGCGAAGGGCGCGCAGCCGGCGTTTCGTCGCGAGTTTGTGGCTACAGGGGGGCGCTCAGAAGGGGTAGTGTCCGAAGAGTTCAGCAAAAAGGCGGATCATGGTAAGTGGTTTGGTGCTTAAGCCAAAAACCACCAACGAAGGAAAACCATGACCCGCCCGAAGCGGAATGATGCCCCGATCTCGATCA
>JAEYTO010000049.1 GCA_023433925.1 Pseudomonadota bacterium | reverse complement strand
TTCACATCCTGTGGCGTTTGCCGCCTGGCGGACGCGTGGCGTCCTGACGCAGGCGGATTCCGGGCCGCGCCGGGCGCTGACCTGTAGATTGTACGGTAAAACCGGACCGAGGGAAACTGGTTCCCCGGCCGGGCCAGCGCACTTTGCGGATGACCTGAGAGAGGGCGGCGCGCCCTCTCTCGGTTGATTCGCAAATACCCTAATGCTTGAACGAGCGTTGGCCGGTGAAGACCATGGCCACCTGGGGCTTGGCCTGGTTCACGGCCGCGATGACCTCGTGGTCGCGGATGGAGCCGCCCGGCTGGGCGATGGCCGTGACGCCCTGCGCCAGGGCCACGTCCACGCCGTCGCGGAAGGGGAAGAATCCGTCGGACACGAGCACGCTGCCCGGCAGGCCGCCACGCGCCTCGGCCGTGCGACGCTCGATGTCGGCCAGGGTCCTGGCCGCGCCCTCGTCGGCCTTGGCCTTGTCCTTGAGCCCATAGAGCGACAGGCCGTGCTCCCTGAAGGCCAGCAAGTCGGCGTATTTGGTGTAGGCCTTGTGGATGGTCAGCTCCACGCAGCCCACGCGGTCCTGCTCGCCGGTGCCGATGGCCACCGTGGCTCCGTTCTTGGCGAAGATGACCGAGTTGGAGGTCACGCCGGCCTCCACGGCCCAGGCGAAGAGCAGGTCCTCGGCCTCCCGCTTGTCGGGCGTGCGCGCGAGATAGGCCGCTCCATCCTTGTCGGCCCTGGCCGGGATGAAATCCTCGGCCTTCAGGATGCGGTTGCGGAAGGAAAGCTGGGCCACGAGGCCGCCGTCCATGAGCGACTTGAGGTCCAGGAATGGCTGGCCCACAAGCTCGCTCAGGCGGGCGATGCCGGGTATCTTGAGGATGCGCAGGCTCTTCTTGCGCGTGAGGGTCTCCAGGGCCTTGGGCTCGTAGTCGGGCGCGGCCACGACCTCGAAGTAGGCCGAGTCGATGATTTCGGCCGTGGCCTGGTCCAGGGTCCGGTTGACGACCACCGCGCCGCCGAAGGCCGCGATGCGGTCGGACTCGAAGGCGCGCGCCAGCGCCGTGGCCAGGCCGTCATCGGTCCAGGCCGCGCCGCACGGGTTGTTGTGCTTGAGGATGACAGCCGCGGGCTTGGCCGACAGGTATTGGAGAATGTTCAGGCCGTTGTCCACGTCGGTCAGGTTCGTCTTGCCCGGATGCTTGCCGGCCTGGAGCATGTGCTCCTCGGTGAGCGCCGACACGAGCCCCTGGCCGGGGCCGCGAAAGGCCACGCCGTCGAGCGTGAGCCCGCCCGAGGCGAGCTCGTACATGGCCGCGGGCTGGTCCGGGTTCTCGCCGTAGCGCAGCCCCTTGCGCTCGCCGCCGATGTTCCAGGCGCGCTTGCGAAAGACAAGCTCCTGGTCTCCCAGGCGGAGGGTCAGGTCTTCCGGGAACGGGTCCTCGCTCATGGCGCGGTACATGGATTTCAAGTCGCTCATGGTGCGTTCCTCTCGGCATGGGATGGTGGAAGCGCCGGGTCACGGCCGCCGGCCTTTCCGGCGAAGCGGAGTACATAGCAGGAACCGGGCCGCTGGGCAAATTGCCCATTGGCCCGTGGGGCGCTTTCTGCTAGGCTTGCCCGCCGATACGAGATGGAGGAGCACACGGTGGAGAAGGCCCTGATAAAGATGGCCCGTCAACTGCGCAGCCTGGACGAGGCCTCGCTCACAAGTCTGTGGGAGAAGTACGCCGGTATCGTGCGCGCCTTCGAGCCCAGCGAGCGCTGGGAGGAGGCCGTGCTCGTGCTCTCCTTCATTCAGTCCGTGCGCATGAAGAATCAGCTCTTCAACCATCAGTGGGCCGGAACTGTCCGGCCGCGCGAGCCGGCCAGGACGGAAGCCGTCGAGCCCGCCCCTTCGCCCAAGCCGGCCCAGGCGCCGGGCGCCGGCCTGCCTGAGCACGCGCGCAAGCCGTCCGGGGAAGGCTCTCGCTTCACCGGACCGGCCGGCGGCAGCGGCAAGGCCGCGGGCTCAGGTCTCGGGCCAGTCAGGAGGCACGGCTCCGGCAAGCGGGGCAAGCTGGTCCGCTTCCGGTCCCGGGACGAGGCTTAGCGAGTAGAGCACGTAGTAGAAGTAGCGGATGCTGTCCACGTAGGATTCGGCCTCGAAGCCCCGCGTGTAGCCGTACTTCGCTTGCTTGTAGTACTCCTTCTTGGTCAGGAGCCTGAAGGCCTGCTTGACCCCGCGCCAGCGGTCGGGCTCCAGCCCCTTCCTGATGGCCAGCCGCATGGCGTCCTCGGTGTGCCCCAGCCCCTGGTTGTAGGCCGCCAGGGTCATGAACCAGCGTTCCCAGGGGTCCTTGATCGCGGGCTTGAGCCGATCGTTGAGCATGCGTAGATAGCTGCTGCCGCCGTGGATGGACTGCAAGGGGTCCAGGCGGTTGGTCACGCCCACCACGCGGGCCGTGTCCATGTTGAGCTGCATGAGCCCGCGCACGCCAGTATGGCTGCGCGCGCGGGAGCGGAAGCGCGACTCCTGGTAGATGACCGCCGCGAGGAGCAGCGGATCGATATGGTCGCGTTTGGCCGCCTCCAGGATGGCCTCGGTGTAGCGGGGGAGCACGTTGCGCACCACACGGCGGATGTAGGCCAGCTCGTAGGCGCTCGTGTCCTGGGGGAAGAAGCCCCAGTAGCGGCCTTCCAGCCTGGCCAGCTCGCGGCCCAGCCCTTCGCGGGCCTGGAACTCCATCAGGGCGTCGGCCAGCCACTTGCGGCGGGTCGAGATGTACCAGCGGGTCTGAATGGCCGTGGGCAGGGCCTTGGTGGCCTGGATCTGCGGGAAGAGCGGGCTCCAGAGGCGGAAAGAGTCCTCGTCCGCCACCCCGAGGCGGGCCTCGCCTCCGGCCAGGGCCTCGAACATGGGCAGCAGATGGACGCTCTCCAGGGGGCTGCCCGGCACAGGCTCCTCGCGGTCGGGGCAGAGCCCGCCGAGCAGGGATTCGATGGCCGGCGAGCTCTGGTAAAGGAACGGCGTGTCGCAGGGCGTGAAGGGCGTTCGCGGGCCGAAGGTCTCTGCGTTGTGCAGGATGAGCGCCTGGCTCTCGGCGAGCACCGGTCCCGCGACGATGCCTTTGTCGGCCAGGCCCTCGGGCGGCGCCGCGCCATGGCCCAGGAGCACGTCGGCCCTGCCCTGGGCCAGCAAGCGCCAGCCGTCCTCCCAGCCTCGGATGGGTATCCAGCGGGCTTGCAGGTCGTGCTCGGCGCAGAAGCTCTCCAAGAGTTCGCGTTGCGGCCCGGAGCCGTAAGGGTTCAACCGGGCCTGGAAGATCTCCATGTCGGGCGCGGCCACGCGCAGCACCTGGCCCGGAAAGAACACGTCGCGGTACAGAATGAACCAGGCAGCGGCCAGGACCAGGAGCGCCATCCCGGCGGCGATCATGCGCCCACGGGTCCAGAATATGCGGCGGATACGGAAGATGTGCTGGAAGGTGTATGTCCTCATGGGGCGGCGGCTTGTGGAAACCCGCTTGCGCACATTGACAGGAACGGGAAGAGTCCTTTACGCATGAGCGCTATTTTCCGCAAGCAGAGCGATCCTCGTCCGTCTAGCGGACATGCTGATGCAAGGAGTTGTAAATGTCAAACATCGTGGTCATCGGCGCCCAATGGGGCGATGAGGGCAAGGGCAAGATCGTGGACCTGCTCACGCGCGAGGCCGACGCGGTCGTGCGCTTCCAGGGCGGCAACAACGCCGGCCACACCCTGGTGGTCAAGGGCCGCACGCTCATCCTGCACCTCATCCCCTCGGGGATCCTCCATCCTGGCAAGGTCTGCCTCATCGGCAACGGTGTGGTCATCGACCCCGAAGTCTTCTGCCAGGAGCTGGACAAGCTCGCCGCCCAGGACATCGACGCCTCGCCCGGCCGGCTCATGGTCAGCCGCAAGGCCCACGTGATCATGCCCTACCACCGCCTGCTCGACTCGGCGCGCGAGGCGGCCAAGAAGGACGGCAAGATAGGCACCACGGGCCGCGGCATCGGCCCCTGCTACGAGGACAAGGCCGCGCGCACGGGCATCCGCGCCAGCGACCTGGCCGACCTCGCGCTCCTGCGGCGCAAGATCGCGGGCGCCCTGGTCGAGAAGAACGCCCTGTTGGAGCTCTACGGAGCCAAGCCCCTGGCGGCCGATGACGTCTTCGAGCAGGTCAGGCCCTTCGCCGAGCGCACCGCCTCCTACCTCGCCGACGTGTCGAGCGAGATCCAGAAGTGTGTGGGCAAGGGCGCCAACGTGCTCTTCGAGGGCGCCCAGGGCACGCACCTGGACATCGACCACGGCACCTACCCGTTCGTGACCTCGTCCATCTGCGTGGCCGGCAACGCCGCGGCCGGCGCGGGCTGCTCGCCCCGGCTCCTGGACCGCATCGTGGCCATCGTCAAGGCCTACACCACGCGCGTGGGCTCCGGGCCGTTCCCCACGGAGCTGTTCGACGCGGACGGCGAATACATGCAGACCCGCGGCCATGAGTTCGGCGCCACCACGGGCCGCAAGCGCCGCTGCGGCTGGCTGGACATCTGCGTCCTGCGCGAGTCCGTGCGCCTCAACGGCCCCACCGACATCTGCGTGACCAAGCTCGACGTGCTCGACGGCATGCAGACCCTCAAGCTGTGCGTCGAGTACCGCTACAAGGGCCAGGTCTACAACTATCCGCCCCAGGCCGAGAACGCCCTGGCCGAGGTGGAGCCGGTCTACGAGACCATGCCAGGCTGGAGCGAGGACACCTCGGCCGTGCGCGCCTGGGATGAGCTGCCCGAGAACGCCCGGCGCTACCTCCTGCGCCTGGAGGAGCTGCTCGGCGTGCCCGTGACCATGGTCTCGGTCGGCCCGGACCGCGAGCAGATGATCCGGAGATAAGAGAAGACGAATCGGGGAGGGCGCCGCCCTCCCCGCACCCCACCCGCCAAAGGGGCGTGCCCCTTTGGAATCCCTTTTATTAACAGATGCCGCGCATCCGGCCATCCTGGCTCGCGATCGTTTCATTCTAATTCTAAATAGGAATTGCGTTAACTATCCAAGACCATCCCGAGATCGATTTGGTTATCTCGGGATGGTCCTCCAGGTTCTTCAGGCTGTGGAATAA